>CAYUFY010000008.1:0-34730 GCA_964443795.1 uncultured Anaerolineales bacterium | reverse complement strand
TGCCGAACATGACAAAGGTTACGGCCTAATCTCACCACCATCTGAACGGTTACAATGAATTAATGCTGGCCTATTCGATAGCCGATTGACTCAAGTCACAGGAGACGCAAGCCGATGGAAATGGTTGAACTGCTCAAAGGCGTGGAGTTTTTTGATGGGCTGACCGACGCCGAGTTGGAGCGGGTGGCGGGCATCTGCCACGAGGTGCATTATCGCAAAGGCGATACGGTCACCACCCAGGGCGAAGAGGGCGAAGAGATGTATATCGTCCACGATGGGTTGGTGGAGGTGACGATTGGCGAGGGGCGCGAGAGCCTGCCGCGCACGGTGGTGAATCTCGGCACCGGCCAGGTGGTCGGGGAAATGGCGCTGGTGGACCGCGGCCCGCGGTCAGCCACGGTGCGGTGCGTGACCGATGCGGTGGTGAATGCCATCGGGCGCGAGGCGTTTGAGCAGTTGTGCCAGAACGACACCCGCATCGGAATGATTGTGTACCGTAATCTGGCGGCGGATTTATCGTTCAAATTGCGCCATCGGCACTTGACCCGGCGCTAGGAGGTCGGCATGGTTTACAAAGTCAGCATCGTTATTCCCAGCGGCGAACATGCGGGGACTATTCTCAATCTAAAAGCCATGCCCAAGGTCGGCGACCAGATTCAGTTGGGCGAGATGCAGGTCGAGGTGGTGGAAGTGATGGACCTGGTGCCGCCGCGCGGCGATTTTCATTTCATGCACGCGACGTGCCGGGTGGTCACCGAGGAGCAGAAAGCCCAAACCGGATAAAACCATTTTTACGTCCAAGCCTTACCCGTTAAACGTCACCGCCGCTTCCGATGGAAGCGGCGGTGACGTTTGAAATGCTGGCGGCATTAACACGCCGTATCGGCCGGACGCATGATGAGAGGCAAGAAGATGGTCGTTGCATCAAGCGGATCGAATTGGGGGGCCGGGCCGGCAGACGCTGTGACCGGCGCGCTGGTCAGTAATGAAGCATTCACCGACCAGCCAAGATCTTTGAACAGGCACAAAGTGATGGGGCCGGGGCTATGGACCGACTCGCCATTATTCAGAAATGGGGTCATCAGCGCGTTGGCATTACCCGCCGCATAGGTGCCTTCATCAAGATGGGCAATGCTGGAACCAGAGGACCAAGTCGCCGGAGCATACAATTTGGGTCTGGTGTTGCTATTGGCCTTGATGGCATTGGCCCCGTTCCAGAAAATGGAATCGCTCGTAAGCTGAGCCAATAATGCGGCTGAAGCGTTCGGAAAGTCGGAAATCAGCAATTGCCCCGTGCCATTCACTACGAAGCGGTCATAGTAGTCTGGTTCAGATCCGCCACTCCCCCAACTGCCTGTAGAGCCATCAGAAGCCATGGAGCCAGTAAAACCCAAGCCGTGCCCCAGTTCATGCAGAACCACGCTGGTGAGATCATATTCGCCAAACCCCGGCGTGCCCGTGCCAGTGTACCAAGGGATCCCCGTGTTATTAAATTGAGCCCGAATATCGTAACCAGACGGGTCACTATTATTACAGATTGAAGTCGTATCCAAATCGGAGCCAGCAAGGGAGTTGGCGAGGGCAATGGGAAACCAGGTATCTGGGGCCGGTGAGTTAGTGAAGTTTATTTTATAGTTACACGGTCCGGCGGAGCCTAATACACCATCACCTAAGGCTGTCCAATACGCATCCACTTTAATTACCACTGGTGAATTAATGAGCGTTTGCCAAATGTCCACCGCGCTCTGGAAAGCCGCCTGAGCCTCCGGTGAAAAACCAGTGTATCTGACGGTAATGGTGGCCGATTGCGCGCCGGGGCCTTTGAGTCTTTGCGTCACTGCGGCGGGCACCGGCACATGATAGGGTTTGTAAACCGGGTCGGCATAAAGCGTGATGAGGCGACCCGGGCGGGAGGCCTCCACCCGCGCGGGGGCCGGGGACCCGCCGGGGGTGCGGGTGTCCGCGCGGGGCGCATTCCCCACCGCCGGGGTTGCCACACTTCCCAATAACACGAAACAAAGTAACAGGGACAAATATCGCGACATAGGTATTCTCCTTATTCACAAAAAAACCTCCCCCAGTGACCCTCGGGGAGGTTTTAGCCAACAGGGTGACAGCCTCTTACCACTCTAATTCCATAAAATCTTCGGCCAGCGTCACGGGCGCGCCATAGGTTGCCTCGGCTTCGGGGACGAGGGTCGTAATATCCTTGCCATCCACACAGTAGTGAATGAGCACCAACCGTTTGGCGTTGGATTCGCGCGCAATCTCCCCGGCTTGTCCGGCGCTGGTGTGGCCAAAACCTTTGCCCGCGGCTTCATGCAACAACACATCGGCGTTGCGCGCCAACCACAAATCGCCGGGGCACGGTTCGGTATCACAGGAATAAGACAGGGTCTTATTGGTGAGTTTATCTTCGATGCGCAGGCCAATGGTCGGGACGAAATGTTTAACCGGCGCGGCGAAGATGCGGAAGTCGGCGTTCTCCAGCACGGGCGCGCCGTCGCGCTCATCCACAGGGACAAAAGTAATGGGGAATAGGCGCGGCCAGGTGTCCCAGTCATAGGCCTTCATCATCATCTCGACCCGTTCGAGACAGTGGGCGGTGCCGTAAATCCGCAAACCTTCGGTGCGCCCCCGCAACCACATTTCCATGATGAGCATGGAAACGCCATAGGTGTGGTCGGGATGGAAGTGGGTGAGGATGAGATCGGTCAGTTTGTGATAATCCAGCCCGACCCGGCGGAGACGCAAGACTGGTTGGCCAGCGCAGTCAATAAGGATGAAATTACCATCCCGCCCCGGTAACGCCAGATGGGTATTTTCATGATCTTCACTAGGCACAGCGCAGGCCGATCCCAGGACAATAAGTTTAGACATATGTTTTTCCACAGACACGCCAGATATCTCAGGCGTGCAATCCGAATGTCTTCGAAGTATTTTCGTAGGGGCGTCAATTGAACGCCCCTACGAAAACCTTATTTCCGATAACGTTTCATAATTATTCAGCCGCCAAAAACAGCCATCACTACCCGTGGCGTAATGAGCGCTTCGACCAGAGCGGCCGCCACCAGTAAGGGCATCGTGACCGCCAGCATGATCTTGGCCCAATCGGCCAGAGCCATGAGCCAGCCTTCGCCCAAAGTCTTGCCGGGCGGAGGGGCCAAGATGCTCGCGCCTAAGCGCAGGATGGCCGCGCCCGTCAGAATAGCGGCTGGGATTTCAAAGATCCCGTGCGGCAAAATAAACGCCACATAAAACAGCCATGGGCTAATGCCCAGCGCGGTCATCTGTCCGGCAAAATAGCCCACCAAGGCCAGCGGGAGCATGAGCAAAATGACGCCCAACACCCCCAAGGAGAACGCGCCCAAACCCGTGGCCAAAGCCAGGGCGCGCAAGTTGGTAAGCAACACCCACCCCGCGCCCAACGGTGACACAAAGCCATATCGCGCCACATTCTCGCCAAAAGTTTTGGCGAGGTCGTGCACATCGGCGATCTCTAACGGCAAGGGGTACAGTGGCGCATAATTGTACCCGATGATACTACCCATCGCTAACGCCAGCGTAAGAATTACGATAGGAATCTTCAGCCGTTGCAGGGTCGCCCAAACTTCAGTCCGATACCACCCCCCCACCCCCAAACCGCGCCCCGCCCCACCATAAGCAGTCCGAAAAACTGCCCAACCGCCTTTGAGATTGATTTCATCAATGTCGCGGCCCAACAGGTCTTCGCGATTAAACAACCGCACGCCCATGCGGATGAGGACAACCGTGAGCAACACCAGCCCGACGAGCACCCACCACAACACGTCATATTGCGCCCAAAACATGATGATGCTTTCGCCCTGAATGAGAATGGCGAAGGGGATGACCACAAACGATGACAGCAGATTGGAGGCGCGCACGGAGGTGACCTGCGCCGAGATGACCACGGCGGCGCTCACCATGACCACGGCCTGCACCGTGGTCAACGCCAGGATTTGCACCAGCAGGGTCGGGGTGGCATACCAGCCGATGGACCACGCCAAGCCGCCCAAATAAACCGCCACGCCCAGATAAGCGGCCAGGAGCGGGGGCACCATGGCGGCGAGGGTTTTGCCAATGTAGAGTTCCAGATCGCTCATGGGTGAGGAGAGGAGCGGCTCGAGGCTATGCCGTTCTTTCTCGCCCACAAAACTTTCGAGCGCAATCACCAGCGAGACCGAGGTGGGGAAAAAGCCCACCACCATGAGCAGGAAAGGGATCAGGCGGTCGCCAATGACCTCGGCCCCGTATTTCGTCACAAAGTTCACCGCCTGATTGGCCGTGAAATTCATGAGCAACGGGAAGAATAAGGTGAGTACCATCATCGGGGCGATGATGCGCCAGTCGCGCATTTGGTCCAGCACTTCGCGCCGGGTGATGATCATCGCGCGGGCTAGGGTGTGGCGGATTTCCGAAAACGTCATTGGTCAGCCGCCTCCACCACTTGTAAATAGACATCTTCCAGACTGCGCGTTACCTCGGCCAGCGTGACAACGGGCATATGGTGGGCGGCGAGGCGTTGCAGGAGCACGGGATTGGTCTGGCTCGGTTCGGGCACGCGATACCGCAACCAGTCCGCGCCAAAATCCAGCACCTCCACCAAATCGCCCAGGGTTGAGGCAAGGCCGTTGAGGGGTTGGGCGGTGCGGAGTTCCATGACCGGATGCCCCAACAATTCGCGTTTGAGCGCCGCCGGACTGCCCTGGGTCAAAATCCGCCCGCGTCGGATAACGGCGATTTGGTCAGCGAGGGTTTCGGCCTCGACGAGGTTGTGGGTGCAGAGGATAATCGCACGTTGATCAGCGCGCAGTTCGACAATCGCATCGCGCACCAGCTTGGCCGATTGCGGATCCATGGCCGAGGTCGGCTCGTCGAGTAGCAACACCGGGGGGTCGTGGAGCAACGCCCGGATGAGGGCGAGTTTTTGGCGCATCCCTTTGGAATATTCACCGAGGCGTTTGTCCCGCGCGAAATCCATGCCAAAGCGGTCGAGTAACCGGGCGGCGCGGGTGTGGCTGGTCGCGTGGTCGAGGCCATACAGTTCCCCAAAAAAGTCGAGGTATTCTGCAGCGCGCATCCGGTAGTAGAGGCCGTGATGTTCGGTGAGCACGCCCACGCTCCGGCGCACGCCCTCCGGCTCGCGGGCCACATCGTAACCATTGATGCGCGCCCAACCCGCCGAGGGTTTCAGGATGGAGGTCAGCATCCGCACCGTGGTGGTCTTGCCCGCGCCGTTAGGCCCCAACAGGGCCAGCACCGCGCCGGGGCGCACGGTCAGGTTGACCCCATCCACGGCTAAAAAATCTTCGAAGCGTTTCGAGAGACCGTTGGTTTCAATCATTCGTTAAATTATAGACCCAATCGCGGGCAAAGCCCGACACCCGAAAGTCCCATCAAATAAAAAGGCGGATGGAACGCGTCCCATCCGCCTGGGTTTAACCAGCCGCCAGTTTTTAGTCGGTCGCCGGGGTTTGCGCCTGAACTTCATAGCGCCGGGTGCGGCGATGCCGGGTGAGCAACACCCCCAGCGCGATCACCGCCACCACCGCCATAAAGGTCTGGTTGGCATTGAGGCCCAAAATTTCCGAGCTATCGAGCCGGATAAATTCGAGCAGGAAGCGGATGACCGGATAGCCAATGGCATACAGCGTGAACAGGTCGCCGGGCTTCAGGCGCGCGGTATAACGGCGCGCCACATAGAGCAGGGCCAGACAGAGGAGCAAGTTAGCCAGCGACTCATACAGGAAGGTCGGGTGAAATTTGAGCGCGGGGTCTTCGAAGCCCGGCACCCGATGAAGCGCGTCAATGGTGAGGCCCCAGGGCAACGTGGTCGGCGCCCCGTAGAGTTCCTGATTAATGAAGTTGCCCCACCGCCCGATGGCCTGCCCCAGCGGGATGCCGACGGCGGCAATATCCAGCCATTCGAGAAAGTTCAGGCGGACGTGTTGCATCACCTGGTTTTGCCACTTGAGCGGCCCCAAGGCTTTTTCTTCGATTTGCCCCGGCACGGGCACAAATGCGCCAAAGCGCGTAAAGAGATAAAGGCCCAGCGCGCCCCCGGCCACCGCGCCCGGCAGGCCGAGGCCGCCTTGCATGGTGTTGATGGCGTCCAGTGGGTGACTGAGATAGAAGGCGGTGGTGAAGCCAGCTTCCACCATACTCGGCGGCGGGGTGAAGATATGCCACAAACGCGCCCCAATAATGCCGCCAATGAGCGCCCAGATAATGCCGTCCCAAACATGGTCAGGGTTTTTGCCCCGGCGTTGCGCCTCCACCGCAGCCAGATACCCCGCCACAAACGCGCCTGTCACTAAAATAAGCCCGTAGTAGCGCAGATAGAGCTGGCCGATATGAATGCCGAATTGATCAACGGTCATAAACAGAACTCCTCTATACCTCGTGATTTTTATACGCCTGCTTCCGCACATGCCATGCCCGTTGTAGCGCGGTGACATTGGCGAGGATGGCGATAATCCATAACGCCAGCCAGGGGATGTTTAGCACGAGCGCCGGGGCCATGATGAGGTAACGCTCCAACCGGGTGAGCACGCCCACATTGCAATCAAACCCCAGCGCCTCGGCCCGCGCTTTAGTGTAGGAAACCATCACACTGCCCATGGTGGCGGCGAAGACCAGCAGGCAATACAACCAGGCATTGGGTTGACCACTGTTGAGATAGTAATAGAGCAAGCCCATTAGGATGAGCATCTCGCTCCAGCGGTCAGTCACCGAATCAACAAACGCTCCGAACTTAGTGGGTTGGCCCAGTTGCCGCGCCATGGCGCCATCCAGGCCATCAAACGGGCCGCTTAACAAAATAAATATCCCGCCGATGGTCATGTTGCCCAGCGCCAAAAATACGGCGCCAATGGCGTTCCCCGCCAGGCCGATAAGGGTCATGGTGTTGGGATGAATCCCCAGCCGGATAAAGAACCCGGCGAGTGGTTCGACCACCCCCTTGGTCTGCACGCGCATCCACCCGGTGAAGGTCAACGCTTTGGATTCAGTCTTTTCGGCTTGCATACCACTCCGACATCAAACCACAGATTTCACAGATTACACGGATGTCCTGTCCAGCCAACAAAATCTGTGCCATCCGTGTAATCTGTGGTTAATGGCAATTACTTACCCGCGATGAAATCCTCGGTCTTTTTGCGCGCCTCATCATCCGTGTATTGCTCGGGCGGCGTCTTCATAAAATAGGAGGCGGGGGCCTTAAGCGGCCCGGCGATGCCCCGATCCAGCGCCATTTTGATACAGCGCACCGCGTCAATGACCACCCCGGCGCTGTTGGGCGAGTCCCACACTTCCAGCTTCAGTTCCAAATTCAGGGGCACGTTGCCAAAGGTGGTGCCTTCCATGCGGATGTAGCACCATTTGCGGTCGGTCAGCCACGGCACGTAATCCGATGGCCCCACATGGACATTGTCTTCGTCAATTTCAAAATCAAGTTGGGAGGTCACCGCGTTCGTCTTGGAAATCTTCTTGGATTCCAGCCGTTCGCGCTCCAGCATATTATAAAAATCCATGTTGCCGCCGAAGTTAAGCTGGTAGGTGCGGTCCAGCTTCACCCCGCGGTCGCGGAACAGATTGGTGAGAACCCGGTGGGTGATGGTCGCCCCCACCTGCGATTTGATATCATCGCCGATGATGGGCAGGCCGCGCTCGAGAAAGCGTTTTTGCCAGTAGGGTTGCGAGGCAATGAACACCGGGATGCAGTTCACAAAGCCGCACCCGGCCTCCAACACTTGTTCCACATACCACTTGGTGGCCATCTCCGAGCCGACCGGCAGGTAGCTCACCACCACATCGGTCTTGGTGTCTTTCAAAATTTTAACGATGTCGGCGGTGGGGCCGGTGGCCTTCTTCACTTTGGTGCTGACATATTTCCCCAGCCCATCGTGGGTCATGCCGCGCTCGACGGGGATGCCCAGTTTGGGCACCTCGGCGAATTTGATGGTGTTGTTGGGGTGGGCCAAGATAGCCTCGCTCAAATCCTTGCCGACTTTGGAGTCCACCACATCAAACGCCGCGCTAAATTCAATATCCCGAACGTGATAGCCGCCCAGGTTGACATGCATCAAGCCGGGCACCCGCTCGTTTTCCTTCGTGTTCCTGTAAAACTCAATGCCTTGGACGAGCGATGAAGCGCAGTTGCCCACGCCGATAATCGCCACGCGGACTTTCTTGTTGGTTTTCTTAGCCACAAATGACCTCCAGAGTTAGTATTGAAAAGTAAATGGTGAGGCGTGAAGGTTGGTAACCGCTTGCACGAGGTTGGTTGGCGCAATTATACCCGCATCAGCGGGGCGATTTCAGCAAGGCCACCGCCGGACTCGCGCCCAGCGTGGTCCGCGCCTCACTGCGGCAGGTTGCCGACCAGGCCCAAATCCGGGGCAATCACCCGCATGGCCCCGATGACGGTTGTGATGTGTTCGTTTAAATCCACCCCTAAGCCTTGAGCCCCCTGCTCAATATCCGCCCGGTTAACCCCGGCGGCAAACGCGCGATCCTTCCACTTGCCCCGCACCGACTTGGCCGTGAGGTCGTGGATGCTCCGTGAGGGCCGCACCAACACACAGGCCGTAATCAACCCGGTCAGTTCATCCACCGCAAACAGGGCCTTGTCCATCAGTTGGTCGCGCGGCACGCCGCTCTCGGGTGCGTGGCTCTGAATACATCGGATGACATCCTCGGGAATGCCACGCTCGCGCAGGATGGGCGCGCCCTTCATGGGATGCTCGGTCAGTGTGGGGTGAATCTCCCAATCAAAATCGTGCAACAAACCGGGCAAGGCCCAATAATCGGGGTCGCCGCCAAGCTGGGTGGCATAGACCCGCATGGCCGCTTCCACCGCCAGCATATGTTTGATCAAATTTTCATTTTTGACGAACTCACGCACAATGCCGTAAGCCAACTCACGTTGCATAAGGTTTATATCCTCATCAATTGACCATTGGAAAGTTAAGGCAATATCGTACCACACTGCAAACCGGTCTTGCCCCGGCGGAGAAATTCCGGCCAAAATCGGCGGAACTCGTTATGTTTTATTTAATCAGCCCTCCACCGCCTAACTTGACCAGTCCACTCGGGTTTGTGGCGTAAAAATCACTTAGGTTTACCGATTTTTAGTGTTTTGGAAGGTTTTTGGAAGGCTGACCCGACTTTCAGTGAAGTAGTTAGGAAGTCGACCATGCATAATATACCTGAATATTGGTTCGCTCTCATTAAGCCGTCTGAAAATGTTTACTAAATCTTCCCCGACTATCTCCAACGAAAAGTTTGGTTCTTTGTGGAAAGTAATGAGTAATGAAGGCCTGCGTTACGCCTCCAAGGGTTTCTCAGACATGGTCGGCGCGACGATCTCCATCGCCGCGCCCGAAGTCCGGCTGGCTCCCTTATCGGACCTGCCGATTATCGCCGACGACGCCGACCCGCGCGTCGCCAGCATTTATGTGCAAATTCAAGGAGGTTTATCCGGTGAGATCGCCCTCATCCTGCCGCATCGCAAAGCGCTTGAACTGGTAGATTTAATTTTGAACGAACCGCCCGGCACAACCCAGGTCCTCGGCGATTTAGAGCGCTCGGCCCTGGGCGAGCTGGGCAACCTCACCGGCAGTTTCTTCCTGAACGCGGTGGCCGCGTTTGCCGGAATTGAAGCCCGCCCCTCGCCCCCGACGGTGAAGGTCGCATCATTTGAAACCGTTTGGGCGGAACTCGCCACCACGGTTGGCGGGCACGACCGCCCAGTGTTGATCCTGCAAGTCGCCTTTACCAATGCCTATCGCGAAGCCCAGGCCAATTTCTGGGTTATCCCCACCCCGGCCATGCTTGACCAATGGCAAGCACGCCCCCTACACTAAAACCCCAAGGAGACTCTCATGGCTACTGTTCTTATCGTTGATGACGCCGAATTTTTACGGATGCGCATTTCCAAAATGCTCACCAACAACGGCTACACCGTCCTCCAGGCCGACAACGGCATCAGCGCGGTCAGCACTTACAAGGCCGCGCGCCCGGACATCGTCCTCATGGATATCACCATGCCCGAGATGGACGGCCTGACGGCGCTGAAGGAAATCAAGGCCGCCGACCCGCTGGCGCGGGTGGTCATGCTCACCGCGCTCGGCCAAGAATCCGTCATGGTCGAAGCCGTTAAATCCGGCGCGCAGGATTTTGTTGTCAAACCTTTTGAGCCGGAACGCGTGCTCGACACCATTAATCGAGTTCTGATCGCCTAATCCAGCGCCCGGCGGGCCTCAACCCCCGACGGTCTGACCCAACATGAGCCTCCCGACTGTTTGGCCCGCGCCGGCCTCTGACTCGGAAGCCATTCGCGTGCTGATCGTAGACGACTCCGCTTATGTGCGGCATGTCGTGAGCAAATACCTGAACGACAAGCCCGATATCGCGGTCATCGGCACCGCGCGCGACGGCGAAGAAGCGTTGCGGCTGATCGCCGAACTCCAGCCCGACGTGGTGACGCTGGATATCGAGATGCCCCGGCGCAACGGCCTGGATACCCTGCGCGAAATCATGCTACGCCACCCCCTGCCGGTAGTGATGCTCAGCAGTCTCACCGCCGCTGGCGCGCAGGCCACCTTGCAAGCCCTCAACCTGGGCGCGGTAGATTTTGTGACCAAGCCCGAAGCCCGCGCCAATGTGGGCGCAGTGATGGATGAGGTCGTCGGCAAGATCCGGATGGCCGCGCGCGCGCGGATTCGCCCGCTCACGCGGGGGACGCGGAGCCTCGCCGAGAGCCCGCTCCCCGCCCGCAAACCCGAAATCCGCGCGGGCCTGGCCATTCTCCACCGGCCAGCGCGCAAAGTCGTGGTCATCGGGGCGTCCACCGGCGGGCCGCGCGCCCTCAGCACCGTCATCGCCAGCCTCCCCGCCGACCTGCCCGCCGCCGTCCTCATCGTCCAACATATGCCCGCCGGATTTACGCCCTCGCTCGCTGAGCGCCTGAACGAGATTTCGAATTTTTCCGTTAAACATGCCGAACCCGGCGACCAACTGGTTACCGGCCAGGGCCTGCTGGCCCCGGGGGGCTACCACATGGAAATTGATGGCGACGACGCCATTGAATTAAACCGCAAGCCCACGCAACATGGCGTGCGCCCGGCCGTGGATGTGACCATGCAGGCCATCGCCCGGCGCTATGCCAAAGACGCCGTGGGCGTGGTGCTCACCGGCATGGGCAGTGATGGCACGCGCGGAGCAAAGTTTATCCATGCCGCCGGCGGGCATGTCATCGCCGAGGACGAGTCGTCCTGTGTGGTATGGGGCATGCCGCGCAGTGTGGTCGAGGCCGGGGTAGCCGATGAAGTGGTGCCGCTCCCCCGCGTGGCCGAGGCCATCGTGCGGGCGGTGAGGGACTAGCGCTGGGCCACGCGGCTCAAGCCCAACCCCATGGAACCTGAAATTTACACGCAGATTAAGCGCTCGGTGAAGAGCCTGCTCGACATCAGTCTGGATAACTACAAAGACCAGCAGATGAAGCGCCGCCTGGATGCCTGGCTGACGCGCTCGGGCTCGAACTCGTGGGCCGATTATTTCCACCGCCTGCGCGCCGAGCCGGAGGAACTGGCGCGGTTCCGCAACTATTTGACGATTAACGTCTCGGCGTTTTTCCGCGACCCCGAGCGCTGGCGCGACATCCGCGAACGGGTCGTCCCGGCGCTGTTGCAGGGTCGCTCCCGCCTGCGGGTGTGGAGCGCGGGCTGTTCCCTGGGACAGGAGCCGTACACGCTCGCCATCCTATTAGATGAGTTGACGCCTTTCCGCGGGCACGCCATTTTTGCCAGTGACCTCGACCGGGGCGCGCTGGCCCACGCCCGCGCGCGCGGCCCCTATAACGAGCAAGACCTCCAACATCTCACCCCGCCCCAATTGGAAAAATACTTCGAACCCGGCCCCCCGCCCCGGCGCTTCACCAGCGCCCTCGCGCGCCGCATTATTTTCCGTGAGCAAAATTTGCTCGACGACGAATTTGAGGGCGACCTGGATATGATTGTCTGCCGCAATGTCGTCATTTATTTCACCGACAAGGGAAAACTCAAAATCTATCAAAAATTTTTCGATGCCCTGCGGCCCGGCGGGGTGTTGTTCGTTGGCGGCACCGAGTTTATCTCCCAGGCCGCGCAAATCGGCTTTCAAAATTTTGGCTTGTCGGTTTATCGCAAGCTCGGTTAAAACCCAAGGAGTATCACCATGCTTCGCAATCTCAAACTCTTCTGGAAGTTCGCGCTGGTGGCTTTGATGATTCCCGTGGCCGCGGTGGTGGTGGCTGGCGTGGCTTACACTGGCACCCAACGGTTGAAATCCGAGTATGACAACATCTACGGGTTTATGCTGATCCCGATTGTCAAAATCGGCGAAGCCTCCCAGGCGCTCGCCGCACTTTCCAACAAACTCGACGAACTGACTTTGTTTGAGGCCAGCCCCGCCGAGCAAACACAATTGGTGAACGAGGTGCAAGACAACGACCAGGCCCTGATGGCTGTTATTAGTCAATATGAAACCGACTGGCTGACGACCCTCAGCCCGCAATTCACCGCGCAATTGAAAGCGGCCGGTAAAAGCAACCTGCAAGCTGACGAAGCGGAGGCCTTGCAAGCTTTCCACACGGCCTATGCGGCCTACGCGCCCAAACGCGACGCCATCCTCGCTGGAACCTCCGAAGATTTCGATGGCATGAGACCAGAGTTGGATGCCCTCAATGCCGCGCTGACTTCACTCATGCGCACCAATCGGGAATTTGCCGATATTTCCAACGTCAATGCCCAGACAGCGGTGGCGCAGACGCGCATCAACCTGATCATTGGCAGTGTCCTGGTTAGTCTCATTGGGTTGGCGGGTGCCTGGTGGCTATCCCAATTGGTGGTGAAACCGGTCAATCAATTACAAAAGGCCACGCAATTACTGGCGCAAGGTCAGTTGGAGGTGGATTTGCCACCGGCCTCCAAAGATGAAATCGGGCAAATGGCGCATTCGTTTGAATGGATGGTGACCTACCTGCAGAGCGTGGCCGCGACCGCCGATGCCTTGTCGCGCGGCGACCTGACGGTGGAGGCCACCCCCCGCTCCGGGCAGGATGCGCTGGGCCATGCCTTCCAGCGCATGACCGACAACCTGCGCGAGATGGTCAACCAGGTGGCCGAAAGCGCCGCCAAGGTTAGCGAGGCTTCGGCCCAACTGGCCGCCACCGCGCAACAAGCCGGGCAAGCCACCTCACAAATTACCACCACCATTCAGCAGGTGGCCAAAGGCACTCAACAGCAAACCGAGGCGGTGACCAAGACCGCCACGTCGGTGGAGCAGATGAGGCGCACCATCGAAACCGTGGCGCGCGGGGCGCAGGAACAGGCGTCGGCCATGAACCGGGCCTCGGCCATCACCACGCAGATTGCCGCCGCCATCCAGCAGGTGTCGGCCAACGCCCAAACGGTCACGCAAAATTCGGCGGAAGCCGCGCAAGCCGCGCGGGCCGGGTCGCTCACGGTGGAACAGACCATCCGTAGCATGAGCTCGATTCAAAACACCGTCGGCCTGTCGGCGCAAAAGGTGCAGGAGATGGGGCAACGCTCCGGGCAAATCGGCGTCATCGTTGAGACCATTGACGACATTGCCAGTCAGACCAATTTGCTGGCGCTCAACGCCGCCATCGAAGCCGCGCGGGCCGGGGAACATGGCAAAGGCTTCGCGGTGGTCGCCGATGAGGTCCGCAAACTCGCCGAGCGCGCCAGCCTGGCCACCAAGGAAATCGGCGGGCTGGTCAAGACCATTCAAAAGACAGTCAGCGAGGCCGTGGCGGCCATGGACAACGGCGCCACCGAGGTGACCGCCGGGGCCGCGCGCGCCAATGAGGCCGGCCAGGCGCTCAACAACATCATTCAGAGCGTGGAAACCGCCAACCGGCGGGCCGACTCGACCCGCGGCGCGAGCCAGCAAATGAGTGCGCTGGCCAATGACCTGGTGGTGGCCACCGACTCGGTGAGCGCGGTGGTCGAAGCCAATACCGCCTCGAGCACGGTGATGGCGGCGCGCTCGCATGAAGTGAGCGAGGCCATCGAGAACATCGCCAGTGTGAGCGAGCAAAACAGCGCGTCGGTGGAAGAAGTGAGCGCCGCCACCGAAGAAATGAACGCGCAAGTCGAGGAAGTCACCGCCTCCGCCCAGATTTTGAGCGATATGGCGCAGGCATTACAGGAAGTCGTGAATCAATTCAAACTGACCAGCCGCGTAAACGCGGCCCCCCAACCAGAAAGGAAGGCCCCCTCATCTCTTAAACCCAGTCTCACCTCGGCTAATGGTCAACGCCACGACCAACAGCCCAGCACTCGTTAAATCACCGGGACCATTGGGAGTTGTCCGCGAAAGGATTAAACACAGGCCACTTCCACGTGAGGAGCACCTCCGCAAACCAGCTTCATCCGGCTCACTCACCCAGAGGCCAATCAGCATGTCCATTACGATTTCAAGCTTGTCCAAACACCATCATCAGCAACCAAGCCGTGGCTTGAAGTCGGCGGTTGTAACTGGGTTGAAGAGCCTGCCTTCGTCGTCCCTCAGCGGACGGCGTTGCTCATCGGCTGTCCTGGGAGGGCAGCCCAAGCAAGGAGTCTCTCAATGAACCCGTCAACTACCTCCACTCTGCGCGTCAATTTTTTCTATTCCTTGCGTGGCAAGCTCATCCTGTTCTTTTTAGGCGTGGCGCTCATTCCCCTGCTGGTCGTGGGGATCGTCGCCTTCCTGCAGGCGCAAAATGCCTTGCAGACCGAGGCCATCAACAAACTCGTCGCGGTGCGCGACATTAAAGCCGGACAAATCGAAAACTATTTCGCCGAACGGCTGGGCGATGTGACGGTGCTGGCTGAAAACCCCGCCACCATCGCGGCGGTGCGCGATATCGGCGGGGCCGTGGATGCCGAAGCGCAAGCTCAGGGCGTGAGTGTCGCCGAGGTTATGGGCAATTATCGGAGCCTATATCTGAAGAACCCCGGCCTGACCAACGCCGGGGACGGCAGTCCCTATAGTGTGGCGCACGCCCAACACCATGCCATGTTTCAGAACTATGTGGCCACTTATGGTTATTACGACGTTTTTCTGGTGGATGCCCACGAGGGGGCGGTGATTTACACCCTGACCAAGGAAGACGATTATGGCACCAGCCTGAAAACCGGCGCCTATGCCAATTCCAGCCTGGCCGAGGCATTTAACCTCACCCTGGCTCTGGGTCGGGGGCAAGCCTTACTGGAGGACTTTGCCTACTACGCGCCGTCGCAAGCCCCGGCGGCCTTTGTGGCGTCCCCCGTCTACGACGGGCCGGATTTGATTGGCACCCTGGTGTTGCAAGTGCCCATTGAGCAAATTGACGCCATCATGCAAGAACGCTCGGGCATGGGCGAGACGGGCGAGAGTTACCTGGTGGGGAGCGATAACCTGATGCGCTCCAACTCGCGTTTCTCCGAGGACAGCACCATCCTCCAGACGGAAATCAAAACCGTGGCCGCCACCCAGGCCCTGGCCGGCGAAACCAATGCCGAAGTGTTGCCCGATTACCGGGGGGTCTCGGTGCTCTCCGCCTACGCCCCATTGGAGATCGCCGGGTCCCAGTGGGCCATCCTGGCCGAAATTGACGAAGCCGAAGCCTTTGCCGCGGTGCAAAGCATGATGATAATGATGCTGGCGATTCTGGGCGTGTCGGTGGTCGGGGTGGTGGTGGTGGCCTTTTTCGTCTCCAACTCCATCGCCCAGCCGGTGATTGCGGTAACCCGCACCGCGCGCCTGCTGGCCGAAGGCGATCTCACCGACACGGTGACCGTGCAGGGCCGGGATGAAATCGGGCTGATGGCGGATGCTTTCCGCAATATGATTAGTTATCAGCAATCCATGGCCGAGGCGGCGCACAAACTGGCGCAGGGCGACCTGGCAGCCAATGTAACGCCATTATCCAACCGGGACATGCTGGGCAACGCGTTTAGCCAGATGATTGTGAGTCTGCGCGATGCGCTCCGGCAGGTGGCCGACAACGCCGGTAATCTGGGGAGCGCGTCGGAACAACTGGCGGCCTCGGCCAACCAGGCCGGGCAGGCCACCGGGCAGATCGCCACGACCATCCAGCAGATCGCCAAGGGCACGCAACAACAGTCCGAAGCGGTGACCAAGACGGCGGGTTCGATCGAGCAGATGAAACGCTCCATTGACGGCGTGGCGCGCGGGGCGCAGGAACAGGCCACCGCCATGGGCAAGGCCTCGGCCATCACCTCGCAGATCAGCGCGGCCATTGGGCAAGTGGCGCAGAACGCGCAAGCCGTCTCGCAAGATTCAGCGGGGGCGGCCGAGACCGCGCGGGCCGGGGCGCGCACGGTGGCCGACACCATCAAAGGCATGGACGCCATCAAAGCCAAAGTCGGCGCGTCGGCGCAGAAGGTGCAGGAGTTGGGTCAGCGGTCTGACCAGATTGGTGTGATTGTCGAGACCATTGACGACATCGCCGCGCAGACGAACTTGCTGGCGCTGAACGCCGCGATTGAAGCGGCGCGCGCGGGCGAGCATGGCAAGGGTTTTGCGGTGGTCGCCGACGAAGTGCGCAAGCTGGCTGAGCGCGCGTCCAGTTCGACCAAAGAAATCGCCGGGCTAATCAAGGGGATCCAACAAACCGTGAGCGAAGCGGTGCGGAGCATGGAAGCCGGCGCGGAGGAAGTGGAAGTGGGCACGGCGCGGGCCAACGAAGCCGGGCAGGCCCTGCAGGATATTTTGAAAGCGGCCGAAGCGGTCAACCGCCAGGCCGAGGCGGCGCGGTCGGCGAGCCAGCAGATGTCGCTGTTGGCGAACGAGTTGGTGGCCTCCACGGACTCGGTCAGCGCGGTGATTGAAGAAAACACGGCTTCGACTGAAGAAATGGCGGCGGGATCGAGTGACGTGACCGTGGCGATTGAGAATATCGCCAGCGTAAGTGAAGAGAACAGCGCGTCGGTGGAGGAAGTGAGCGCCAGCGCGGAAGAGATGAGCGCCCAGGTCGAAGAAGTGACGGCGGCGGCGCAATCGCTGGCCGATATGGCGCAAGCCCTGCAACAAGTCGTCTCACAATTCAAGTTGAGCGCCACCGGCTCGGCGGGCCAGAATTATCCGGCCACGCCCGCGCCCCGGGCCAGCACCCGCCCGGTGGCCCCGGTGAAATCTGGCGCGGGGAATGGCTACCGCGTGGAGACCATCCATCACAATTAGAAGCCAATCGGGTAGTGGTAACAAAGTAAGTGATGGTGCGCTAGACCTGTCAGGTGGGCGCATTTGGCATTCGAAAAAAACAGCGTTTTGTGGCGCCCACCTGACAGGTCTTTCAAATTCATCGTTTACAAAGTTACCACTACCGCCAATCGTTATACGGTTTGCGAGCTGGTCACGCTTCGCGTGACACAAGCCAATAGTTATCCCACCCTCCGGGGTCGTCGCGACCCCTGAGGGGTGGGCGAAACACTGACCGTGGGTTAACCTGCCGGTTTTGCACAATCGGCTAAATGGTCTATAACTTGCGGGATGGGTTGCCTAACCCAAGGAGCAAAAGCATGGAAAGCCAACTGGTTGTTTTCGATCTGGCCGATGAACATTACGGCGTGGATATCGCTGCGGTGCAAAGCATCATCAAGATGCAGACCATCACCGTAGTGCCGCGCGCGCCCCAATTTGTGGAAGGCGTGACCAACCTGCGCGGCAAAGTGTTGCCGGTGATTGACTTGCGCCGCCGCTTTGGGCTGAGGCACGAAGCCCCCACCAAGGATTCACGTATTGTGGTGGTGGAGATGGGTGGCGCCACGGTGGGCATGATTGTGGACGGCGTGAGCGAGGTCTTGCGCGTGAGCGACGAGGCCATCGAGCCCCCCTCCCCCATCGTCACCACGGTGGACTCAGCCTTCATCAAAGGCATCGCCAAAATTGGCGAACGGCTGGTCATCTTGCTGGATCTGGGCAAGGTGCTGTCGGTGCAGGAGACCCAGACCTTGCGCGCCCTGGACGCCGCGCCGGTGGCGTAAAGCAATCTTTACACTCAACCCCATCCCGCTCAATCCCGCCTTGGCGCCCACCGCATCGTGATCTGTGCAAATGTCTTGGGCGCCGATGGGGGGAGGCCGGAGGGGGATCAATGACCATGACCGCGCTACTTGAGATTCTCACCAGCTATGTCCCGACCGCCATCACGCGCCGCCTGGCGTTGGACCCGGCCCTGTTGGTGGAACCGGTGGCCGAGCATTTTCCGGCGGCAGTGTTGTTTGCCGATCTCTCCGGCTTCACCCCGCTGGCCGAGAAACTGGCCCAAGCTGGCCCGGTGGGTGCCGAAACGCTCTCCCATTTACTCAACGATTATTTTGGACAACTGGTAGACATCATCACCGCTCACGGCGGCGATGTGGTGGAGTTTGAGGGCGACGCGTTGCTGGCGCTGTGGCGGGATGAGACCGAGGCCACGCCCAACCCGGCCCCGCCCGAAGCGGAAACCACGGTTCACCCGCGGGCGGTGAAGCGCGCCGCCCAGTGCGCGCTGGCCGTGCAAGCCAAACTCCACAACTATTCCCCCGCCGAGGATATTACGCTCTCGTTGCGCATCAGCCTGGGCGCGGGCGCAGTGGTGGCCCTGCACCTGGGCGGGGTGTTCGGGCGCTGGAAACTGCTCATCAACGGCAGTCCGCTGGCGCAAGTGAGCGCCATCACTCATCAGGCGGAACCAGGTCAGGTGGTACTCTCGCCCGAGGCGTGGGCGCTGATCCAGGACCAGAGCGAGGGCTTGCCGCTTTCGCCGCTGGATGTGGAAAGCGAGGGCGGCGCGCGGCTCATCGCGCTATACGACCCGCCCCCCCTCGAACGATTGGGGATCGTCCCGCTGGGCGCCGAGGCCGAGCCAGCGTTGCGGGCCTACCTGCCGGGCGCCATCATCGCGCGGCTCGTGCCGGGCCAGGAATCCAGCGATTCACCCGCGCGGCCCGAGTGGCTGGCGGAACTGCGCCGGGTGACGGTGCTGTTCATCAACCTGCCTGATATCACCGCCAATACGCCGCTCGCGCGCATCCAGCAACTCATGCGGGTCTTGCAGACCACGCTCTATCATTACGAAGGCAGTTTCAACAAAATCGGGGTCAGCGACAAGGGCGCCACCGTGGTGGCGGCCTGCGGTTTGCCGCCCCTGGCCCACGAGGACGACCCGGTGCGCGGCGCGCAAACCGCGCTGGCCGTGCAAAACGAATTGAAGCGCGCCGGCCTGGCCTGCGCCATCGGCGTGACCACCGGGCGCGTGTTCACCGGCTCGGTGGGCAACGCCACCCGGCGCGAATACACCATGATCGGCGATGTGGTGAATGTGGCCGCGCGCTTCATGCAAACCGCCGCCGTCGAACGGGAGGAGGGTGGGTCACTCATCCTGTGCGATGCCGCCACCTTCCAGATCGCGCAAAAGCGCCTCAACTTTGAAGAACTCGGCACGGTGAAAGTGAAAGGCAAAGCCGAGGCCTTGGAGGTTTACCGCCCGCTGGGCGAACGCGCCGCCCCCACCACCCAGACGCAAATCCTGAAACTCAAAAATCAGCTCATCGGGCGGCAAGCCGAGCGCATGGTGTTGGCCGACCAATTGCAGGCGATCCTGCGTGGTGGGCAGGGCACCAGCATTGTCGTGGAAGGCGAAGCCGGCATTGGCAAGTCGCGGCTGGTGGATGAACTGCGGCGGCAGGCCACCAGCATGCGCCTGACCACGTTCATCCTGCGCGGCAACCCCATCGAAAAAGCCACGCCCTATCAGGTGTGGCGCCCGGTCTTCAGCCAAATGCTCGACCTGGAAGTGTTGAGCGACAACCACGCCCGGCAGGAGCACATCCTGAACATGCTGGAGGTGCTCGGCCCGGAGTTGGTGCGCCTCGCGCCCCTGCTCAATGTGGTGCTCCCGCTGGATTTGCCCGACAACGAACACACCGCCCCCATGACCGGCGCGGCCCGCGCCGATGCCACGCGTGCGTTGCTCCTTCAAATTCTGGAAACCTCGGTGATGGCCTCGCCCAAGGTGATGGTGGTCGAGGACGCCCACTGGCTGGACTCGGCCTCCTGGTCGCTGACGCGCGCCATTGCCGAACAGGTGCACCCGCTGTTGCTGATGGTGGCCCTGCGCCCCTTCACCGACACGCCCCCCGCCGAATACCTCCATCTGCGGCACCTCCCCGAGGTGCAAGCCCTGGAACTGGCCCCGCTGACGCAGGAGGAAACCCAGACCCTGGTGCGCCAGCGCCTGAGCGTGAGCAAGGTGCCCGACGCAGTGACCGACATGATTTGGGCCAAGGCGGAGGGCAACCCGTTCTTCACTGAAGAATTGGCCTACACCTTGCGCGACACCGGCATGGTGACCATCGTGGAGGGCGAGGCGCGCCTGACACCCGGCACGCGCAATCTGCGCCTCATCGGGTTCCCCGACACCGTGCAGGGCGTGGTCACCAGCCGCGTGGATCGCCTCCACCCACAATTGCAACTGGCGCTCAAAGTGGCGAGTGTCATCGGGCGCGAATTCTCCTTCCGGGTGCTGGAAAAAATTTATCCCATGGAAGCCGAGATCCCCAAACTGGGCGAATATCTGGCCACCCTCGAACAGCTTGATCTGGTGCGCATGGAGCCGGAGGCGCACGAGCGCCTCTATCTCTTCAAACACGCCTTCACCCAGGAGGCCGCCTATAACCTGATGTTGTTCGCCCAACGCCGCGAACTGCACCGCAAGGTGGGGCTGGCCATGGAAGCGCTCTTCCCGGAACAGCTGAACGAGATGCTCAGTTTGCTAGCCACGCACTTCTTCCGGGGCGAGGTGTGGGAAAAGGCCATCGAGTACACCATGAAGGCCGGCGACACCGCCGTGCGCCTCAACGCCTTCACCGAGGCGCATCAATATTACAGCGACGCGCAGGAATGTCTGGCGCACCTGCCCTACACCTACGCCTACCGTCGCCTGCACATTGACACCATTCTCAAGCAAGTGAGCATCGCCTGGGGCAACAAATCCCCGGCCAGCAACCTCACCCGCCTGATCGAGGCCGAGTCGTTGGCGCAATCGTTGCCAGGGCCGGATGGCGTGGCGGGCGGCGGCGACCGCATGCGGCTGGCGCGCATCCACTTCTGGATCGGGCGCGAGCACTACTACGGCAGTACGCCCGATAAGGCGCTCGAATATTTTATGCAAGTGTTGAGCGAGACCAGCCAGCAGGGCAACGACGCCATGCTCGCGCCGGTCTCGGCGGCGGTGGCGCAGGTGTTGTTGGCGCAGGGCCAGTTTGCCCGCGCCCGCAAAGGCCTGACCCAGGCCGCCGGCTTATTGGAGAATGTGGGCAACTGGCACGAATGGATCCGCGCGACCGCCGCCCTGGGCGTGACCCTGGTGGCCACCGGCCACTACGCCGAGGGCGTGAACCTGACCCAGCAGGCGCTGGCCCGCGCCAAAACCATCAACGACCTGGCGGGCCTCACCGCCGGCTATTTGAGCCAGAGCATGTTGCACCTGCAAGGCGGCAACCCGGCGGAGGCGTTGGTCGCCAGCCGCCAGGCCGTGCAAACCGCCGAGCAGTTCGGCAACCAGTTGTATGCCTATTGGGCCTACGGCTTTCAGGCCTGGGCCGAGGGGCGGCTGAAGCAATATTCGGCGGCGCAGGAATTGTGGCGCGCCATGCAAACCCTGGAGCACGCGCTGGGCAGTGACGCCCACGATAAACATCTCACCTATGACGATTGGTTCACCGCCGCGCGCGCCGAGATTGCCCTGCAAGCGGGCCGCGCCGATGAGGCCATTGAACTGGCGGAAGAGGCCATCTTCCTCACTGAAACCACCGCCAGTATTTATGCGCGCGGGTTGGCGCACCGGGTGTGGGGTCAGGCGCTGGCGGCCACGCCCGGTCATCACACTGCCAGCGATGAGCATTTGCTCGAAAGCCTGACCTGTTTCGAGACCGGGGACGCGCGGCTGGAACTGGCGCGCACCCGGCTCACGCGCGGGCTGATCGCGCGGGCGCGCGGGGACCGCGTGAGCGCCTTGCAGTTCTTCGAACAGGCCGCCGCGCAATTTAAGACCAGCCAGCTCACCGGTGAATTAAATCGGGTGCAACGCTGGATGGCCGAGACACAACAAACCGCACGGTTATCGCAACCGCTGACTGCCACCAAAGTGCTCGGGGAGAAGTGAAGCGGTTCGGGTCGGGAGGTTTGAATGACCACGGAATTTAACATATTGGCTAGTGGGCGCCGCCTGTGGCGCCACCAGCGCTGGGGGGCCGTGATACGCGCCGTCATCGTCGCGGTGGTTTATTTCCTGGGCGCGCGCCTCGGCCTGTTGTTTGTGAGCCAACCGGAGGGGATTGCCTCGCTCTGGCCGCCCAGCGGCATTTTGCTGGCGGCGCTGTTGTTGGTCGCCCCGCGCGAATGGCCGGTCATTGTCAGCGCCATTTTTATCTCGAACACCCTCGCCAACGCGCAAAGCGGCAACGCGTGGCTGGTGAGCCTGAGTTTCGCGGCGGCCAACTGCGCCGAGAGCGTGCTGGCCGCCGCCGTGGTGTTGCGCTGGGTGGGCCGCCCGCCCGACTTCACCGAATTCAGTCAGGTCGCCAAGTTCATCAGCGGGGCCGTGGTGGCCAGCAATGTGTTGACCGGGCTGATCGGGGCGCTAGTGGTCAGCCTGGGTTTGGGCGCGCCCTTTGTCTCGGCGTGGCTGACGTGGGTGCTGGCCGATGGCACGGGCATGCTCATCATCACCCCGCTCATTTTGGTCGGGGCCAGTCTGCGGCCCGACCCAGCCAACGCGTTGCGCCCGGTCAACTGGCTCGAAGCCGGGTTCCTGCTAGCCTGTGTCATAGGCGCCGGGTTGGTCATCTTCAATCAACCCCCCGATACCCCCCTAGAACATATTCTCCGTAACTATTGGATGTTTCCATTACTCATTTGGGGCGGGCTCCGTTTCGGCCGGCCGGGGACCGTCATCCTGCTCTTCGCCCTGGCCCTCATCGTCCTAGCCGGCGTCATCCGGGGCCTGGGGCCGTTCATCGTCACGAGTGCCCCACGCTCCAGCAGTATTTTTGCCGCGCAACTGTTTCTCTGCGTCGCCGCCATCACTTCCCTGAGTTTCGTGGGGGTGCTGGCCGAACGCAAACGCGCCGAGGAAAAGTTGCAGGAGAGCGAAGCCGACCTGAAACGCTCACAGGCGTTGGCGCATTTGGGCCACTGGCGCTGGGACACACGCGCCAACACCGTGGCCTGGTCGGACGAGATGTACCGCATCTTTGGACTTGACCCGGCCACGTTCATCGGCGACCTCAACGCCATTGTCACTCAGGCCGTCCATCCCGACGACCGGGAAAACGTGGAACGCGCCAACGCGGCGGTGCTGGTCCGGCAGGCCCCGGCCCCCATCGAATATCGCGTCCGCTGGGGCGATGGCACGGTGCGCTGGGTGTGGGCCCAACCCGGGCATCAGGAGCGCGATGCGGCGGGACAAATTACCGCGCTGGTGGGGGTGGTGCAAGACATCACCGCGCGCAAAGTGGCCGAACAGGAACTGCGCGATGCCGAGGCCCGCTACCGCGCCTTGTTCGAGCAACTGCCCGATGGCGCGGTCGTCACCGACCTCGACACGCATTTGCCGGTGGAGTTCAACGACACGGCCTGCCGCCAACTGGGCTACACCCGCGCCGAGTTCGCCCAACTGCGGATTAACGATTATGAGGTGCAAGAGTCGCCGACCGAAACCGCCGCGCACATCGCCCAACTATTGGCGACCGGCCACGCCGAGTTTACAACCCGCCACCGCACCAAACCCGGCGAGGTGCGCCAGATTCAGGTCAACGCCCAAGCAATAACCATCGCCGAGCGGCGGGTGGCCTATACCATCTACCGCGACATCACCGAGCAAGTCCTCGCGGAAACGCGCTTCCGCGAGGACGCGGAGCGCGCCGCCTTCCTGCTCGCGCTTTCCCTCCAGTCTGCCAGCCTCACCGAGCACGCCGTCTATACCCGCGCGCTGGAGGAAGCGGTGCGCTTCACCCAGAGCGAAATCGGCTACCTGCATCAAATTAACACCGACCAGATCACCCTGACGCTCACCGCGTGGAACGCGGGCGCGTTGAAACAATGCACCGCGGTGCATGACACGCACTATCCTTTGGATCAGGCCGGGGTATGGGCCGATTGCATTCGGCTTAAACAGCCGGTGATCCACAACGACTATCAACACCTGCCCGAGCGGCGCGGCTACCCCGAGGGGCACGCCCACCTCTTGCGGCACATGAGCCTGCCCATCCTGTCCAGCGAGACCGTCTTGTTCATCATCGGGGTCGGGAACAAAGCCACCGACTACACCGAGGCCGATGTCCAGCAGTTGCAGTTGTTTGCCAACCAGATTCAGCACCTGCTCATGCGGCGGCGGGCCGAGGCCGCTTTACAAGATCGGGAGTCACACTTGCGCGCCACCCTGGAGGCCCTGCCCGACTTGATGTTTGAGCTGGACGCGGCGGGCCGGCTCTGGGATTATCGCGCGCCGAACCTCGCGGCACTGTATATGCCGCCCGGGCAGTTCCTCACCCGCCCGGTGCACGAACTGTTGCCCCCCGAGGCGGTGCAAGTCGTCCAGCAGGCCATCCAGCAAACCCTGGCCACGGGCCGGGCCACGGGCCACATTTACGCTTTGCCCATCGCGGGCCAACTCATCTGGTTTGAACTCTCGATGACGGTTAAAGGCGACCCGCAGGCCCCGGACGCGCGCTTCATCGCGCTGGTGCGCGATGTCACCGAGCGGTATCAACTGGCCGAGCACCTGCGCCAGAGCGAAGAACGCTTCCGCACCCTCATCAATTCCATGAACGATGTCGTGTTCACCCTCGACCGCGACCAACGCCACACCGGCGTGTATGGGAGTTGGGTCCAACGCGCCGGGATGACGCCCGACATGTTTCTGAACAAAACCTCGCGGGAAATTTTGGGACCGGAGGCCGCCGCCATCCACGAGCCCCATAACCTCCGCGCGCTGGCCGGAGAAGTCGTCACCTATGACTGGGCCGGCAACGGGTTGTATTATCAAACCACCTTGTCGCCCCTGCGCACCGCCGAGGGCGTGGTGACCGGCCTGGTGGGCGTGGGCCGCGACATCACCGAGCGCCGGCGCATGGAACTGCAATTGGCAGAGAATCATCAGTTCACCGCGTTGATTTTAGATAGCTCCCCCAACCTGATTTTTGTGAAAGACCGCGCGGGCAATTTCGTCCTGGTGAACCAAACCGTGGCCGACTTGTTTGGCAAAAACAAAGCCGATCTCATCGCGGCCAACAACGCCGCCGTCCATGACCGCCCGCTGGAAGTGGCGCTGTATGCCCAGACCGACGGGCGGGTGATTGACCAGGGCCTCACCGTGATTCTGGACGAACCGTTCACGCGCTCCGATGGTGAGGTGCGCTGGTTCCAAACCACGAAAATGCCGTTAGTCCGCGCTTCGGGTGAGGTGCATGTGCTGGGTATCGCGGTGGACATCACCGAGCGCCGCGAAACCACCGAGCACCTGCGCGCCGCGCTGGAGGAAAAAATCACCCTCCTGCGCGAAGTCCATCACCGGGTGAAGAACAACCTGCAAGCCATCATCTATCTCATGGATGAACAAGCCATCCTGGTGCGCGATCCCCAACTGACCGCCGCCCTGCGCGAGGTGCAGGGGCAGGCGCGGGTGATGGTGCTGGTCTACGAGCAACTCTACCAGTCGGATAACCTGGCGCGGGTGGACATGCACGCCTACCTGGGCCAATTGGTGGGGTATGTGGCGCAGAGCTTCGGCGAAGGCCGCCGGGTGAGCGTGGCGGTGCAGGCCGCCGATGTGACGTTGGATGTGGCCGAGGCCATGCCCTGCGGCCTCATCATCAACGAACTGCTCACCAACATCTATAAATATGCCGGGGGTGCCCCCGGCCAGCCCTTCCGGCAGGCGCAGGTGCTTTTACAAAAGACCGGAGAGGCGTACACTCTGGAGGTGCGCGACGATGGCCCCGGCCTGCCCGCCGCTTTCGACTGGCAGACCGCCCGCTCGCTGGGTCTTAAATTGGTGCGCCTGTGGGCCACCCACCAGTTGGGCGGCACCCTGGAACTGGCCCCCGGGCCGGGCACCGCGTGGAAAATTATTTTCACCGCCCGCCGGAAAGCCGCCCCGCCGGAGCGTTCCGATGCCAATGGCGTTTCCGGGTAAAAGACCTGTCAGGTGGGTGCGCTCGGCATTCGGAGAAACAAACGTTGGGCGGCACCCACCTGACAGGTCTAGCGCGCCCTATCTGCGGCAGGTGAACAAGCCGCGCTCTAAATCGTTGCTTGATCAATGTGGCGTTTTGGTTTGATTGGTTGTTATCGAGGCCCTTATGACGAAAGCTAACATCCTAGTGGTTGAAGACGAAGCCGTGTTGGTGGCGCACCTGGAGCGGGTGCTCACCGACTTTGGCTACAACGTGGTGGGCGTGCTCGCCACCGGCGAGGCCGCCGTGGAGCGCGCGCCAGTCCTGCGCCCCGACCTCATCCTGATGGACATCCACCTGGCCGGCCCCATGAACGGCATCCACGCCGCCGCACAAATTACCGAAGCCATGGATGTGCCGGTGGTCTACCTCACCGCCTACGCCGATGACCACCTGGTGGAGGCCGCCAAATTCACTGCGCCCTATGCCTATCTGGTCAAACCCGTGCGCGACAAGGAACTCTTTGCCGCGCTGGAAATGGCGCTCTACCGCCACCGCGCCGAAGCCGCCCTGCGCGCCTCCGAACAACGCTTCCGCGATGTGCTGGAACAAGTGCATCTGCTCAACGTGGGGCTGGACGTGAGTGGCCAAATCACTTTCTGCAACGACTTCCTCCTGCAAACCACCGGCTGGCAACGGGACGAGATCATGGGGCAGGACTGGTTCGAGCGCTTCCTGCCGGAAGACGTGCGCCCGACCGTGCGGACGGTGTTCACCACCTCCCTGCAAGCGGGCGAGATCCCCGCGCACTACGAAAATGAAATCCTCACCCGCACCGGGGAGCGGCGCTTGGTGCGCTGGAACAACCTCATCATCCGCGACCCGCAGGGGCAGGTGATCGGCACGGTGACCCTGGGCGAGGACATCACCGACCAACGCCGCATGACCGAAGAACTGCGCCGCAGTGAGGCCCGCCTGCGCCAGGCCCAAACCCTGGCCGGCATGGGCGTGTGGGAATGGGACCCCGCCACCGACCGCACGGTGTGGACCGACGAGATGTTCCGCATCTATGGCATCACCGCCGCCGAGTTCACCGGCCACGGCGAGGATTACCTCAACTTTACCCACCCCGACGACCGCCAGCGCCAGCGCGACAACATCACCAAGGACTTCGAGCAAGCGGGGGAACTGGCCCAAACCACCGGGGCCACGGTGGATGCGCGCCCCAGTCCCAAAGAATTCCGCCTCGTGCGCCCCAACGGGAGCATTTGCTGGGTGCGCGGCGACTCGGTTGAAGTGGTGCAACCCGATGGGCGACCGGCGCGCATGTTGGGTATCCTCATAGACATCACCCGGCAAAAACAAGCCGAACTGGCCCTGCGCGCCAGCGAGGAAACCTTCCGCACCATGGTGGAATACACCTACGCCTGGGAATACTGGCTCGATCCGAACGGCGCCATGGTGCATAGCTCCCCGGCCAGCGAAGCCCTCACCGGCTACCCGCCCGCCGCCTTCAGCGCCGACCCCGCGCTCATCGCGCGGCTGGTGCACCCCGACGACCAGGTCGCCTACGCCGAGCATGTGCGCCAATCTCAGGCTTTACACCACCCCGCTGAATTCTTGCAGATCGAATTCCGGCTGGTGGCGCCGGATGGCACGGTGCGCTGGGTGGAACATGCCAGCCGGCCGGTGTTCAGCGCCACGCAACGCTATTTGGGGCGCCGGGTCTCGGTGCGCGACATCACCGAACGCAAACAGGCCGAACAGCGCATCCGCCTGCAAGCCACCGCCCTCGAGACCGCCTCCAGTGGCGTGGTCATCACCGATGCCCGGGGCGTCATCGAATGGGTGAACCCGGCCTTCACCGCGCTCACCGGGTACACCGCCGCCGAAGCCCTTGGGCAGACCCCGCGCCTGTTCAAGTCGGGCCAGCACGCCCCGGCGTTTTATCAGCAATTGTGGCGGACCATCCAGTCGGGCGAGGTGTGGCACGCCGAGGTGACCAACCGGGGCAAAGATGGCGCCCTGTATGTGGTGGATTCTTCCATCACGCCCGTGTACACCGATGGCGTCATCACCCACTACGTCCAAATCCAGCACGACATCACCGAACGCAAGCACGCCGAGGAAAAATTGCGCGCCAGCGAGGCCCGCCTGCAACACCTGGTGGAACATCTGCCGGTGGGGGCGGCCTTTGTCTCCGGCGACCAACTCACCTGCAACCACATCGCCGAGACCATCACCGGGTATACCCGCGTCGAGTTGGTCACCCTGCACCAGTGGTTCCACCGCCTCTTTGGCGCGGAGGCCCGGCGCATGCGCGAATATTACGAGTCCGACCGGGCCGCCGGGTTCCCGGCGACCCGCACCCTCACCCTGCGCCGCAAAGATGGCGACGAGCGGATAGTGGAGTTTGCCGGGTATGCCGACGACCTGGGCGAGGTGTGGGTGTTACACGACTTCACCGAGCGCCAGCAGGCCGAGCACGCGCTCATCGAAAGCCAGTCGCGGCTGAAACTGATTAACAACATCGCCATGGGCATCTCCAGCGGCCTCACCAGCGACCGCATCCTGGCGATGGTCATCCAGCGCCTGGGCGATTACTTCCCGACTTACCGCTCCACCTACGCGGTCATTGACCTCGCCACGTGGCAGATGCGCGTGATGCAAGCCACCGAGCCGGCCTACCTGCCCCCCATTGTGGGGCTGAAGGTGGATATCACGCCCCTCCTGGAATACCTGCCCGCCCTGCAACAGAACGAAGTCATCATCATCGAGAACGTGCAGGAAGAGGCGGCCTTGCACACCGCGCGGGCCGTGTTGGCCGAAAACGGCGCCCAGGCGTTGTTGGTGGCCCCGGTCTTTACCGGCCCGCAACTCAGCGGGTTGTTGCTGTTCGACAGCGCCGAGCCCCACGACTGGACGGCGCACGAACTAACCACCCTCACCGAACTGGCGCGGTATCTGTCCATCGCCCTCAGCGAGACCGGGGCGCGGGCGGCGCGCGAACAAGCCGTGGCCGACTTGCGCGCCGCCGAGGAAAAATATCGGCGCATGGTCGAGGAAGTCTCGGTCATCGCTTACACCTATGTGCAGGTCGGCGGCCAGTGGCAGATGACGTACATGGGGCCGCAAATCGAACACCTGCTGGGGTTCACCCCCGCCGAATGGGTGGCCGGCGACCCGGAGGTCTGGCGGCAACAATTGCACCCCGCCGACCGCGCCGCGGTGGAAGCCGCGTGGGCAGACCATCTCGTCGCCGGGACCCCCTTTACCCTGGAATACCGCCTGTTCGCCCGGGGCGGGCCGGTGGTGTGGGTGCGCGACGAAACGCGCTGGGTGACGAGCGCGTCCACGCCGAGTCTGCAAGGCCTCATGTTCGACATCACCGACCGCAAACAAGCCGAGGCCCGCCAACGTCTGTTGTTTGAGGTCTTGCAGGCGGTGAGCGGCGAACTGGAACTCGAGGCCATCGCGCGCCGCGCCCTCGAAACCATCGTCGCGCATCAGCCGTGGGCCAGTACCACCTTATCCCTGCTTAACCCCGACGGGCAAACCTGGCAAGCGCGCGCCAGCAGTGACCCGCAGGCGCTTGAGTTTGGCCTCGCCTACCCGATTGAGCAAGGGGTGGTCGGGCGAACTTATCGCACCGGCCAAACCCAGTGGGTGCCCGATGTGCGGCAGGACCCGGATTATTTCGATGGGCATCCCGCCCCGGGCGTCATCCACAGTGAGTTGGCGGTGCCGATCAAACGCGGCGCGCACACCCTGGGGGTGCTGAATCTGGAAGCCGAGGCGGTCGGCCAGTTCTCGGCCCAAGATGTCGCCCTGGGGGAGTCGCTGGCCTACATCATCAGCCTGGCGCTGGAAAACGCCCGGCTGTATGCCGAGGCGCACCGCGCGGCCCAGGCCGAACGCGAACAGCGCCTGCTGGCCGAAACTAGCGCCGAGGTCACTCTGGCCCTCGTCGCCCATATGGAAACGGGGGACGTGCTCAATGAGATTTTGCGGCAGGTTGACCGGCTTTTCACTGGGAGCGCGGCGCACATTGACTTGCTCGGGGCCGACCAGCGCTTCCGGGTTACCGCCCAGCATGGCTACACCACGCATGACCTGGACGAGTTTCTAAAAAATCTGGTTTATGACTGGGATGATTTTCCATCAGCCCAGCAAGTTCTCCAGACCCGCCAACCAGTCGTGATCCCTGACACCCAGACCTATCCCGACTGGGTCAGCACCCCCCCCATCCGTTGGATTCGTTCGCACATCACCTTCCCCTTGCTCTGGCATGACCAGGTGATCGGGCTGTTGCAGGTTGACCATGACCAGGCCCTGACCTTCTCGGCCCCGGCCAGCCTCGGCTTGCAACCAATGGCCCGCGCGGCCACGGTGGCGCTGGAAAACGCCCGGCTGTATGCCGAGGCGCACCGCGCGACCCAGGCCGAACGCGAACAGCGCCTGCTGGCCGAGACCACCACCGAGGCCACCCTGGCCCTGGTGACCCACACCGAGCCGAAAGCCGTGTTCGCCGAAATTCTGGCGCAGGTCGTGCGGCTGTTCCCCGACAGCGCGGCCAACATCATGCTCCACGGCCCGGATGGGCGCTCACGCATTGGGGGTTGGCGCGGCTATGCCGAGCATGGCGGGGATGAGATTTTGCGCGACCTGGTGCAAGACCCGGACGAGTTCAGAGTGGAGGCTGAGGCCATCCGCACCCGCCAACCCGTCATCGTGGCCGACACCCAGGCCGACCCCCGCTGGGTCACCCTGCCCCCCACCGCCTGGATCCGCTCGCACTTCGTTCTGCCCCTGGTCTGGCGCGAACAAGTGATTGGCCTGCTCCGGGTGGACTCGGACCAACCGGGGCGCTATCGCCCCGAACAAGTGGGGTGGTTGCAACCCCTGGCGCGCGCCGCCACCCTGGCCATCGAAAACGCGCGGCTCTACACCGCCTTGCGCAGTAGCGAAGCCACCCTGCGCGCCTATTTTGACAACACGCCCGAGATTGTATTTATGAAAGACCTGGACGGGCATTATCAACTGGTCAACCGCGCCTGGGAAGCGGTTATGCATCTCAGCCGCGAGCAGGTGTTATGCCGCACCGCGACCGAGGTCTTGCCGCCCACCCTCGCCGCCGAGTTCACGGCCTCCGACCAACAAACGCTCCAGAGCCACGCCCCGCAGACTTTTGAAGAACACATTCCGATTAACGGGGTCACGCATACCTACCTGCTCACCGAATTCCCCATCCGCGACGAGACCGGGCAGATGACCGCCATCGGCGGCATCTCCGTGGATATCACCGACCGCAAACTGGCCGAAGAGCGCCTGCGCGTCAGCGAAGACCGGTTTAGGCGGCTGGCCGACAACGCGCCCGATGTCATTTACCGCCGGCGGTTGGCCGAGCCGCGCGGCTATGACTACATCAGCCCGGTGATTGAGGCCTTCACCGGCTACACCCCGGCCGAACACTATGCCGACCCGGACCTGGCCGAGAAATACACCCACCCCGATGACTGGCCGCTGGTGCAACGCCTGCTCGCCACCCAGCGCGGCTTGCGCGCCCCGCTGGTGGTGCGGTGGGTGCGCGCCGATGGTACCGTCATCTGGGTCGAGCAACACAACGTCCCCATCTACGACGAGGCGGGGAACCTGCTCGCGCTGGAGGGCATCATCCGCGATGTCACCGCCCAGCGCGAGGCCGAAGCTGGCCTGCGCGAGAGCGAGGAACGGTTCCGCAGTCTGTCGCAAGCCTCGTTCGAGGGCCTGCTCATTCACGAGCAAGGCGTCATCCTGGAAGCCAACCAGCCCCTGGCCCATTTATTTGGCCTGGCCCACCCCCAAGCACTGATCGGCCAAAACGGCTTTGAAGTTTTGCCGCTCACGCCCGAATCGCGCGCGGCCCTCCGCGAACAAACGGTCACCAACTCAACCGAGCCGATTGACATTACGGTGCTCCGGCCCGACGGCTCCAGCTTCCCCGCCGAGACCCAGGGCCGCTCAGCCACATACCGTGACCGCTCGGTGCGCATCGTGGCCATGCGCGATATTAGCGAACGCAAACACGCCGAGGAAAAACTGCGCGAATCCGAAGCGATCTATCGGCAGGCCATCGAGGCCCTGGGGGCGGTGCCCTATTCCCAAACGTATGCGGACGCGAACCCCGACCACATTCACTTCAACTTCATCGGCGCGGGCATCCGCGCCCTCACGGGCTATGCCCCTGCGGAACTCACCAATCTCGCTTGGGAAAGTCTGGTGCTGGAGGCGCACCCGGCCGGCCAACTGGCGGGCTATGACTTGACCGAAGCGGTTGCGCGCGCGCGCGCGGGCGAACTGCCCGTGTGGAATTGCGAATACCTCATCCGCACGCGGGCCGGGCAAGCGCGCTGGTTACTCGATGCCGCCATCGAAACCCGCGACGCGCAGGGCGGCTCGGTCGGCTCCATCGGCATTTTGCAGGACATCACCGAGCGCAAATTGGCCGAACAAAAATTGCGCGAGAGCGAGACGCGCTACCGCCAGGCCATCGAGGCCGCCGGAGCCGTGCCGTACTACCGTGATTATCGGCAGGCCACCGAGACCTACACCTTCATGGGCGCGGGCATCCAGCAACTCACCGGGTACGCCGTCGCCGAAATCACCCCGACCATTTTTGATGCGTTGGAACAAGAGAGTCTCATGCGCGGCACGCTGGCGCACCTCACCCAGGCCGAGGCCGCCGAATTGAGCCGGGCTGGCCAGATCGCGCATTGGGCGTGCGACTATCGGGTGCGCACCCGCGACGGCCAGACGCGCTGGATCGCCGATTCGGCGGTGCAGGTTCGGGACGAGCACGACACGCGCCTGGGCGTGATTGGCATTTTGCAGGACATCACCGAGCGCAAACTGGCCGAAGAAAAACTGCGCGAGAGCGAGGCGCGCTACCGCGCGCTGGTCGAGTGGTCGCCGCTGGCGGTGCTCATCCACCGCCAGGGGACGGTGCTCTATGCCAATCCGGCCGCCGTCCGGTTGTTTGGGGCGCAGTCGGCCCAGGCGTTGGTCGGCACCCCCATTCTCGACCGGGTGCACCCGGACTCGCGGGCAATCGCGCTGGCGCGAGCGCAGACGATCGCCGCCCCGGGCACCGTGGCCCCGCTGATTGAGGAAAAACTACTTAGGCTGGATGGCACCGCGCTCGAAGCGGAAGTGCAGAGTACCACGGTTATTTATGAAGACGCCCCGGCTTTCCACACCACCATCGCCGACATCACCGAGCGCAAGCAGGCCGAAGCGAAAATCGCCTATCAACTTCACGTGCTGGCCAATGTCAGCGACGCGATTCTCACCTCGGATGAGAAGTTCGTCATCACTTCCTGGAATCACGCCGCCGAACGAATCTATGGCTGGCAGGCCGCTGAAGTCATTGGTCGCTCTGGTCGGGAATTGCTACAAAGTGAGTTTCTGTCAATGAGCACGACCGAAGGCCTCCGCCAGCTCACCGAAAGTGGGGAGGTGTTTGCCGAAGTTAGCAACTTAAACCGGGCTGGCGGGAGGATTTTCATCGAAACGCATACGACCGCCGTGCGCGACCCGCAGGGCCGGGTCACCGGCTATGTTAGTGTGAACCGCGACATCACCGAGCGCAAACAGACCGAACTGGCCGTGCAGGCGGCACATGCCGAGACGGTGCAAGAGCGCAACCGCTTGCTGGCGGTCATGGAAGCCCTGCCGGTGGGCGTGGCCATCCTGGATGCCCAGGGCGGCCAGGGCCAAGCCAACCACGCCTTTGAGCAAGTCTGGGGAGGCCCGCGCCCGCCCGTGGCCGGAATATCCGATTATGCCAATTACCAGGCCTGGTGGATCGAGACCGGCCAACCCCTAACGCCGGACGAATGGGCCTCGGCCCGCGCGGTGCGCGAGGGGCAGGCCGTGCTGGAGCAAGCGTTGGAGATCGAACGCTACGATGGCGCCCATGCCTTTGTGCTAAACAGCGCGGTGCCCATCTTTGATGAACACCACCAAATCAGCGGGTGTGCGGTGGCCATACTGGACATCACCGCGCGCAAACAGGCCGAAGCCCGGCTGGCCGAAAGCGAATACCATTTCCGCGCCATCTTCGAGCAAGCGGCAGTGGGGGTGGCTGTCATCAACTCACACACCCATCGTTTCCTGCGCGTCAATCAAAAGTATTGTGACATCATCGGCTACGCGGTGGCTGAAGCGTTGGCTATAACCTTTGCCGACATCACCCACCCGGATGACCTGCCGGCCGATCTGGACAATATGGCGCGGCTGTTACGCGGCGAGATTGCCACCTACACCCTGGAGAAGCGGTATTATCGCAAGGATGGCGCAGTGGTGTGGGTCAACCTCACCGTCTCGCCGTTATGGTTCAAGGAACAGCCCAGCGATAACTGGACCCATGTCGCTATTGTGGAGGACATCACCGAACGCAAGCAGGCGGACAACAAATTGCGCGATCAAGCTATGCTCCTCGATCTGGCAAACGATGCG
>CAYUFY010000007.1:0-36514 GCA_964443795.1 uncultured Anaerolineales bacterium | reverse complement strand
TCGCGAAGGCGGCTTGACCGTCGGCGCGGGCGTGATTACGAAAGTGATTGACTAAGGCCATGGCTAAACAAAAGATTCGTATCCGCCTTAAAGCTTACGACCACCGTGTGCTGGACCAGTCGGCGAAGCGCATTGTTGAGACCGCTGAACGGGCTGGGGCAAAAATTGTCGGGCCGGTGCCGCTTCCCACCCGAATTGAGCGGTTTACTGTTCAGCGTGCCGCTTATATTGACAAGGACTCGCAAGAGCATTTTGAAATTCGGACTCATAAGCGTCTGATTGACGTTTTGGACCCCGATAGCAAGACGATTGACTTGTTGACCCGCTTGAATTTGCCCGCGGGCGTGGATATTGAAATCAAACTTTAATTGATATGTCGCCTATTTTGTGGCTCTTGGCCGATCAAAATAGGCGACATTTAGCCAGGTGACGAGCTCGAACGGAACGCGACCCTAAAACTTATGTGTGTCGCGTCCACGAGCTAACGACCTCGGCTTGAGGGATGATGCTGTCTCAGCCAGACAGACAGTCCCAATTTGTGTCTAAGGAGATACCTTATGAAAGGGCTGATTGGTAAGAAAATGGGCATGACCCAGCTCATCGCGTCAGACGGCAAAGTAACGCCGGTGACCGTGATTGAGGCTGGGCCTTGCTTTGTCACGCAAGTGAAGACGGCCGAGAAAGATGGTTATACGGCCATTCAATTGGGGTTTGAGGAAGTTAATCCAAAACGGATTGCTGGCGGCGAAAAGGGGCATCTCAAACGCAACAATCTCCCGCCCCTCCGACATCTGCGCGAATTCCGCCTTGAAGCGGCTGAACTGAAAGAAGGCGACAAAGTCACGGTTGATGTCTTTACCGTGGGGGAAGCCGTGGATATTATCGGCGTCAGCAAAGGCAAGGGTTTTCAAGGCGCGATCAAACGTTATCATTTCAACCGCCAACCCAAGACTCACGGCGCTTCAGACCGCACCCGGGCCCCAGGGAGCACTGGCCAGACCACAACCCCCGGCCGGATTTACAAAGGTAAGCGTATGGCCGGGCACATGGGCAGTGATCGCGTGACCTCGCAGAATATTAAAGTCGCTTTGGTTGATGCTGAACGGAATATTCTCGCCGTCCATGGTAGCGTGCCCGGAGCTAAAGGCGCGCTGGTTATTATCCGGGAGGCGCGGAAATAATTACTAACGTATTGGCTTTGAGCCTGCCTTGGTAATTTAGCGAGTAATCAGTATGGAAATCGACGTTAAAAATATGAAGGGCGAGACGGTCAAGCGGATGGAACTGCCCGCGACGATCTTCGAAGCTCCGGTGAATGAAGATTTGATGCACCAGGCGTTGCAGCGGCAATTGGCCAATGCCCGTCAGGGTACGCATGACACCAAGACCCGCGGCGAGGTGGCCGGTGGCACTAAGAAACCCTGGAAGCAAAAAGGCACCGGCCGGGCCCGTCAGGGTTCGACCCGGGCGCCCCAATTCAAGGGCGGCGGCAAAGTCCACACCCCCACGCCCCGCGATTACACCCAAAAGATGCCACGCCAGATGCGGCGCTCAGCCTTGCGCTCGGCCTTGTCAGTCAAGGCCGCTGACCAGCAAATTGTGGTCGTGGATGAGCTGAAGCTGGAGACGCCTAAGACCAGCGAAATGCTCAAATCACTGGTGGCGCTGGCGGGCGCCGATAGCGTCCTGATTTTGTTGCCGGCGCGGGATGAAGTGATGGAAAAATCCATCCGCAACATCGAGCACGCCAAATACCTGCGCGCCAATTACCTGAACATCCGCGACCTGCTGGGCTACGACAAGGTGGTTTTGCCCGTCAGCGTCCTGGATGTGTTGCAGGGTTACCTGGGCTAAGGAGGCAATTGACCATGATCACGATGTATGATGTTCTCCGCCGCCCGGTGGAAACTGAAAAATCACGGCATCAAAACGCTAAACTGCATCAGTATGTGTTTGAGGTGGCGCGCGCCGCAACCAAAACGCAAATCAAGGAAGCGGTCGAAACGTTGTTTGATGTAGAAGTTCGGAAAATTAACGTCATTGTCGTCCCGGCCAAGAAAGGCCGCCGGGGTAAGGGTCGGCATGTGGTCACTCGTCAAGCGGAATATAAGAAGGCGATTGTAACGATCCGCGCCGATCAGACGATTGATATTTTTGAGGGTGTTAAGTAATGGCCGTCAAAATTTACAAACCCACCTCACCTGGCCGGCGCGGCATGACCGGCCACTCGTTTGAGGAAATCACCAAGAGCAAGCCCGAACGCAGTCTGCTTCGCCATGTTCGCAAGACCGGCGGGCGCGACTTCAATGGGACGATCAGCGTTCGCCATCACGGCGGCGGCGGGCGCAAGTTCATCCGGCTGATTGACTTCAAGCGGGATAAATTCGACATCCCCGCGAAAGTCGCGGCGATTGAATATGACCCGAACCGCTCGGCGCGGATTGCCCTCCTGCATTACGCTGACGGTGAGAAGCGCTATATCATCGCTCCGCTCGATTTGAAAGTGGGCGATACCGTGCTCTCGGGCAAGAATGTGGAGATCCGGCCGGGCAACGCCATGCCGTTGGCGAACATCCCGTTGGGCACGCTTATTCACAATATTGAGTTGCAACCCGGCAAAGGCGCGCAGGTCGTCCGCTCGGCGGGCGCTTCCGCTCAACTGCTGGGCAAGGAAGGCGAGTTCGCCCAGATCCGCATGCCCTCCGGCGAAGTGCGGCTTATTCGCCAGGTTTGCATGGCGACTATTGGGATGGTCGGCAACACCGATCATTCGAATGTGAAGCTCGGTAAAGCTGGTCGCAAGCGCCATATGGGCATTCGTCCTACCGTGCGTGGCACCGCCATGTCCCCCCGCGACCACCCCCATGGCGGCGGCGAAGGACGCCAACCGATTGGCAAGCCAGGGCCGCGTAGCCCGTGGGGCAAGCCCACGCGTGGCTATAAGACGCGCAACAACAAGAAGACCGACCAATATATTGTCAAGCGCCGAGGCAAGAAGCGCTGAGTTAGCCGATAGCCACGGCAGCGGTTGTTGTTATATGGGCCTCTGTCACTAGCCATCAGCCATAAGCGAGGAAAGTCATGTCACGTTCACTTAAAAAAGGCCCGTTCGTTGAGCCGAAGTTGCTCAAACGCATTGAAACCATGAACCAGAAGGGCGACAAAAAAGTCGTCCGCACTTGGAGTCGCGCCAGCACCATCTTTCCGCAGATGGTGGGCCATACCATCGCGGTGCATGATGGCCGCCGCCATGTTCCGATTTATATCACCGAGAACATGGTCGGGCACAAACTGGGTGAGTTTGCCCCCACGCGCACCTTCAAGGGGCACATCACCAAAGAGAAGTTGACCGCGCCGGTGGCGACGGCGACCGAAGGCGGTGCGGCATGAACGAAGTTAAAGCGCATGGTCGGTTTGTCGGGATGTCAGCTCAGAAGGTCCGCCGGATTGTGGACTTGGTGCGTGGGCAATCGGCTTATACGGCGCTCAACACGCTCAAGTTTATGCCCAATGCCGCCGCGCGGCCCATCGCCAAAGTTTTGCGCTCCGCGATTGCCAACGCTGAGGAAAACCTCGGTCTCAATGGGGATGACCTGATGGTAATTCAAGCGTTTGCGGATGAAGCCCCCACCCGCAAGTGGCGGCGTTTCGGCGCGCGTGGTCGGTTCAAACCGATCTTACGCCGCAGTTCGCACATTACAATTGTTTTGAAGGAACGGGAAGGAGCTGCCGCTTAATGGGTCGCAAAGTTCATCCGATTGGTTTTCGTCTGGGCATCATCAAAGAGTGGGATTCCCGCTGGTATGCGGCGAAAGGCAAGTATGCCGCGCAACTGCAACAAGATTTTGTCATCCGGAAGTTGATTTTGAAGGAAGCGCCTAAAGCGGCGATCTCCAAAATTAACATCGAGCGCTCTCCGGCGAGCCTGACCATCACGATTCATACGGCCAAGCCGGGCATCCTCATCGGGCGCAAAGGGGCCCAGGTCAAAGTTCTGCGCGAGAAATTGCAGGAACTGACGAGTTCCAAAGTCAAGGTTGAGGTCGAAGAAATCACTGCGCCCGACTTGGAAGCGAAACTGGTGGCGGATAATATTGCCGACCAGTTGGAGCGCCGGATCAGTCATGCGCGTGCGATGAAGCGCGCCATTGGTCAAGCCATGCGCTCGGGCGCGCAAGGGGTGAAGATTGTCTGCGCTGGCCGGTTGGGGGGCTCGGAGATGAAACGACGGGAGCTGGCCCGGGAGGGGCGCGTGCCCCTGCAGACTTTGCGCGCCGACATTGATTTTGCCCGCTCGGAGGCTTTAACCACCTTTGGCCGGATCGGGGTGAAAGTCTGGATTTACAAGGGCGAAAAAGCGGCTGAAGTGGAAGAAGTGCCGGAAGTGACCGAGGACGTTTACGTTAGCGAATAACAGAGGCGGATAACAGATCGGACGTTATCAACCCTCAGTGAGGTTTTGAACTATGTTGATGCCAAAACGCGTTAAATGGCGCAAGCAAATGCGCGGGCGTATGACGGGCCACGAGACCCGCGGGGTGGAAGTCTCCTTTGGCGAATATGGCTTGCAGGCTTTGGAGCCGTGCTGGTTGACCCAGCGCCAAATCGAGGCGGCCCGCCGCGCGCTCGTGCGCTACATGAAGCGCCGTGGGAAAGTGTGGATTCGCATCTTTCCCGATAAACCTGTCACCCGCAAGGCCGCTGAGACCCGCATGGGCAAAGGCAAAGGCGCGGTGGATCATTGGGTGGCGGTGGTTAAGCCCGGCCGGATTATTTTGGAAGTGTCGGGCCTGCCCGAGGATGTGGCGCGGGAAGCCATCCGGCTGGCGTCGTATAAACTGCCCATTAAAACCAAGATGGTGATGTCGCACGAACTCGCCGCGGAAGGAGCGCAATAAGATGACCATGAAAGAAATCCGCGCGCTTGCGACGCCTGAAATTGAGCGGAAACTGGATGATGCGCGCGAGACCTTGTTTAAGCTACGCTTTCAGTTCCGGGCCGGGCAAATGACTGATTATTCGCGCTTGCCCGTTACGCGCCACTTGATTGCGCGTTTATCCACGGTGTTGCGCGAGCGCCAACTGGCCGCCGAATTGGCGGCGGAGGAGAAGTAATATGGCTCGCCGTCGCCTCATCGGCAAAGTTACCAGTAATAAAATGATGAAGACCGTCGTGGTCGAAGTCGAAAATAGTTATCGCCATCCCCTGTATGGCAAAGTCGTGCACCAATCGTCCCGCTTCAAAGCGCATGACGAAAAAGGCTGTCAGATGGGCGATACGGTCCGGATTGTGGAAAGTCGCCCGATCAGCAAGGACAAGCGCTGGGTGGTGGAGGAGATTTTGCAGAAGGGTGTGCAAGTTTCCCAACTCGCTTCGGATCCGATCACCGTTAAGCCAGAAGGTGGTGCGGCATGATTCAAACCGAATCCCGGCTCGCGGTCGCCGATAACACGGGCGCGCGGGAACTCCTTGTGATTCATGTCATGGGTGGTTCCAGGCGCAAATATGGGCACGTCGGTGATGTGGTGGTGGCCACGGTGAAAGAGGCCGCCCCCCAGGGGTCGGTTAAGAAGAGCATGGTGGTCAAAGCGGTCATCGTCCGGTGCGCCAAGGAATATCGCCGGGACGACGGCTCGTACATTCGCTTTGACGACAATGCGGCAGTCATTTTGGACGAGGATGGCGAGAACCCCAAAGGGACGCGCATCTTCGGGCCGGTGGCGCGCGAGTTGCGTGAAAAGGGGTTTATGAAGATTGTGTCGCTCGCGCCGGAAGTGTTGTAGCTGAGAGCGAATAAGTCGTGGCCGATGGCGAGAGCGATTGTGTGATCCGTCATATGTTATCGGCCAGAGCGAGGTGAATGTGAACATCAAAAAAGGCGACACCGTGCAAATCATCGCCGGGAAGGACAAGGGCAAACGTGGCGAGGTTTTGCGCGTGATACCCCAGGAAAATCGGGTCGTGGTGCAAGGACTGAATATCCGTCGCAAGCACCAGAAGGCCCAACAGGCCCAACAAGTCCGAGGCGGCCAGGTGGCCCCCGAGATTTTGCAATTCGAAGGGCCGCTCAACGCTTCGAATGTGATGCTGGTGTGCCCCAAGTGCGGCGAGGTTGCGCGCATTGGCCACCAGCGGAACGAGGCTGGCAAAGGCGTGCGGATGTGCCGCAGTTGCGAAGCCCTCATTGACGGCTAGCGCGGCTTAACGGGAGTCTGACAGAATGAATAAGCTTCAAGAACGTTATAAAACAGAAACGGCGCCCCAGCTCATGCACGAGTTTGAGTTGAAGAACGTCATGCAAACGCCACGCATCCAGAAAATCGTGGTGAATATTGGCGTGGGTTCGGAAACCCAGACCGATAACAAGGCTCTGGATGGCGCCGTGACGGACATGACCACCATCACCGGCCAGAAGCCCGTCATTACCAAGGCGCGCAAAAGCATTGCCAATTTCAAGTTGCGCGAGGGCAAAGCCATTGGCGTCAAGGTGACTTTGCGCGGCCCGAAGATGTGGTCGTTTCTCGACCGGTTGATGAATGTGGCGCTCCCGCGCGTCCGCGACTTTCGCGGGGTGACCGGGGACTCGTTTGACGGGCGCGGCAACTACACGCTCGGCTTGCGCGAGCAACTGGTCTTCCCCGAGATTGAGTACGACAAAATTGATAAAATCCGCGGTATGGAAATTACCGTGGTCACCTCGGCCCAGAGTGATGAGCAGGGCCGTCGTCTCCTGCAACTGCTGGGGATGCCGTTCATCAAGAAAGGCGCGTAAGGCATGGCCAAGAAATCAATGATTAATCGCGAACTCCATCGTAAATACGCCGTGCGGGTTCGCAATCGCTGTAAATTGTGTGGCCGCCCGCGCGGCTATATCCGGCGCTTTCAATTGTGCCGCATTTGTTTTCGCGAACTATCACTCGCTGGGCAAATCCCCGGCGTGGTGAAGAGTTCTTGGTAAAGGAAGAAGGAGTCAGGTATGCATAGCGACCCAATTGCCGATATGCTCACGCACATCCGCAACGCGTTGATGGCGGGGCACGCCAGCGTTTCTTTGCCAAGTTCGAAGCTCAAAGAGTCGATTGCCCAGATCCTGAAGGATGAGGGCTTTATTGAAGACTTTGCCGTAGCGCTGGCCGAGGGCGCAGTGCAAACGACCCTGCGCGTCAGCCTGAAATATGTGGGGGTGCGCCGCGAGAAGCGCCCCGTGATTTCGGGCCTCGAGCGCGTGTCCACGCCCGGCCGTCGCGTTTACGCGCGGACCAAGGATATTCCCTGGGTCTTGTCCGGGATGGGGATTGCCATCCTATCCACTCCCAAGGGCGTCATGACTGGTTCACGCGCCCGCCAGATGGGGGTGGGTGGCGAAATTTTATGCAAGGTATGGTAAGGAGCAGTCATGTCTCGTATTGGTAAACTTCCGGTGACCCTGCCCAAGGATGTGCAAGTCGACATTAGCGGGCAGACCGTCAAAGTGAAAGGCCCGAAGGGCGAGTTAAGCCGCACCTTTGCGGATCTGATTAAGCTTGAATTGAAGGACGGGCAGGTCTTGGTATCGCGCCCGTCGGATGAACGGTCGGTGCGCGCCCTGCATGGTACCACCCGCGCGTTGCTGAATAACATGGTCAAAGGCGTGAGCGATGGTTTTTCCAAAACCCTGCAAATTGAAGGGGTGGGCTATCGCGCGGAACTGAAGGGCAAGCAGTTGGTTATGGCGCTTGGATTTTCGCACCCCATTGAACTGGACCCGCCCGCCGGGATTAGCTTTGGCGTGGATGAAAAGACCAAAACCATCACGATTTCCGGCATTGACCGGGAATTGGTGGGGCAGGTGACTGCCGATGTGCGCGCTTGGCGCCCCCCAGAGCCGTATAAGGGCAAAGGGTTGCGCTATACCGGTGAAAAGGTCCGCCGCAAAGCCGGCAAGGCTGGCAAGGTCGGCTAAACGGTTGAGGAATGAGTTCGGGCAGGCTGGACAGTTGTCTGGCGCCCGTTTTCATCTTCTTTTAGGAGTGTAACGTATGTCTATCAAGAAAAGCGAAGAGCAACGCGTGCGCCGTCACCGTCGGGTGCGGGCCAAAGTCAACGGGACGCCTGCGCGCCCGCGCCTGAACGTCTATCGGAGCCTGACTAATATTTATGCCCAGGTGATTGATGATGTCAGCGGCACAACCTTGTGCTCGGCTTCGACCGTGGATGCGGCTTTGAAGCAGACGCTGGATGGCAAGAAAAAGAGTGAGCAGGCCAAGCTCGTAGGCCTGGCGGTCGCTGAGCGCGCGAAGGCCAAAGGCGTGACGAGTGTGGTTTTTGACCGCGGTGGTTATCAATATCACGGGCGCATTAAGGCCTTGGCCGATGGTGCGCGTGAAGGCGGATTGGAGTTCTAACCGATGGCTGAACAACGACGACGGGACAATCGTAGAGAGCGCGATGAAGATAAAGGCGAAGAGCTGGACGAGCGCGTAGTGGATATCGCCCGCGTAGCGAAAGTGATCAAAGGCGGGCGGCGCTTTGCTTTCCGCACCACGATTGTGGTTGGCGATAACAAAGGCCGCGTGGGGCTGGGCGTGGGCAAGAGCCGCGCGGTGCCGGATGCCATCCGCAAAGCCACCGACCGGGCGCGCAAGCGCCTGAAGTCGGTGTATCTGTCGGGCCGGACGATTCCCCATGAAGTCGTGGCGGAATACGGCGGGGCGAAGGTCATGCTCAAGCCGGCCGCGCCCGGCACGGGCGTTATTGCTGGCGGTGGGGTGCGCGCTGTCCTGGAAGCGGTGGGCGTGCGCGATATCCTGACTAAGTCGTTGGGCAGTTCGAATGTGCTCAACATGGTGAATGCGACTTTGCTGGCTTTGAGCCGGTTGAAGAACCCGGAACAAGAAGCGATCAACCGCGGAAAAGATAAGGCGTCGGTTTCGCCGTTCTGGACGCGCCGGAACGCGAAGAAAGTGGAAACAGCGTGACGAATTCAGCCACCTCCAAAACCTTGCGGATTACCCTCGTGCGGAGTCCGCTGGGCAATTCTTTGAAACACAAAGCCACGGTGCGCGCTTTGGGTTTGCGGCGGGCTAACCAAACGGTGGAGCAGGCCGATACCCCGCAATTGCGCGGGATGCTGGCTAAAGTGGCGCATTTGGTGAAAGTGGAAGAGAAATAATTACTATTTACCCGTTACTGAACTGGGTAATTGGTAAATAGTAATTGATGGAGCCATCATGAAACTACACGACTTGCACCCCATGCCGGGGAGCAAAAAAAACAAGAAGCGGGTGGGGCGCGGGATTGCGGCGGGGCAAGGCAAGACCGCCGGCCGCGGCACCAAAGGTGAGGGCGCGCGGCGCGCGAAGGGTGGTAGTCTTTATCGCCAGGGCGGTAATCTGCCGTTTTTCCGCAGTTTGCCGTTCAAGCGCGGCTTCACCAACATCCGCCGGGTTGAATTCGTCGAGGTCAATCTTGATCGGTTGGCGGACGTTCCGGCGGGAACCGAGTTGAACCCCGAGACGCTTGCGTATGCCGGGTTGATCCGCGACGCAAAGCAGAAGGTGGCGTTGTTGGGACGAGGTGAAATCAAACAAGCGCTCACGATCAAGGTGCATCGTGCGAGTGAGGCGGCCCGGGCCAAGGTGCTGGCGGCTGGCGGCACGGTGGAGATAATCGCTTAGGCGATGAGAATCGGCAGTGGCAGTGAGCCACTGTGGTTCAGGAGATATTCCTTATTATGGGTGACTTGTTCTCGGCCTCTCTGCGTTACTTGCGTCGTTTGTGGGGCATGGCGGATATTCGCAATCGGTTGGTGGTGACTTTGAGTTTGTTGTTGCTCTACCGATTTGCCGCGCATGTGCCAGTGCCGGGCGTGAACCCGGCGGCGCTACGGGAATTGCTGAACCAAGGCGGCACGGCCGGCGGGACGTTGGTCGGCTTGCTCGATCTGCTTTCCGGCGGCACGGTTTCCAACTTCTCGGTGCTGGCAATGGGGGTATATCCCTACATCACCGCGCAGATTATTTTACAATTGCTGGTGCCGATTATTCCGCGCTTGCAACGGATTATGGATGAAGACCCCCGTCAGGGCCGCGAGTTCATGGAGCGGTGGACGTATTATCTGGCGGTGCCCATGGCGGCCCTGAATGCGTTTGGCCAGGTGCGGATTTTGTTGTCTTTGCAAGCCACCAGCACGCCGATTTTGAATTTCAATCTGGGTTTCAATCTGGAAACCATTACCATGATTGTGACCATGACTGGCGGCACCATGTTCGCCATTTGGTTGGGTGAATTAATCTCGGAATATGGTATTCGCAACCAAGGGTTGTCGCTGATCATCTTCGCTGGCATTGTGTCCCGCGTTCCATCCAATTTAGGCTCACTTGTGGCTGACGAGCAGAATCGTTGGCGGTATCTGTCCATTTTCCTGGTCGTGATGGTTTTGTCGGTGCTAGTGATCGTGTTTGTCCAACAGGGCCGCCGGAATGTGCCCGTCATGTATCCGGGTCGGCGCATTGGGCAACGGCAAAGTATGCCGGTGCGTGGCAACTTGCCCTTGCAAGTGAATATGGCGGGTATGATCCCGGTGATTTTTGCCCAATCCATCCTGACTTTCCCGGCCATCATCGCCCAGTTCTTTACCGGCGCGGCGAATGAACTGGTGCGGAATTTTGCGATCAGCGTCAGTAACTTGTTTGGTGGGAATAACAACTATTATTGGGTGATTTTCTTCTTTATGGTCGTTGGTTTTACGTTCTTTTACACCGACGTGATTTTTTCGCAACAGAACTATGGCGATAATCTCAAGCGGGCGGGTGCGCAGATTCCGGGCGTCACCAAAGGCGGCCCCACCCAGAAATATCTGACCAAAGTGTTGCGCCGCATCACTCTGCCGGGCGCCGTCTTTCTCGGCGTGGTGGCGATCATGCCCTATTTGGTTAAGCCACTGATCCCGGCGGCGACTAACTTTTCGATCTTAAGCACGGGTTTGCTGATTGTCGTGGGGGTGGTCCGCGACACGTTCTTCGGCCTGGATGCCGAGTTGAAACTGCGCGGGTACGAAGAGACCCTCCTGGTCAAATAACGGTAGTTTAATTCGCCGACTGAAGTAAGTAGCTCCCGAAGGTGGGGAGCGGAAGGAAGAGCGTCATGCCGAATTACATCCTTTTACTCGGCGGCCCCGGCGCGGGCAAAGGCACGCAGGCCCAACATCTGTGCGCTAGGTTTAGTTTGCCACAAATCGCTTCAGGCGATCTCTTCCGCGACAATATGAAGCGCGACACAGCGTTGGGGAAGCTCGCGAAGACGTTTATGGATCGGGGGGCGTTGGTGCCGGACGATGTGACCATTCGCATGATCCGTGAACGATTACAAAAAGACGATGCCCGCCAGGGCGCCCTGCTCGATGGGTTTCCGCGCACCGTACCGCAAGCCGAAGCCCTGGACGCGCTCCTGGCTGAATTTGGTGGCAAGGTCAACACCGTCTTATATATCAAGGTGCGCGATAGCGTTTTATTGGAGCGCCTGGGCGGGCGCTGGACTTGCAAAGGCCCGCAACAGCACACCTATCATTTGCTCTTCAATCCACCGCAAGTGGCAGGCAAGTGCGATGTGGACGGGACCGACCTTTACCAACGGGCCGACGACACCCCCAAGGCGCAAGCGAACCGCATTCAGGTTTTCTTTGCCCAGACCTCGCCGCTGATTGATTTTTACTCCCAGCGTGGGCAATTGGTGGAGATTGACGGCGAAAAGCCGATTGCTGAGGTCACTGCCGCTTTATTGGCGGCGGCGACAACGGCGCTGACTTAATGGGCCGGGTGGCAATGCCGGTGTTGCGGCGAGCCGTGCCGCGCCCGGTGGCCGGGATTGAGCGCAAGAGCGCGCGTGAAATTGAAATCATGCGCGCGGCTGGACAAATTCTCGCCACAATACTGGCGGAACTGCGCGACCAGGCTAAGCCAGGGATGACCACCGGCCAGCTTGACCAACGCGCTGAGCGGCTGATTGCTCGCGCGGGTGCGCAAGCCGCTTTCAAGAACTATCCGGGGCCGTATCCGTTTCCGGCCTCAACCTGCATCTCAATCAATGAGATCGTGGTGCATGGCATGCCGGGCAAGCGAGCTCTCAAAAACGGCGATTTGGTCACGATTGACTGCGGGGTTTTGTATCAAGGTTATTATGCCGATGCGGCCATCAGTTTTGGGGTGGGGCGTTGTTCGGCGGAGGGGGAGAAACTGTTGATGGTCACCGAGACCGCCTTATGGGCCGCAATCGCGCGAATGCGCGACGGCGTCCGCACGGGTGACATCTCAGCCATTATTCAGCAGACGGTGGAAAGCAATGGTTTTAACGTCATCCGTGAGTATTCCAGTCACGGTGTCGGACGGGATATGCATGAAGAACCGTTCATTTACAATTTTGGCGTAGCCGACACGGGCCTCTTGTTGCGCCCGGGAATGACCATTGCGATTGAGGCGATGGTTCTGGCAGGTAATCCTGAAGTGCAGGTGTTGGCTGACCAGTGGACAGTGGCCGCGGCGGATAAAAAGCTGACGGCGCATATGGAACATACCGTGGTGGTGACAGATGGTGAACCCGAAATTTTGACCCGACTGTCTAAACCCTAGACGTAAGATTATGTGGCGGTTATAATCAGCCAGTTTGCCGCCGGAATTCGTGTGGAGATACACAATGAAAGTTTCAGCTTCTATTCGAAAGCGTTGCCCCAAATGCAAAATTGTTCGGCGTGCGGGCAAGGTGTATGTGATTTGTGAGAACCCGAAGCATAAACAGCGGCAGGGTTAATTTGTTAGAGAACTCGCGCGTGACCGTTGCGCTCATGCGCCACTCTCCATCATTAAGGAGCAAGGACTGATATGGCACGTATTGAAGGCGTTGACCTCCCCCGCGAGAAGCGCGTGGAAACCGGGTTGACTTATTTATATGGCATTGGCCCCAAGTTGTCGCGGGATATTCTGGCCGCCACCAAGGTTAGCCCCGACACGCGTATCCGTGACCTGACGGAAACCGAAGTGACCGCTCTGCGTGAATATATCGGCCAGCACTTTGTGGTGGAGGGCGACCTGCGTCGCGAAGTGCAATTGAATATCAAGCGTCTGGGCGAAATTGGATGTTATCGGGGTTTGCGCCATCGGCGCAACTTGCCCGTCCGAGGGCAACGCACTCGCACCAATGCGCGCACCCGCAAGGGCACCAAGAAGACGGTGGCCGGGCGCGGTCGGCGGCGCGGCGCCAAGAAGAAATAATGTAATTGACTGGCTTAGGGCAGGTGACCAACGGCGAGTGGTCAACGGGTTTGCAATCTGGGCTCCTTCTGGCCCGCGGCTGATTGCTTCCCTTGACCGCCCACTGTACGCAACTGCCCAAGCCATTTCTCTTTAGCAAGAGTGAGGAATCATGCCAAAACCCGTTAAGGGCGCTCGGCGCTCGTCAACCAAAAAAGCGAAGCATGCCCCCCCGCTGGGGCAGGCGCACGTTTTCGCTTCGTTCAATAACACCATTGTGACCATCACCGACCAGCAGGGCAATACGGTGTCCTGGGGGTCGGCGGGCACGGCGCAGTTCAAAGGCTCGCGTAAGAGTACGCCGTATGCCGCGCGGATGGCCGCCCAACAGGCCGCCAAAAACGCGATGGATTTGGGGATGAACGAAGTGGATTTGTTCGTCAAGGGCCCCGGCCCGGGCCGCGAGGCCGCCATTCGCGCGATCCAAAGCGCGGGGATGAAAGTCCGCTCGATCCGCGACATCACCCCGGTGCCGCATAATGGTTGTCGTCCGCCCAAGAAACGCCGCGTGTAATTCACGGAAGGAAACTGTAACGTATGTCGAAATACACTGGGCCGGTTTGCCGGCTCTGCCGCCGCGAAGGCGAAAAACTTTATCTTAAAGGCACGCGCTGTATGTCGCAGAAGTGCCCCTTTGAGAAACCTGAGAACCGCCGCGATTTTGCCCCCGGCCAGCACGGGCAGGGCGGGCAATTTAAACGCTCGCGGTCCTCGGACTATTTGAACCAACTGCGTGAGAAGCAAAAGGCGCGCCGGATTTATGGCGTACTCGAAGCGCAGTTCCGGCGCTACTACAAAGAAGCGCTCCGCTCGCGTGGCCTGACGGGGCAGGTGTTGCTCCAACTATTGGAGCGCCGTCTGGATAACGTGGTCTACCGGCTGGGCTATGCCTCCAGTCGGGCGCAGGCGCGCTCACTGGTGACGCACGGGCACTTCAACATCAACGGGCGGCGCATTGATGTGCCGTCGGTGTTGCTCGAGCCTGGCGATGTGGTGGAAGTGCGCCCCAGGTCGCAAAGCCGCACATATTTCCGCAACCTCAAGGGCGCCGATGAGCATCACACGACCCCAGCCTGGTTAAGTCGGGAGCTCAATTCGTTGTCGGGTAGAATCGTCAACCTGCCAGCGCGCTCCGATATTGACGCGAAGTTGAATGAACAACTGATCGTCGAGTATTACTCCGGCCGCTAAAACTAGTTTTGGTCATTCAGCGGGACGGCATTTAGGCCGCCCCCTTCTAGCCTCGGGCGCGGAACTTAAAGGGTGCCCGAGATGAGAAGAGACCCATGACAACACCGATCATCAATCCCATGGTCTTGCCCAAGATTGAAGGCGAGAGTATCTCGCGCAATTACGGCAAGTTCATCATCAGTCCGCTGGAGAATGGCTATGGCGTGACGCTGGGCAATGCCCTGCGGCGGGTCCTGCTCTCCTCGCTGGATGGCGCGGCCATCACCTCCCTGCGGGTGGCCGATGTGCCGCACGAATTCTCGGAAATCCCCGGCGTCAAGGAAGACATGACCCAGGTGATGTTGCAGGTCAAGCAGACGCGCTTGATTTTGCACGAAGGGGAGAGCGCCCGCCTGCGTCTCGAAGTGCAAGGCGAGGGCGTGGTCACCGCCGCCGACATCATTTGTCCGGCGGAAGTCGAGATCATGAATCCCGACCTGTACCTGTTTACCGTGGACAACGAGAAGGCCCGCTTGGAAATCGAAATGACCGTCCAACGTGGGCGGGGGTTTTCACCCACTGAAGAGCGTGGGCGACTGCCGCTTGGCGAAGTCCCGGTGGATGCCATTTATAGCCCATGCAAACGGGTGAACTTTGATGTCCAACGGGCGCGCGTCGGCCAGATTACCAACTACGATAAACTCGTGCTTGAAATCTGGACCGATGGCACCCTTCGCCCCGAGGCCGCCCTCAAGCAAAGCGCGCAAATTCTCATGGCGCATTTGCGGTTGGTCGCGGGGGTCACAGAAGAATCGCTGGCGGCGGTGGCGCATATCGAAGAAGCGCCTAAAGTTTCCAGCGAAATTTACGAGACGCCCATCGAACAACTCGATCTGTCGGTGCGGGTGTTCAACTCGCTCAAGCGCACCGGCATCACCACCGTCGGCGAAGTGTTGGATATGCTCGGCAAAGGCGAAGAAGCCATGCTGGCCATTCGCAACTTCGGCGATAAAAGTTTGGATGAACTGCGCGACAAACTGCGCGAGAAGGGTTACCTGAAAGATCAGGAAGCCCCCAAGTCTGATTCGGAGAAGCCAGCATGAAGCACCGTGTTGCCGGCCACAAGTTGGGCCGTTCCAGTGAACAACGTAATTCCTTGCGCCGCACGATGATTACGCAACTCATCGAGCACGAGCGTATTGAGACCACCGAAACCAAAGCCAAGTTCATTCGCGGCGAGGCCGAGAAACTCATCACCCTGGCGAAAAAGGGCCTTAAGGCCGCGCAAGGCGAGGAGGCCACGGCAAAAGACCGCCTGGTCCACGCCCGCCGTCTGGCGGTGGCCCGCCTCAGCGACCCCAAGATGGCCAAGAAGTTGTTTGAGACCATCGCGCCCCGCTATGAAAAGCGCAATGGCGGCTATACCCGCATTCTCAAACTCGGCCCACGCCTCGGCGATTCGGCGCCCATGGTGGTGTTGGAGATGGTGGAAGAATAGCCTGCTGGTCAGGTGGGCATAGCGTCGAGTGGTCAGTTTGACTATACTGCGCGCGGTCACAAATTGCGCTTTTGTAGGGCAGGCTTGTAGCCTGCCGCCTTCGGCACAATAAGGGCGTCACGCTACAAGCGTGACCTACGGAAACCGCAAACAATGACCGCGTTGAGTATAGGTGACCAGCAGACTGCCAGACCACCCGACTACCTTGGCCCGTTATCGAGCCAGCATCGAGTACGACGGGACGGACTTGCTTGGCTTTCAGCGCCAGGCGCAAGGCCGGACCGTGCAGGGGGAAATCGAAAACGCGCTGGGCCGGATAGGTTGGAACGGCAAAGCGGTTTTCGGGGCAGGGCGCACCGATAGCGGTGTCCATGCCTCAGGGCAAGTGATCGCCTTTGATATCGAATGGAAACATGGCGAAGGTGATTTGCTCAAAGCGTTGAATGCCAACTTGCCGCCGGACGTGGCGTGCAAAACGGTGAGCAAATGCGCGGCGGACTTTCACCCGCGCTACGCCGCTAAAGCCCGGCGGTATCGTTACACCCTTTACAATTCAGCCGTCCGCTCGCCCCTCCTGGGGCGATATGCCTGGCAGGTCTGGCCGCAACTTGATCTCGCGGCTATGTGCGAAGCCAGCGCCGCCCTACTTGGTCGCCATGATTTTGCGACCTTCGGGAGTGACCCGGACGACGGCGTGAACACCGTCCGAACCGTCACCGTTGCCGATTGGACGGGGCAGGGCGAGTTTGTGTATTTTGAAATTCAGGCCGAGGCGTTTTTATATCGGATGGTGCGCAGTCTGGTCGGCGCACTCAAGAAAGTGGGCGCGGGCGATCTCGCGGTGGCAGACTTCGTAGCCCTGTTGCAAGCGCGTGACCGCTCGCAGTGCCCGCCCATCGCCCCACCGCAGGGACTATGTTTGACCCAAGTCGTGTATTGAACCTCGCTCCTTCAGGAGTGAGGCGTGAGTAAAGAGGAAGTTACTGTGTATAAAACCTATGTTGTCAAAGAAGGCGAAATCGAACAAAAGTGGCATGTGGTGGACGCCAGCGGCCAAAGTTTGGGCCGCCTCTCAGCCAAAATCGCCGCCATCCTGCGGGGCAAGCACAAGCCCACCTTCACCCCCAGCCTCGACACCGGCGATTTCGTCATCGTCGTCAACGCTGAGAAGGTGACGGTTACGGGCAACAAAGGCACCGAGAAGATGTACTACACCGTCTCCATGTACCCCGGCGGCCTCAAGTCCATCAATCTCCGCGACCAACTGGCTACGCACCCCGACCGCGTCATCACCCACGCTGTCAAGGGGATGCTCCCGCACAACAAACTGGGCCGGGCGATGATCAAAAAGCTCAAAGTCTATGCTGGCCCCGACCACCCGCACGCGGCGCAAATGCCGACCGAGTTGAAGTAAAGGAAGCGATAAAATGCCAGGACAATACTATCAAGGCGTTGGCCGCCGCAAAACCAGCACCGCCCGCGCGCGTGTTTTCTCCGGCGATGGCTCCATCGTGTGCAACGATAAGCCCGCCACCGAATACTTTGGGCGCGTCGGCGATATGGAAGAACTCATGGGTCCGCTCAAAGTCACCGGCACCGCCGGGCGCTTTAGCGTCACCCTCAAAATCTCCGGCGGCGGGGCCACCGGTCAGGCGGGGGCCGCGCAAATGGCCATCGCCCGCGCCCTGCTCAAACTCAACCCCGAATACAACAAGCCCCTGCGCAAGGGCGGCTTCCTTACGCGCGACGACCGCATGAAGGAACGCAAGAAACCCGGCCTCAAGCGCGCCCGCAAGGCCCCGACCTTTACCAAGCGCTAAATCTTTTACGGTTAGGCATACGATGCAAGGCTCAAGGCCCAAGATAATTTCTTGCGCCTTGAGCCTTGTTGATTAAGGAGCGACCATGCCCGGCATCACCCTCCTCGGCCTCGGCCCTGGCGACCCGCGCCACCTCACCCGCGAAGCGTGGGAGACCCTCACCGCCGCCTCCGAAATCTGGCTCCGCACCGCGCGCCACCCCACCGTGCCCGGCCTCCCCGCCCACCTCGTCGTTCACAGCTTCGACGACCTCTACGAAACCATTGCCGACTTTGGCCAGGTCTATGACACCATCGCCGAAAAAATTTTGGATTTGGGGACCCGCGCGGAGGGCGTGCTCTATGGCGTGCCCGGCCACCCGAGCGTCGCCGAAGCCTCGGCGGGACTCATCCGCGCCCGCGCGGGGGAGCGTGGCCTGAGCGTTAAACTTATCTCGGGCCTGTCCTTCCTCGAGCCGACTCTCGCCGTCCTCCACATTGACGCCCTCCCGCACCTCCAACTCGCCGACGCCCTCGACCTCGCCGCGCGCCATCACCCCCTGTTTCATCCCGACGCCCCGGCCATCGTCGCTCAAGTCTACTCGGCGGCCCTCGCCAGCGATGTCAAACTCACGCTCATGAATCAATATCCCGACGACCACCCCGTGGCCCTCGTCTACGCCGTCGGCACACCGGAAGAAAAAGTCGAACACCTCCCGCTTTACGAGATTGACCGCAGTCCGCACATTGCCCACCTCACCACGCTCTACGTCCCGCCCCTCCCGCAGGCTTCCGCGTTTGAAACTTTTCAGGACACCATCGCCGCCCTGCGCGCCCCCGATGGTTGCCCGTGGGACCGCGAACAAGACCACCAAACCCTCCGCACCAACCTGCTCGAAGAAACCTACGAAGTCCTGGCCGCCATAGATGCCGATGACCCCGCCGCCATGCGCGAAGAATTTGGCGACCTGCTCCTGCAAATCGTCCTGCACGCACAAATCGCGCTTGAGTATGGCGAATACACGATGGCCGAAGTCATCGCGGGCATTCAAGCCAAAATCATCCGCCGCCACCCCCACGTCTTCGGCGATGTGAAGGTGCAGGGGGTGGACGATGTCTTAGCCAACTGGGAAAAGCTCAAAGCCGCCGAGCGCATCGCCGCCGGGCAAAACCCCACGAAACCCGACAAAGGCGCGTTAGGCACGCTCCCGCCCGGCCTGCCCGCCCTCATGCAAGCCGAAGCCTATCAACAACGCGCCGCCCGCGTGGGCTTCGACTGGCCCGACATCACCGGCGTTCACGCCAAACTGCACGAAGAAATTGCCGAGATTGAACAAGCCGCCGCCGGCCCGGAGACCGAAGGCGAAGTGGGCGACTTGCTCTTTGCTGTAGTGAACCTCGCCCGCTGGCTTAAGGTTGACCCCGAAGCCGCCCTCCGCGCCGCCAACGCCAAATTTGCCAAGCGCTTCCACCACGTCGAACTGGCGGCTAAAGCGCAAGGCCAAGACCTGAAGCAAATGAGTTTGGCAGAACTAGATGAACTGTGGGAGGCGGCGAAGCGAGGGGAGAAATGATTCCCTCCAACTTCGCCCGCACCACCCGCGAACTTTACGGCTCCGCCGGGGAAGCATGGCTCGCGCGGTTGTCCTTTGTGGCTTAAATGCACTAGCCCCGCTAGCCAACGTGCGCTCAAACAACGGTTTCAACCCGAATCTCTTTCAAGATTGCGGAAACCTCATCTTCGGACTGGATATGACGTGTCAGAACCTGAGCTGTTTTCTCCAGCACCCGCTCGGCGAACACTCGGGCCAAATCTTGTCGTAACCCCTGACCAATATATAACTTGATCAAAGCTTCTACAGACGTATCCCGATCAGTTGCTACTTTTTCCAGTGCGGCCAGCGTATCAACCGGTATTTCTAGAGTGACCGGCGCGCTGGGGCGTGGGCGAAAATGGAGCGCAAAACCTTCTTCGGCTTTGGGGGCTTCTTCGTCAGGCTTCTTCATATAACTTCCTTTCTATGCGAGTCGCCGGGCGGGCTGAGATGATCCGTGTCCGCTCACCGCGTTCTATATACACTACCAGCAAAAGGCGTTGAGCGAAGGTATAGCCAATGATGAAATCGCGCTTTTCATTATCGGCCTCAACGGAGGCATCACCGGTTTGATAGAACGGGTCGAAGAAAACTTCCGCCGCTTCTTCAAAGGTGACACCGTGTTTCTGGATATTGCTTTTGGCTTTGTCTTCATCCCATTCAAACTCAATGTTTTGTAATTGGTGGGTGATGTCCATAGCGGGCTACCACTTGTAAAGGAATGCTACCTTATTTTACAGCACCAAGATAAACGGGGAATTATCCTTCCCCAGGATGCCAAAATTATAATCCCGCCTTGCTAATGCACAAATCATACAAGTTGAAAAACCAATGCTCTTCATTCCCTCCAACTTCACCCGCACCACCCGCGAACTCTATGGCCCGAGCGGCGAGGCGTGGCTCGCGCGATTGCCCGCGCTCCTCGCGGAGTGCGCGGCCCGCTGGTCGCTGACCCTCCTGCCGCCGTTTGAGTTATCGTACAACTACGTGGCTCCCGCCGTGCGCGCCGATGGCACGGAAGTGGTCATTAAAATCGGCCATCCCAACTCTGAAATCCGGCATGAGTTGGCGGCGCTGAGGGTGTACGGGGGCGAGGGGATGGTGCAACTGTTGGAGGCCGATGATGAAAATTGCGCGTTGGTGTTGGAGCGCATCCGGCCCGGCGAGACTCTGGCGACTCTGCCCGACGATGAGCAAGCCACCCGGATTGCGGCGGAGGTGATGCGGAAACTCTGGCGGCCTCTGCCGCCCGGACATGCGTTTCGGTCGGTGGCCGAGTGGGCGGCGGGCTTGCGCGGGTTAAGAGAAATGTTTGGGGGCGGCACCGGCCCGCTGGATAAAAAACTGGTTGAGCAGGCCGAAGCCCAGTTTGCTGACTTGCTCGGCTCGATGACCAAGCTGGTTTTACTGCACGGCGATTTGCATCACTACAACATTCTCTCTGCTATCCGGCAACCCTGGCTGGCGCTCGACCCGAAAGGGATTGCCGGTGAGCCGGAGTATGAGGTGGGGCAGTTTTTGCTTAACCCGTTTGATTTGTTGGCGCGGCCCGCGCCGGGGCGGATTTTGAATCGGCGGCTGGAGATATTCGCCGAGGTGTTGGGGTTTGATAAACAACGCTTGCGCGCCTGGGGCATGGCCCACGCGGTGCTGTCGGCGTGGTGGAGCATCGAAGACCACGGCCACGGAGGGAAGGACGCGATGGAGTGCGCGCGGTTGATGGCGGAAATAACGTAGGGGCGACCCTTGTGGTCGCCCGATGGGGGGCAGGCACAAGCAGGGGGGCAGGCACAAGGCCTGCCCCTACGGTACATTTGCCACACGAGGATGGCGTGCGCACCACCAATGGCCGGGGGGCGCGCACCACTGGCAGGGTTCCAAGCGCCCCACCGGGATTCGGAGCGCATCGCCGTGCCGCGTATCCCGATGCACTCCGTCGGAATTATAAACGGGGGCTGGGTGGCCGAAAACTGACTTCCATCGCCCAAAATGGGGACTATCTTCACCATGCCAAATGCGGGAGAGAGCGTATGCTGGAAAGTGGTGATTTAGGCGATGATTGAAGCCAACAGTAGCTTTGTATTTTTCATTTACGGTCTGGCGTTTTTTTGCATGGGCCTGGCCGTGTTATTGGAAAGCGGGCGCGGCAGTGTGGGCGAGCGCGGCTCGGATGTGCGTCTGCGGCATGCCTTGCGCCCGCTGGCCGGGTTTGGGTTTGTGCATGGCATTCACGAGTGGCTGGAAATGTTTATGGGGTTGGGGATTTTGCCGGGGCAGATGAGCGCGCCCTGGCATTGGGAAGGCGTGCGGTTGGCCTTATTGGCGTTCTCGTTTTTATCGCTGGCGGCGTTTGGCGCTTCGCTCATCGCGCCCACCGGACAATTCCAGCGCCTGGGTTTGTTGGCGCCCCTGGCCCTGGCGTCGGTGTGGAGCGTGGGCCTGTTGTTTTTCCGGGGGCAATATTCGCTGGCCGATGGTTTGTGGGAAGTGGCGCATGTGTGGACCCGGTATGTCCTGGCGATCCCGGCGGCGCTCCTGACCGCGGCCGGGTTGATCGCACAACAACACGCTTTCCGGCAGGCTGGCCTAGTGCGGTTCGGGCGCGATAGTCTATGGGCCGCCGTGGCCTTCGCCTGGTATGGGTTGGTGGGGCAAATTTTTGTGCAAACCAGCCCGCTCCCGCCCTCGAACTTTCTCAACGCCGAATTGTTTTTGCGTCTCTTTGGGTTCCCGATCCAATGGGTGCGGGCCGCCGCCGCGCTGGTGGCCGCGTTGTTTGTCATCCGCTTTTTGCGCGCGTTTGAGGTCGCCACCCAGCGGCGCATCGCCGAACTGCAAGCGGCGCGCGTGGAAGAGGCCGAACGGCGCGAAGCCTTGCGCGGCGAATTGTTGCGGCGCGTGGTGGCCGCGCAGGAGGCGGAGCGTCAGCGCATCGCGCGGGAACTGCACGACGCGACGGGCCAGGCACTCACCGCGCTGGGGCTCGGCCTGCGGGGGACGGCGAACCTGCTTCCGCCCGAGGGGAGTCCCGTGACCCAACAGTTGCGCCAGCTCGAAAATTTAACCGCCAACACGCTCGACGAACTGCGCCGCCTCATCGCCGATTTGCGCCCCTCGCATCTCGACGACCTCGGGCTGGGTTCGGCCATCCGCTGGTATGCCAAGGAAGTGCAGGGCCGCGCGGGTTTGGAGATTGCGGTGGAGATTACGGGCGAGCCTCATGCGCTCACCCCGGCGGTGAACATCGCGCTCTTTCGGGTGGCGCAGGAAGCGCTGACGAACGTGGTCAAACACAGCGGCGCGACCAAAGTCTGGGCGCGGCTGTATTTCACCGAGCGCGAAGCGCGGTTGCAAGTGCAGGACAACGGGCGCGGTTTTGTCCCGCCGGGCACGGCCTCCACCGCGCGGACCCCCTGGGGCTTGCTGGGGATGCAGGAGCGAGCCGCTTTGTTGGGCGGCCAGCTTAACGTGCAATCCACCCCGGGTACCGGCACCTGTGTGGAAGTGGTGATTCCGTATCAAGCTCAGTTGGAAGCTGTGACCTGAAATCGCGCACCTCCCAGGACTTATCTTTCGATCGGCGGAGTGCGGAGTAATCTAAATTCATGACCATTCGACTTTTACTCGTTGATGACCACGCGGTGGTGCGCTCGGGCTTGCGGACGTTGCTGGAGCCGGAAGCCGATATTGAAATTGTGGGCGAGGCCAGCACCGCGCGCGAGGCGGTTCAGCGGGTGCGCGAGTTGCAACCCGACCTGGTCTTGCTCGATATCGGCCTGCCCGACCAGTCGGGGATTGCCGCCGCGCAGACCATTAAGCACGACTGGCCGCACATTGCGGTGGTGGCGTTGACTATTCATGAGGACGAGGAATACTTCTTCCCCATGTTGCAGGCCGGGGCCAGCGGTTATGTGCCCAAACGCGCCGCGCCGGAGGAACTTATCACGGCCATTCGCACGGCGGCGGCCGGCGAAATTTATTTATACCCCTCGCTCGCTAAATTGTTGGTGAGCGATTATCTGACCGGCGAACATCCGGCCGCGCCCAAGGCCGCCCTCGACGACCTGACCGAGCGCGAGCGCGAAGTGCTGGCTTATGTGGCCGAAGGCTCTAGCAATCCGGCCATTGCCGAGGCGCTGGTCATCAGCCCCAAAACCGTCGCCCGCCACCGCGAGAACATCATGCGGAAGTTGAATTTGCATTCCCGCTCCGACTTGGTGAAGTACGCGATTCGTAAGGGCATCATTCAGGCGTAAAAAAAGTGCTCATCGGCGGAGCGGGCCTCCCGCGCGAGGTGCGCGAACCCGCCGGGCCACGCACCCCGCCCGAGCGCGGATTAGCTTGAGTCTCATCGGGTCAGGCCTGCTTTGTTTGGGGAACCCTCCCGCAGGTTTCCGTTCCGGCCGACTTGATTGAGATCATCAACCTGCGGGAGGGGGTCTTATTTCCCGCCCAAGCCAGAAGGGCCAAAACATCTTTCACGCGGCGCACTTGCGCCGCGTTTTTGTTTGGGGCGAACACCCCAAGCGCTTGGGGTGAATCACCCATGGCCCGCCGGCACGTTGGGGGAGTTGTCCTCGGTCAAGATTGGGTGATTAGCCAATTTACGGCTCAACCTGATCGGCCTAAAGTGTAATTGAAACAAACCCCACCCCAGAAAGGAGTTAGCCATGGACGCCCTGCTCACCTTAACCACTCTTTTGATCTTGCGCTTAGTTCTGCCCTTTGGTTTGGTGTTGACTCTCGGTACGTTGATTGAACGCCGCACCGCCACCTGGCGGAGGTTGGCGGCATGAACGCCCTCACCCCGTGGCTCACCGTCCTAACGGGAGCCAGCCTGCGCCTCGGCTTGCCCTTGCTCATCACCGCGCTCATGGTCTGGTGGTTGCGGCGCGTGGATGCCCAATGGCAAGCCGAGGCGCGCACCGCGCAATGCACGGTGGCGGCCAAGTCGCTGGTTCCGTGTTGGGTGGCGCGCAATTGCTCGCTCGAACAGCGCGCGACCTGCGCCGCTTTTACCCGGCACGATATCCCATGTTGGCAACTCTTTCGCGACGAGCGCGGGCAGTTGAAACCCCAGTGTCTGCAGTGCGCCATCTTTCGTGCCGCCCCCGCTTTCGCCTCAGTTTAGCCACAAGGAGCTATTTCGATGAAACGCCTACTCTATCAACTCTCAATCGGTTTGCTGTTTGCCCTGCCGGTGGCCCTGCTCAGCTTTGGATTTGCTTCGACCCAGACCCCCTCTACGGCGGAAGCCGCGCCCGCCGCTGAACCCCGGACTTGCACTGACTGCCATTCCCAGTTCCAAACGGCATGGGCGGGCGGGGCGCACAGCCAGGCCATCAGCGACCCAGTCTTCAAAGCGGCGTGGGACGCGCAAGGCAACCCCAGCGATTGCTTGAATTGTCATACCACCGGCTACGACCCGGCCACCGGCACCTATCATGCCACCGGAGTGACCTGCGAAGCCTGCCATCAGGCGAGCAACCTCAATCACCCCCTGGAGCCAGCGTTCATGAGCCGCTCGGCTGACCTGTGCGGCAACTGTCACAAAGAAACCTACTTCGAATGGCAATCCAGCAAACACGGGCAGAGCGACCTGACCTGCGTGAGTTGCCACGATCCGCACTCAACCAACCTCCGCGCGCAAGACGCCTCGACCCTGTGCGCCTCGTGCCATGGCACCCGGGTGGCGGCCTTCGCGCACTCGAACCATTCAGCCGAAGGGTTGACCTGCACCGATTGCCACATTGACGGCGTCAAAGACGCGGTCGGCATGGGGCGTGGAAAACGCACCCACACCTTCGCGGTGGATTTAGACACCTGCAACCAATGCCATGAAAACGAAATCCATAACCCTACGGCGGCCATGCTGGTCTCGGGCGATACCTCGCTCCCCACGCCCATGCCGCCTGACTCGATGGCCTCGGGTGACCGCGCCGCAGTCGCCACTGAACCGCAACCGGTCAGCCCCATAGGCTTTGCGATTGTGGCCGGACTGATTGGCCTGGCCTTCGGCATCTTGTTGGCCCCGTGGCTGGAGCGTGGTTTCCAGCGCGCGCGCCGCGCCGAACCAGCGAAGAAGGTGGTGTAGGGGGCAATTGAATGTTGATGTCGGGGTGTTCAATTGAACGCCCCGACACACCAAATGGAGGTGTGACATGACACAAGACAAACTTACCCGACGTGGATTTCTCAAAGCGGCCGCCGTCACCCTGACCGCCGCCACCGCGCTCAAACTCGGCACCACCGCCCGGGCCAGCGAACCCGCCGGGACCAGTCCGCACCGTTGGGCCATGGTCATTGACCAAAGCAAGTGCATCGGCTGTGGCTACTGCACCCTGGCCTGTCGCGCGCACAACGATGTGCCGCCCACCATCTCGTGGAACCGCGTCATCCCCGCTGGCACCGTGGGCGATAAAGAAATCTTCCTCTCGCGCCCGTGCCAGCAGTGCGAACACCCACCGTGCGTGGAAGTGTGCATGGTGGGCGCGAGTTACAAACGCGCTGACGGCATTGTGATGATGGATTACGACAAGTGCATTGGGTGCCGCTACTGTGAAGTGGCCTGCCCCTATGGCGCGCGCGCCTTCAATTGGGAAGCATTCACCGGCCCCAACCCGGCTGTGCCGACCTGGGGTGAGCCGGAAGTGGAACGCCGCCCGCGCGGGGTGCCGGAGAAATGCTCGTTCTGCTACCAGCGGATTGACCGAGGCCTGGCGCTGGGCCTGACCCCCGGCGTGGACGACGATGCCACGCCCGCCTGCGTGGTGGCCTGCCCGATGGGCGCCCGCGCTTTCGGGGATTTGAACGACCCCGAGTCCAATGTCAGCCGCTTGCTGGCGGCCCACCCCGCCTACCGTCTGCGCGAAGACCTGGGCACCGGGCCGCGCGTGTATTACCTGTCTGCCGATGGCGTGCCAACGGCGGATGAAACGAATTAGAGTACCCCCCTCAATCCCCCCATTTACGCCATATGTGATTGGATACAATCAGGTCTGGTTGGCGCAAATGGGGGGAGGCGGGGGGTAGGAGTAACCGCCATGTTAACCCTCAAACGCACCCACTGGCCGACCCTGACCGCCTTTAACACCTGGTTGCTGGTGTTGGCCACCCTCATGACCCTCGGCGCGGTTAGCGGCCTGGTGGTTTTTGCGCGCGGTCTGGTGGTCACCAACCTCACCGACCTGGTGCCGTGGGGCCTATGGATTGCTCTTGATATGTCCTCCATCGCGATGAGCGCCGGCGCGTTTTTGTTGTGCGCGGCCGTGTACCTGCTCGGGCTAAAGCAATTTCAGCCGGTGGCGCGCACGGCCACCTTTGTCGGTCTCATCGGCTATAGCATGGCGATGCTCTGCCTCGTGCTGGATATTGGCCGCCCCGACCGCTTCTGGCACGCGTGGGTGTACTGGAACCCGCACTCGGTGTTATGGGAAGTGACCATGTGCATCACCCTGTACTTCACCGTGCTGATTTTGGAAACGGCCCCCATGCTGGGGCAGGCGGAATGGTTCCGGGCGCGGTGGCCCCGCCTGGCGCGGATGCTGGTTAGCGTGCATCACTTCGCGCCGGTGTTCGCGGTCATCGGCCTGGGGTTGTCGCTTCTGCACCAGTCGTCGCTGGGCGCGACCTATGGTGTGCTCAAGGCACGGCCCATCTGGTATCGCCCGGATATGTCGGTGTTGTTCATCACCTCGGCCATGGCCGGCGGCCCGGCGCTGGTGGTGCTGGTCTCCATGCTGGCCTCGCGGTTTACGCCCAAAGCCCCGGTGAAAGATGCGTTGTTTGAGAAAATCGCGCACTTCATTGGGTGGGTGCTGGTGGCCTATTTGTATCTACGTTTTTGGGATGCGTTTGCGATGACTTACACGTACTGGCCGGGGCGCAGTGAGGGCTTGGGGGTGCTCACCAGTGGGCGGTTGTCGTTCAACTTCTGGGTCGGCGAAATCCTGTTGGGGATCATGATCCCGCTGGCCCTGTTGCTGACCCCCCGGTTACGGAAAATCCCCTGGGTGCGGATGATCGCTCTGGCGCTGGTGGTGGGTGGGGTGGTGGCTTATCGGTGGGACACCAATCTGGTTGGGCAAATGGTCTTGCTCACCTACCTGCCGCATGAGATCGTGGCGCGCTACACCGATTATGCACCGTCGCTCATCGAATATTTCACTGGCGCGGGCATTGTGGCCTACGGTGCGCTAGCCTTCACTCTGGGCGTGCGATATTTGAATGTGGTGGATCACCGCGTGCCGGTGGTGGCCGAGTAACCGCGCGGCCCCGGTTGAATAGACCTTATCGGAAATAACGTTTTCGTAGGGGCGTTCAATTGAACGCCCCTACGAAAATACATTCCAAATCTTATTTCCGATAGTGTCTAATGCCCCCGACCGGCTTCCGAAATTATTGAAACTTCGGAAGCCGGTTATTTTGTCCAGCTCAAATCACTGCCTGTTCAAACTGGCTGTTGTGCAGTTCGGCGTAGAAGCCGCCGTGGGCCAGCAGTTCGGTGTGGGTGCCTTGTTCCACAATGTCACCATGATTCATAACGAGGATCAGATCCGCATCCCGGATGGTGGACAACCGATGGGCGATGACAAAACTGGTGCGGTTCTTCATCAGTCGGTCCATGGCGCGCTGGATCAGAATCTCGGTGCGGGTGTCCACCGAGCTGGTGGCTTCATCGAGGATCAGGATTTTGGGGTCGGCCAGGAAGGCCCGCGCGATGGTCAGTAACTGCATCTGCCCCTGTGAGATGTTGGTGGTCTCTTCGTTGAGCACCAGATGGTATCCATCGGGCAGGGTATGGACGAAGTGATCCACATGCGCCATTTGCGCGGCGGCAATGACTTCCTCATCGGTGGCGTCCGGGCGTCCATAACGGATGTTTTCCATGATAGTGCTGTTGTAGAGCCAGGTATCTTGCAAGACCATGCCGAACATTTTCCGCAGGCCCTGGCGGGTATAGTCGCGAATGTCATGCCCATCCACCAGGATGGCGCCGGAGTTGACATCATAGAAGCGCATCAATAATTTGACCATGGTGGTCTTGCCCGCGCCAGTTGGCCCGACGATGGCGATCTTGTGGCCTGCCTCCGCTTCGGCGGAAAAATCGTTGATGACGATCTTCTCCGGGGTGTAGCCGAAGTGGACATCCCGGAATTCGACGTGGCCCTGCACGGTTTCCAGTTGGACGGGATGATCGGTCTCCGGAACTTCCTCGGCTTCGGCGAGAAACTCAAACACCCGCTCGGCCGCCGCGGCGGTTTGCTGAAGAACATTGGAGATGTTCGCCAATTGGGTGATGGGTTGGGTGAACGAGCGCACGTACTGGATAAATGCCTGGATATCGCCTACGGTGATGGTCTGCTTGATAGCGAGATACCCGCCGAGGATGGCCACCGCGACATAGCCCAGATTGCCGATAAACGTCATCAGCGGCATCATCAGACCAGACAGGAACTGGGATTTCCAGGCCACCTCGTAGAGCTTGGTGTTCGACAGATCGAACTTCTGAATGCTTTCGTCTTCGCCGTTGAAGGCTTTCATGACAATGTGGCCGCCGTACATTTCCTCCACATGCCCATTGACATGCCCCAGATAATCCTGCTGTTCCTTGAAGTATTTTTGCGACTGGCGGATGATCAGCCCCACCACCACCATGGACAGCGGGATGATAACCAAGGCCACCACGGTCATGAGCCAGCTAATGGAGAGCATCATGACCAGCACGCCCACCACCGTCACCAGCGAGGTGATGATCTGAGTCAGACTTTGGCTGAGGGTCTGGTTGACCGTGTCCACATCGTTGGTGATGCGGGATAGCACTTCCCCGTGGGTGGTGCCGTCAAAATAGCGGAGCGGCATACGGTTCATCTTGTGCGAGATGTCCCGGCGGAAGCGATAGGCGATGTCGGTGGAAACATTGGCCATGATCCAGCCCTGGATGTAGGCGAACAGGGCCGAGACCAGATACAAGCCGAGCGTCAGCAGTGCGATCCGACCGATGTAATCAAAGTCAATCTCACCCGTGCCGCCGAGTTGGGCCATCACCCCTTCGAATAATTTGGTGGTGGCTTGCCCCAGAATTTTGGGACCGGTAATGTTGGCCGCCGTGGAGGCAATGGCAAACACGAAGACGATCACAATCGTGAGGCGGTAGTTGCCCATGTAGGCCACCAGCTTCCGCATGGTGCCCTTAAAATCCTGGACTTTGGCGGCGGGGGCGCCCATCATGCCGCCCATGGGGCCATGGCTCATGGGGCCGCCGCGTCCGGAGCGTTCGGCTCTGCCTGGCATCATCATGCTAATTCCTCCTGAGTGAGTTGCGACGTGGCAATCTCTCGATAGGCTTCACAATTTTCCAGTAACTCGGCATGTGTGCCCCGCCCGACGATCCGGCCTTCATCCAGCACGATGATCTGTTCGGCTTGCTTAATGGTGGAGACCCGTTGGGTCACGATCAGCAGGGTGCTATCCGCCGCCTGGGTCTTAAACGCCCGGCGCAACGCGGCGTCGGTCTTGAAGTCGAGCGCCGAGAAACTATCATCGAGGATGTAGATCGGTGGCTTTTTGACCAACGCGCGGGCGATGGATAGGCGTTGTTTCTGCCCGCCAGAAACGTTGGCCCCGCCCTGGGAAATTTCCGCCGCCAGCCCTTCGGGTTTGGAGGCCACAAATTCAGCGGCCTGGGCGATCTCGATGGCCGAGACCAGCTGGGCCTGGCTGGCATTTTTATCGGCATAGAGCAGATTGCTCTCGATGGTGCCGGAGAACAACGCGCTCTTTTGGGGCACATAGCCAATTTTGTCGCGCAGGTCGTGCTGGGTCACAGCGCGGATATCCATCCCATCCACCAGGATGGCGCCGCCCGTGACTTCATAAAAGCGTGGGAGCAGGCTGATGATGGTGGATTTGCCCGAACCGGTGGAACCGATGAAAGCGGTGGTTTGCCCCGGCTGGGCGGTAAAGCTGATGGCGTGCAAGACATCCTCATCCGCGCCGGGATAGCGGAACGAGACATTGCGGAATTCGACCGTGCCCCGGAAGGGTTCGGGGAAGGTCTGGGGCGCTTGGGGATCGTGGATATGGATTTCGGTTTCGAGCACCTCGGCGATCCGGTCCGCCGAGACCGACGCGCGCGGGAGGATGATGAACAGCATGGACAGCATCAGGAAGGCCATCATGATCTGCATGCTGTACTGCATGAACGCGATCATATCGCCCACCTGCATATTGGCGTCGGCCACCTGCCGCGCCCCGAACCAGATGACCGACAGCATCAGCACATTCATGATGAGCATCATCAGGGGCATCATCACCACCATCACGCGGTTGATGAACAAACTCACCGTGGTCAAGTCTTGGTTGGCTTGGTCGAAGCGGGCCTCTTCGAACGTCTGCCGGTTGAACGACCGAATGACCATCATGCCCGCCAGGTTTTCGCGCGCCACCAGGTTGATGCGATCCACCAGGGTTTGCACGATCTTGAACTTGGGCATGGCAATGGACACGACGATGACGATGAGGCTGACCAGGATGGCGACCGCCACGATAATGAGCCACGCCAATGGTGAATCCTTGGACAGGACTTTGATCACGCCGCCAATGCCCATCAGCGGGGCGTAGAACACCATGCGGATCATAATCATGGTCACCATTTGGATCTGGGTGACATCATTGGTGGTGCGCGTGATGAGGGAAGCGGTCGAGAAGTGCTCGAACTCGGTGCTGGAAAACCGCTCCACTTTTTGGAAGGTGTCGCGGCGGATATCGCGCGCCATGCCTGCGGCGATTTTGGCCGATAGATAACCCACGCTGATGGTCGCGGTGGCCGACAGCAACGTCAGCAGGAGCATCCAACCGCCCACCGTGAGGATGTAACGGTTTTGTAGTCCGTCCGTATCCATGCCCAGCGCTTTGTATTCTGTCTTAACCGCCCCCACCGCGGCCTGGACGATCATCTTGTCCCCCAGCGCTTTAAATTTGGAATTGATGGAGTCTTTCACCTGCGCCAATTGCTCGGCGGGGAGTTTTTCCAAAACGGCGAACAAATCCATGCCCGGCGGTAGTTGGCTCAGGTCAAAATTGCCGAACGCGCCGCCCATTTGCGTGGCTTTGGTCGGGTCGGCCAGCGCCTGCTCGATGCCCGAGACCGTCAGGAGCGCCCGACCCAGGATCGGATTCAGGCGGTCAATTTCTGCCGGGTCAATGGCATTTAAAACATAAACGGCTTCATTTTCAAGCGCCGGATATTGCTCGGCATACTTGGCATGGTCGGGCGAATTTTTGTCCACCAGCGTGTAATGCCCCAGGACCGAGGCTTGCTCTTCGGCGCTCATGAAAATCATCACGCGGTTCAACTCGCTTTGCCGGATGGCCATCGGCACGACGTTTTCCACGCCCCCCTGCTGGATGCCGGTGTTGACAATCCGGGAGAGATAATCTGGCAAGGCCAGGTCCAGGTTGGCCTGGATGAATAGCAGGGCAATGGCCAGCAGGACCGAAACTAAATAGGGTCTACCATATTTCGCTAACCGAAGCATATTGGGATACTCCTTCGTAACCTCTGGGCGATACCATTCGGCAAGGTCTTTTGGCCCGGCTTACCGCCCGGGCCAAGTTCGCTCATTAGGTATGCGGTTGTTCGATTTGTTGGGCTTTGGCGATGAGGATGTTGAGCGCGTCGGTCACCTGCGCCTGCTCGGCCAGGGACAGGGTGCCTGCTAGATCGTCCAGCCACTTTTGCCGGGCTTGCAGGTTGGTCTCCAGGATTTGGCGGCCTTTGGGGGTGACTTCGATTTGTTTGGCGCGGCGATCGTGGGGATCCTCCGCACGCGAGATAAGGTCTTGCTGAACCAGACGTTCCAGCATCTGGCTGGTCGCGGCGTTGGAGATGCCCAGCGCCTGGCTAATATGCGACACGGCACAGCTACCTTTGCGCTGAATACTGATCAGGGCGCCAAATTGCGCCATTGAGATGCCGGTCTCTTTGGACTGTGCCAGGAAGTTGCGCATGGACCGGCCAATAAAGATTTCGTTCCATTGCTGGAGGGTGGCGGTAAATTCTTTAGTAGGCTTCATATTTATGTTCCTGATATTGTTTGCTACAGTTAACTATAAACCCGATTTTATATTTTTGTCAACACTTTCTTCCAAACCTAATCTGGTTTGAGGATGCGTCAAAGCATAAATTTGCACTCGGGCGCAAGGCCTTATCGAACTTCAGGCGGTTTCAGGATATACTTCTCCCAACTTGGAACCCGAGCCATGACCAGCTTTTTTCTCAAACTCATCGCCGCCACCAGTCGAATTGGGGCGCACCCGGACGACTCGCCGGAAATCCGTCTGCAAAAAGCCATCCAGGTGAATGCAGTGGTTTTGGGCGGATTACCGTTTCAATTGGGGCTGGGTCTGTTCTTCTTCATGTTGGGGGTGCGTTTAAGTGCCGGGAGCGTGCTGTTTTTTGCCGTGGTCTCGTTGGTCAGTTTAGGGTGGTTTGCCATCACGCGTCGTTATTTTGGCTTCTTCAAATTTATTCAATTATTAATAGCGGTGTTATCGCCCTCAGTCGGCTCGGTTTTTTTGGGGGGCTTTCTCCAAAGCGGGATGGTGCAGATGTGGGGGATTGTCACGCCGCTGTTGGCGCTGGTGTTATATCCCCCTCGCCTGGCACTCTATTGGCTAGCCCTTTTCCTAGCCAGTCTGCTGGTCGCCAATGGCCTGTCGGCTTACCTGCCACCGCTGGATTACATCTCGCCTGCCGTGGCTACCGGCCTTGCTCTGATCAATGTTTTTTTTATCACCGGCATGATGTTCGCCGCGCTGTATTTCTTTGTCAGTCAACGTGAGCTGGCTTATCAACTGTTGCGGGGCGAGCAGGAGAAATCGGAAAATCTACTGCTGAATATTTTGCCCAAAGAGATTGCCGCGATTCTCAAAAACGAGAATCGGGTGATTGCCGACCACTTTGAAGGGGCCAGCATTTTATTTGCCGATGTGGTGAACTTCACGCCGCTCTCGGCCAGCATGACCCCGGTGGCGTTGGTGGAACTGCTCAATGAAATTTTTTCGCACTTTGATGGACTCGTGGAAAAATACGGATTGGAGAAAATCAAGACCATCGGGGATTGCTATATGGTGGCGAGCGGGGTGCCGCGCCCGCGCGCTGACCACGCCCAAGCGTTGACCCGGATGGCGCTGGAGATGCAGGTCTTTGTGGGGGGGGCGCGAATTTCACGGCCGTAAACTGGCGTTCCGCATCGGGATCAACAGTGGCCCGGTGGTCGCGGGGGTCATCGGGCGCAAGAAGTTTATCTACGATTTATGGGGGGACGCGGTCAACACTGCCAGCCGGATGGAATCTCACGGTGTGGGCGGCCTTATCCAAATCACCCGCGCCACATACGACCTGATCAAAGATGAGTTTCTCTGCGAGCCGCGTGGCCCGGTGAACGTGAAAGGCAAAGGCGTGATGGAAGTGTGGCAGGTGTTAGCTAATAAATCGTAGCGCATCAGTTGCGTTAGCTGTTTCGAGTTTGGAGTTTCGGGTTGGATTGGCACAGAACTCGAAACGCGCAACCCGAAACACCCTCAAATTATGCTCCTCACCATTGACATCGGTAACACGAATGTGACCCTGGGCATTTACCAGGGCGAGACGCTTGGCCCGCGCTGGCGCATGAACACCGACCATCACCGTATGCCGGATGAGTATGGCATCATGATGCTCAGTTTGTTCCAGCACGCGGGGGTGGCGGTGAGCGACATTCACGGCATCGCGCTGGCGTCGGTGGTGCCGCCGCTCACCGGGACGTTTGTGCAGGCCTGCGAGACCTATATTAACCGCGCGCCGCTGGTGGTGGATGCCGGCGTGAAGACCGGCGTGCGCGTGCTGTATGATGACCCCAAGCAAGTGGGCGCGGACCGGGTGGTGGACGCCGCCGCCGTGCAAAAACTCTACGGTGGCCCGGCATGCAGTGTGGATTTTGGCACGGCCACCACCTTTGACGCCATTTCCGCCGCTGGTGAATATTTGGGCGGCGCGATTGCGCCCGGCCTGGGCATTGCCGCCGATGCGCTTTTCCAGCGCGCGGCCAAACTGCCTAAAGTGGATTTGCATCGCCCCCCAGCCGCCATCGGGCGCAACACCGTGCATTCCATTCAGTCGGGCATGTTGTTCGGCTACGTTGGGCTGGTCGAAGGCATGGTCGCGCGCTTCCGCGCCGAGCTGGGGCCGCAGATGAAGGTCATCGGCACGGGCGGGCTGGCTGAAATTATCGCGCGGGAAACGACTGTCATCGAAATTCTCGCGCCCTGGCTGACTTTGGATGGGTTAAAAATCGTTTGGGAGCTAAACCAGAAGTAAACGCCGCCGCTTGGCTTATGGCGAGATTAAAGTGACAATACCCGACACTAACCTCAATCGCGCGCTCAGGAATATTTTGTTATGAACTTGCCCGAGGATATCCTCGACGATCTCAAACGCCTCGCGGGTAATCAACCGTTCTTCACGCTCTTAAATTACTATAAGGGTGTGCCCGTTATGCAGGGCGCCTCCCTGCGCCATGTTGACTTAAGTTCCGCCAGTGTGAATGTTCATCCGCATCAGGCGGTGTGTCTGCGGCAGGAAGGTCGCACCCGCCTGCAGAGCAAATTGTTCTCGCTGGCGGTGCAGGCCGAGGCCGTGGTGGATCTCAGCACCAACGTTGCCAAACTCAGCAACTTCGTGCGGGTGGGCTATCTCACCGAGCGGCGGCAGTTTGTGCAAGTGGAACCCTATCGGCACCTGGAGTCGGAAGTTCTGGCCCAAAATTGGATTGCCCATGGCCGGGTGGAAGATATTTCTTCGGCGCATATCAGCCTCTACATTCCCGGCCAGGAAATCTTTTTTGAGCCGGAGGTTATTTTCAAAGAATATAGCAGTCTGCAAATTAATGTGCGCCTGCCTCTGCGGGCCGACCCGCTGAATTTAAATGGCATTGTCACGCGGAGCGCGCCAGCCCATGACCATGACTACCGGGTGAGCGCGCGCCTCACGCCGGACACGCAAACCCAGCTGGCCATTCGGGATTACATTCAACAACAGCAAGCCAGCGTCGCCCAAGAGCTGCAAGCACTGCACGAGCAACTCAGCCTGGGGGGGTAGCCGCCACTCAACCACCATGACAACCTCACACCTAGCCTCGGCCGAGCCAGTGTTGGTCGCCGCGCGTGCCCCCGCCGCGGGCTTGCGCAAAGCCGCCCTCGGCGCAATTTTTCTCATACACCTGGCGGTGGATATGCAAACCAGTTCGCTGGCCGTGCTATTGCCGCCGCTCCTCGCCACCTTTCATCTCACCTACGCTTCCGCCGCCGTCATCATCAGCGCCAACAATCTCGTCATTGCCATCGCCCAACCATTGTTCGGCATCTTTGGCGATTATCGGCATGCGCGCTGGCTCCTGCCCGCCGGGTGCGCGCTCTGCGGCCTGGCCATGGCCTCGGTGTTGTTCATGCCTTCCTATCCGCTCATCCTCGTGGCGGTTATCCTCAGTGGGCTAGGCTCGGCGGCCTTTCATCCCGAGGCGCTGGCCAGCACCCGCGCGGTGAGTGGCGACAAAATTGCCACCGGCTCCTCCATTTTTTTCTTCGCGGGCAATTTGGGCTTTGCCCTCGGGCCATTAGTCGCCGCGCTGTTGCTGGAACAGTGGGGGACGCCAGGGATGTTGGGGATGCTGACTCCGGTGGCGGCGGGATTGATGGTCGTCGGATGGCAGACCCGCGCCCTCGCGGCCTCGCCGCTCCCCGCCGGGGATGCGCCCCCGCGCGGGTTCACGCGCCCCCGCCGGGCCACATTGTTTATCCTCGCGTTTCTGCTGGTCTTCATCGCCCTGCGGCTGGCGGTCAGCGGCGGTTTGCAGACGTTTATCCCGCTTTACTTCAGTAGCGGCGTTGCCCCGACCATGAGCAAGGCCGCCATTGCGCAGTTGCTCAGCGTGTTCTCCATCTCTGGCACCATTGGCACCCTGTTCAGCGGGCCGCTGGCCGAACGCATGGGGCGGCGGCTGGTCATTGCGCTTTCCATGGGCATCTCATTGGTGGCGTTGTATTTTTTTCTGCGCGTGGACGGTTGGGCGCAACTGGTGGTCTGCGGTGTGGCGGGCGCGGCGCTGTCCATGCCGTGGATCCTGACGG
>CAYUFY010000006.1:0-38314 GCA_964443795.1 uncultured Anaerolineales bacterium | reverse complement strand
CGGGGTTCGAGCCAGCTATGGGCATTGAAGACCAGCGAGCGCGAGTCATCCACCACCGCCCAACCAGCGCGTGCCATCAGGCCGGGTTCAAGATGGATGGAGCCTTGGGCCTCGTCGAGTGTGCGCGCGGTGCCGAGCAGGTTTTGTGCGGTCCACGGCTTGTCACCGTAACGCCAGGTTTGCCCGGTCGCTTTCACTTCCACACTGAGCGTTTGGTGGGTGAAGCCTTTGGCACCTGGAACGTAGCGCAAACGCAAATGCTCGGTCTCAATTTCGGTGTGGGTTGGGCGATGACTCACTTGGACCTGGGGCACGGGTTGGCGCCGATGCCAAAAGGCTTGGGAGGCCCGGTCTTCAAATTCGTCGGTGGGGCTGTATTCCATCCGAATGAGGCGCGCGGTGAGCATGGTGAACCGGGCGTGGGGGGCCAGAATAACGGCGGCGGACTCGGGCACGGGCTGGGCTGGGATTTGGAAGTGTGGGAGGGTCATGGTGGAATTGAAGACGGGGGAAATTTGCGAGGGGGATAATATAGGCTTATAGTGCGCGGGAAGCAAGGGATTAAAAAGTGAGTCAGTCCTTCACGAACAGCGCGGGCTGAGCCTGGTGAAGCCCGCGCCTCATCCCCAACTGGAGAGCCTAAACCACCATGAACCAACTGCCCGCTGTCTTCGATCACATTGACCGCCATCGTAAGATTTATCTTGCGCGCCTGATGGATTATTTGCGCCAGCCAAGCATTAGCGCCCACGGGGTGGGCATGGGCGAGGTGGCCGCGATGTTGGTGAATCACCTGAACGCCTTGGGCCTGCGGGGGGAGGCCATCCCCACCGCCGGGTGGCCCCTAGTGGTGGGGCGGCGGACCGACGCGCCGGGCCAGCCCACGGTTCTGCTTTACGGGCATTACGATGTGCAACCACCCGACCCGCTGGATAAATGGATCACCCCACCGTTTGAGCCGACGATCCGCGACGGGCGCATTTACGCGCGCGGGGCGGGCGACAACAAAGGCCAGCACTTCGCCCAACTGCTTGCGCTGGAGGCGTTGTTAACCGTCACGGGGCGCCTGCCGTGTAATGTCATCTTTTTATTGGAGGGCGAGGAGGAAATCGGCAGTCCGCATATCGAGAGCTTCATTCGGGAACACCGCGCCCAACTCAACGCCGATTTAGTCATCACCGCCGATGGGCCGGTGCACGAGAGTGGCCGGGCGAGCCTCATGTTCGGCGTGCGCGGGGTGGCGTCGTTTGAGTTGCGGGTGAAGACCGCGAAAGCAGATTTGCATAGTGGCAATTGGGGCAATGTCGCGCCCAACGCGTTGTGGAAACTGGTGCATTTGCTGGGGACCATGAAAAACGCGCGGGGCGAGATCACCATCGCGGAGATTCACGATAACGTGCTTCCGCCGACACTCGCCGACCGGGCCGCGATGGCGGCCTTGCCGCTTGATCTGGAACGGGTCAAACGCGAGTGGGGCTTGAGCGAACTCGACGAGCCGCTTGACCGGCCCTTTTTTGAGCGCACCATGTTTTGGCCGTCGCTGACCATCAACGGTTTGCACGGCGGGTATGATGGCCCCGGCAGTAAAACCGTGTTGCCCTGTGAGGCGGTTGCTAAATGCGATCTGCGTTTGGTGGAGCGCATGACGCTGGCCGACGTGATGGACAAGGTCAACACCCATGTGCGGCTCCACGCGCCGGATGTGGAAATTAGTTGGGAGAGCGGCATGGAGCCCTCGCGCACCCCGCTCGAGTCGCGGTTTACCGAACCCGTGCGGCGCGGGCTGGAACTGGGGCAGGGCGAACCCCCCTTGCTCATCCCCTCTGCAGGCGGCAGTTTGCCTGATTACGTATTTTCCAAAATTCTGGGCATTCCGGCTTTTGGCACGCCCTACGCGAACGCCGATGAGGCCAACCATGCGCCTAACGAGAATTTGGAAGTGGAGCGTTTTTTCAAAGGCATCAAATCGGGCGCGGCGATGCTGACGTGTTTGGGGGAGATGGGGTAGATCACATGGGGAAAATCGGCTCGGAGACTCAGTGCGCAGTTTGGGACCCGATGACTAAATTGGTTTGCGCCAACCGCAGTGACCACACCAACATCCCGACTAAGATCATCGCGCACGCCAAATAAATACCGGCCAAGCCGATCCAGGCCAACAGCGCGTAAGCCAGCGGCGGCGCCATGGCACTGCTGAGATCGCCACAAGTGTGCATCCAGCCCAGCGCCCGGCCCCGGCGCTCGCTGGCAATCAAGTCGCCCAGCATGGCCGTCGCCAAACTCTGATTACTGCCACTGGCAATGGCGCTCAAAACCACTCCCAGAATAATAACCAGGGGCGCGCCCAGCGCCAGCAATACCAACCCCAGCGCCCCCGGGAGCAAGCCTCCGGCCACCACCCGCCACCGATTTTGAATCCGATCGGACCAATGCCCGGCCACGGGGGCGGAGACCATGGCGATAAAGGTGCTGATTCCCAGCAGTGTCCCGGTGATGGTGGCCACCCCGATGGGGGCGCCGCTCCCGAACCGAATCTCGCCCCAGCGTTGTTGCACCAGCAAACCCAACGTGGCCGAGATCATCCCAGCCACCACAAAGCGGTTGACCGTATACAACAAGGTGGCCGAAATCAAAGCATCCCGATGCTCCCCCCTGGTGAATTCCACGGGCAGGGCGGCATGGCGGAGTGACCATACCTCCACTTTAGGCGCGGCCTCAGGTTTTGTTTGCGCCGGGCGTGTTTCGGGCAACAGGATGGACGCCACCAACGCGCCTACCAACGTCACTCCGGCCGCCACGAGCAGGGCGTTGTGATAACCCAGCCAGTCGGTCAGCACGCCTCCGATTGGAAACCCCAGAGTGCTCCCCAGATAAAAGGACAACTGATACAGGCCCGTCCAGCGCCCGCGATCTTCGTTCACAGTCACATCCAGAATGATGGTGTTGCCGCCGACCCAAATCCCCGACCAGGCCACGCCCCACAGCAAACGGCCAATGAGCAGGGGCCAGAAACCTTGGGTGAGCGCATACATGGCGGTGGACAGCGCGCCAAGAAACAGCGACGCGATGAAAAACCACCGCCGCGGCCAGCGGTCATAAGTCGCCCCGGCGGCACCGTTGGTAATTAGGCGAATCCAGCGGTTGGCGCTTAGCATGATGCCCACGCTAGCGAGGGAGATGCCCGCGGCGGCGGCGTGTGTGGGCAGGACAGTATAAAGGGCCGTGTCACCCATGAGTGATAAGGCCGTGCCCAGGCCAATGGGCAATAACACCCGCCAGGCGGGCCAATGAGGGTGAGAGCGATTAAGCAAAAGGTTAGCTTTCTCCGAAAATCTCTTCGATGCAATGACCTTCCCAATCCGGGTGCGGGGCGAGGTTAAGTAGGCGGGCGATGGTCGGGGCCGTGTCAATCAGATTAACTGATGCTTGGATCTCGTGCCCGGCGCGGATGCCCGGTCCCACTGCCAGCCAGGGGATGGTCATGTCTTCGGGGACGTTGAGGCCGTGGTCGCGGTCATGGCCGCCGTGGTCGGCTTGAATTACCAGTGCGTAATCGGCGGGGAGAGCTTGCACCACTCCGCCGAGCGCGGCATCCACGCGTTCCAGTTGGGCCAGATATTCTCGTGACATCCAGCCGTAGTCATGGCCCACCACATCCACCGTGCCAAAGTAGACAAACATGAAATCGGGTTGGCGGCGCGCCAGATACCGCACCGCTTCGGCCGAGGTCAGGTCATCGCCCTCCAGCATATGCTGGCCGTTGTGGAAAAAAGAAAAGTCGAGATTGCCCGGGCGGCTGATATCGCGGAGTTGCTCCCAGTTGTAGAAAAACGCGGCGGTGCGATTGGCCGCGCCGAGCACATCCACCAAGCCGGGTAGGGGGCGGGCCATGGGGTGCCATTCATTAGAAGTGATGCCATGCCGGGATGGAGGCACACTGTGAAAAATGGAAGTGTGACAGGGCAAAGTGATGCACGGCATCACGCTGGTGGCGCGCCGGGTCAACGACCCGCGTTTGATTAACGCGGCCAGATTGGGGCAGTTGGCTTGGGCCAGCGCGTCCGGGCGGACGCCGTCGAGCATGAAAAAAACGACCCGGGTCATAGGATTCTCCTGAAAGTTGGGATTAAAGGTCACTTAAGAATTCGCCATAGGTGTGGCGGGTTGGTGCGCGGCGCGGCCCGGTGTAGATCGGGTTGGTGAGGGCGAGCATCAAGCCATCCTCCGTATACACATCAAAGCGATACCAGACCGCTTGCGCCGAATCGAGCGTGTCGGTGAATCGGAGCTCGGCGGCGCTGGTAACTGCGGTCTCTGCCACCACGTCACCGTTGCGGATGAACTGGGCCCGCGCGGGGGCCGGACAATTGGCCACGGTCGCGCTTAATTCAATCGGCCCGCTTGCTTGTTCCGCGTCAGCCCCGATCTCATAAGTCTGGCCGTTGATCTGCGCCCGGAAAGTGGCTTGCGTCCCTGCCATGCTCACCCAAGCCCGCCGCTGGCGCACAGCGGCGAGGATGGCCTGCCCCGACAGGTTATCGGCATAGATGTGGGTCGTTGGGCTACCGAGACGGTCCGGGGGTTTCGTCTGCCCGGCGGGCGGCTGGGGCCGATGAAAGTCACTGCCGCCGATGGCGGTGATGCGCCAGCCATCGTTTAGCCAGCGTGTCCACAGTTTAATCGCGCGCGGGTTATCGCGCCGGTTATCCGGCCACGAGGGATCGTTCCAAATTTCGAGGCAGTGCAAATGCCGCAGTTCGGTGTCGGGAAATTCCCACGCCCATGGCGCGAGCAGGGGATGATTGATGGAGTTGAGCAAGCCGAGGCTCGCGGTCCGTTCCATCAGCGCGCTCAGGGTCGGATATTTATCCTCGGCGCGGGGCGCGGGGATGTAATCCATCTGCGCCACCCAATCGTCGGCTTGCTCGATGCCAAAGACATTGAAGTGGCCGCCTTTGTAGGTCACTTCGGTGCCGGGGATGACAAGCAGGCCCGGGTTCTCGCCAAAGCCCGCATACGCATCGAGGGTATTGTGGTCAGTGATGACGAAGAAATCCAGCTTTTCGGTCTGGCCCAGTTGCGCTAATTCCAGCGGCGTAAGCACGCCATCGGAGTGCCTGGTATGGCAGTGGAAATCGCCGCGATACCAGCGCGGGTTGGGGGCGTGTACTTTGGATAAGGGAAGAAGGGGTGACATGGTTTGACTCCAGAGATGGATAATAAAATTGAGCTGGCTTTATTTTCCTTGCCACATCGGGGCGCGTTTTTCGGCGAAGGCGCGCGGGCCTTCCCGCGCATCCTCCGAGGCCAGCATGGTGGCGTAGGCCGTGAGGTGGCCGCTCCGCATTAAAGCATAGCAGGCGGGCAGGTCGAGGGTTTCGGTGGCGCGGGTGACTTCCTTGACGGCGGCCACCGCCAGTGGCGCGGCTTGGAGGATGGCCTCGGCGTATTCGCGCGCTGTGTTCATTAGCTCGGCGCGGGTGGTTACCGCGTTGACCAGCCCCCAGCCTTTGGCCTCCGCCGCGCTCATCCGGCGACCGGTGAGCAACAGTTCCAGCGCAATGGGGCGGGGCAAACGCTTGGGGAGCCGGAACGAAGCGGCGTCGGCCAGCACGCCGACTAGCACTTCCGGCAGAAAGAATTGCGCTTCCTCCACCGCAACGATGAGGTCACACGCCAGGGCCAGTTCAAACCCGCCGCCCACGGCGAGGCCGTTCACCGCCGCAATCACCGGTTTGTTCAGGTTCGGCAATTCTGTCAGGCCGGCGAAACCGCCCGAGCCATAATCGGATTCGATGGCTTCGCCGGAAGCCGCCGCGTTCAAATCCCAGCCCGCCGAAAAAAACTTCTCGCCCGCGCCGGTGAGGATGGCCACGCGCAAACTGGGGTCGTCGCGGAATTCGCTGAACAGCGCGCCCATCTGGCGGCTGGTGGCGGCGTCAATGGCGTTGGCCTTGGGCCGGTCGAGCATCACTTCGAGGATGGGGCCGCGCCGGGTGGTGGTGAGAACGGGGTTCATGCTTGTTCATGCGGGCGCAGGAGCGCGCGCGAGATGATGTGCCGCTGGATTTCGCTGGTGCCGTCCCAAATGCGCTCGACGCGTGCGTCGCGCCACATGCGCGCGATGGGGTTTTCCTCGGCCAGGCCCATCCCGCCGAAAATCTGCACGGCGTGGTCGGTCACCATAGCCAGCATCTCGCTGGCGTGGAGTTTGGCCATGGCGAAATCCTCATCGCGGGCCAGGCCCTGATCGTGTTTCCAGGCGGTGTGCAGGGTGAGCAGTTCGGCGGCGCGCAATTGGATGGCCATGTCGGCGAGTTTGAACGATGTGCCCTGGAATTTGCCGATGGCCTGCCCGAACTGCTTGCGCGTGGCGGCCCATTGCTGACACAATTCCAGCGCGCGGTAGCCCCGCCCGACGCAGGTGGCCGCCACCGACAGGCGGGTGGAACCCAACCACTCGTTGGCGACATCGAAGCCATGATGCACCTCGCCCAGCACATTGGCCGCCGGAACCCGGCACTCGTCAAATTCCAAAATGCAGTTGTGGTAGCCCCGATGCGAGACGACCTGATAGCCTTTTTTCACCGCGAAGCCCGGGGTGCCCATGTCCACCAGAAAGGCAGTCATCTGCTTGCGCGGCCCGCGGGGCGTCTGTTCCTCGTTGGTCACCGCAAACAGGATCACGAAATCGGCCACATCGGCGTGGCTGATGAAATGCTTGGTCCCGGTAATGACGAATTCAGCGCCCTGCCGCACGGCTTTGGTTTCCATGGAGCGCAGGTCGGACCCGGCGTTTGGCTCGGACATAGCGAGGCAATCAATCCGGTCGCCGCGCACAGTGGGCAGGAGATATTTTTCAATCTGCTCCCCCCGGCACGCTTGTAGAATGTTGCTGGGCCGCGCGACCAGATAATGTAAGGCGGCGCTGGCGCGGCCCAACTCGCGCTCCATCAGCGCGAGCGCAACAGCATCCAGCCCCGCGCCGCCAAATTGCTCCGGCATATTCGCGGCATACAGCCCGAAGTCGCGCGATTTTTGGATGATCTGCTGGCGTAGTTCTGGGCGCACCGCATCGGCGCGCTCGACCTCCTCCTCGTATGGGTACAACTCCTTTTCCACGAACGCCCGCGTGGTTTGCACGATCATCTTCTGTTCTTCGGTGAGGCCAAAATTCATGGGGTGACTCCTGGCTTGTAAGACCTGATCGGAAATAATGTTTTCGTAGGGGCGTTCAATTGAACGCCTTTACGAAAACACATTCCAAATCTTATTTCGTAATTGTTTACCGGGTTAGGTAGCGGCGGCGGCCTGGACAGGCATCAAACCGCTGAGCCAGTCGGGCAGGGCCGCCGATGGGTTACGCAACCGTTGAATCGACCAATCAAGGAAGTCCTGACCTTGTTGTTGGCAAGTGCGCAGAACGCTGGTCAAGATCGCATGGGCATCCGCGCCAGGCGTGGCACGATTGCAGGCCGACATCTTGCGCACCGCCACGGCTGGGCGAATGGCTTGCTCAGCCGGAGCGTTGGTTGGCGTCAGGCCGTCTTGATACAGGAAGACCAAGAGTTGATCACGATGCTTGAGCAACAACTTCGCCAATTTGCAGTTATCAGGGTCGCTCAATCGTCGGTTGATCTGCCGGTCAAGCGCGCTTTCCAGGCGGCCACAGGCCACGCGGAAGCCATGCTCGCTGATGAGTTTATCGTCAAAGCGATGGCGCAAGTGAATCGCCCCTTGCAGGAGGCGCATGATCGCCAGGCTGAACGTCGCGGCCGAGCCGGTCTTCACCAACGGCATCTCCTTGCACCGCCGAATCAAATGTTGCAGGCACTTCTGTTGCGCGACATCCAATGCGTCATAGGCCAGAAAACAATCGCATTCCAGCGTGCCGTTGAAGTCCGAGCCCAGCACCCGCTCTACGACTTCGTGCGCGCGGGTGGGGTCAACCACATAGACTGTCAAACGCTCACTGGTAAAGGCCCACAACCAGGCTCTCTGCCCTCCGACTTTCCAACCCGTCTCGTCTGCCCACACCCCCGCGCTCTTTCGCAAAACACTCTGCAGGAACGCGTACACTGGCTGATGTCGCTTAGCCAGTCGCTGATCGGCTCTGGCCAGGGTCGAGCGGTTGACCGACAACCCCAGTCCCACCTTAAACAGCCGCGCGATCTTGGCATACGGGACGCCAAAGTCATGCTTGATTTGCGCGCTCAGCGCCAAGGCGCGCGGCCCGATCTGCACCGCCGCTTGGCCCAACGCATCCGACGTTTGCTCCGCGTGCCGTCCCTGCACCCGCTGACCGCAGCCCTGGCAATGCCCGATGTGGACGTTGAACTTCGTCGTCACCGGCTTCACCACGGCGGGGATGTCCTCTTGATATTGGGCTTCGACCCGCTCTTCTTTCACCGTGCCGCCGCAACCTGGACAATGTGCTGGCAGGGTGGCATCCAACTCGCGATCCACCTGGCGCGGTTTGGGCTCGGGACGAAACTCCGCCTTATGCCCTGGCTTCTGTCCGGGCTTTTTCGGATTCGCCTTCGGCGCGCCTTGGGAAAATGGGGCCGCTTGGCGTTTGCCAGCCCGTTGCGCTTCTTCAAGCTGCCCTTGCAAAACCTTCAGCGCGGCTTCCAGCTTCTCGAGGCTTTTGCGCAGTTGGGCGTTTTCCTGGCGCAGTTGTTCGTTCTCTCGGCGCAGGGCTTCATTTTCCTTGAGGAGGTCTTCAAAGGTCATAGCGTTGACAGAATACCGCGACTTTCACATGGCTGTCTATCAGCCATTTTTCCGGTTGACAATTTTCAGGCCGCTAACCCGGTAAACAATTACCTTATTTCTTCTTGATGGCCATTTGCCGCCCCACTTGTTTAGGGAGCGGCAAGGTTTGATGGGCGGCGAGGATGGCTTGCAAGGCGGCATACACTTCGGGCAGGATGGGCGCGGCCGCCGAGGTTGGCACTTGCATGGCGACATGCACCAGCATTTGCTCAGTCGTGCATAGCAAGTCATCCGTGACGCCGTGCAACATGGTATGAAAAAAATGCAGGCGCTTGTCGTCCAACCCCAGCAGTTGCGTGGTGAAGCGCAAAGGCGCGCCGCCCGCCACCTCCCGATAAAAGTTCAGATGAGTTTCGACCGTGTAAAACGAATGGCCCGCCGCGCGGTAAGCCTCGTCAATGCCCACATAGCGGAACAACGCGTCGGAGGCCTCGCCAAAGGCCCACAGGTACCGCGACTCGGTCATGTGGCCGTTGTAGTCAATCCAATCCTGCGCGACGGTGCAGTGATACAACCGGAGCGGGACTTCGATGGTGGCACCGGGGGTCCACCGCTGATAGATAAACGCGTTCATGGGTGACCTTTGGGAATGATCAGCGCATCCACTGCCAGCGCGCCGTGAGGGTGGGCGATGAGTGGGTTAATATCCACCGCCGCAAGCAGGTCGCCCAAATCCCGGGCCAGCGCGGCCAACCGCAGAGCCGCCTCCACCACCGCTTCCACGTCCACCGCCGGGCGGCCTCGTGCGCCGTGCAACAACGGCGCGCCGCGCAGACTCAACAACGTTGACCGCACTTCGGCCCGCGTCGTCGGCAACAGCAACAGGCGCGAGTCTTTTAAAATTTCCACGAAAATGCCGCCCAGCCCCAGCGCGAGCAATGGTCCGAACTGTGGATCGTTGACCAACCCGAGAATGATTTCGACTCCGGCCGCGGCCATGTGTTGAACGAGGACGCGTGGCCCGAACCGGGTTGCCAGTTCGGCGTAGGCCTGCGCCAGAGCGTCCGCGTCCCCGAGATTGAGCCGCACCCCGGCCTGATCACTTTTATGCAACTGCCCGGTGATTTTCAGAACCACCGGATAACCCACGCGCTCCGCGAGGGCCGCCGCTTCCGCGCGGGAGGCGGCCACCCCGCCGGGCGCCAGCGGCAAACCGTAGGCCGCGAGAAAAGGCCAACTGGCCGCTTCATCCAATGGGCCGGGGGCATCCATTAATTGTTGTCGCAAATCCGCCAGGTTGGCCGGAGGCGCGCTGGCTTCCACCAGTCGCGCGGGACGGGCGCGTTGAAATTCGCAATAATCCATCCAATGCCGAATGGCGCGTAAACCATTTTCGGTGCCCAGCAACACCGGGAGACCCATCTGCCGCGCGCGGGTCGCTAACGCCGGGTCCACCGCAGTGGAAATGCTGGGCAGAAAGACCAAGGGTTTGGTGAGCCTGGGTTGAAGCGCGGCGGCGGTTTCCAAATAAGTGGTAGTGACCGTGCCCGCCGCGTACAGATCGGCCACCCACACGTTGAGGCCGGTGGTCGGATCGGAATCGAGGGCCAGCAGGCAATCGTGATAGATGCGCCCAAAGTCGTTGCCGCTGCCCCACGCGTCGAGCGGGTTAACCGGCAGGAGACCCGGCTCGAGGGTGGCCGCCAGCGCCCGTTGGGTGTCGGCGTTAATGGGCGCGAACGCCACCCCTTCGGCCTCGGCCAAATCTACTAGCAAGCCGCGCTCGCCGCCGGAATCGTGAATGGAGGTGATATAGCGTGTGGGCGGATGCCGGTGACTGGTGACCAGTTCCAGCGTGTCCAGCATTTCATCCAGCGACTTCACCCGTTGCACGCCATAGTATTTGAAGAGCGCGTCATACACCGCCTCGGCTCCGGTCAACGCGCCACTGTGCGCTTGCGCCAATTCCGCGCCGCGTTCACTACGCCCCACCTTGAGGGCGACGATGGGGACATCGCGTTCGGCGGCTTCGGCTAGGGCGAGGCGGAAGGTGTGCGGGTCGCGCACGGTTTCGAGAAACAGGCCGATGGCGCGCGTGGTTGGGTCGGACAGCGCAAACTGAATGTAGTCGGCCAACGAGGTGGCGATCTCATTGCCCGCCGAGATCAGATAATTGAAATGCACCCCGTGCGCGTTTTGCCAGAGCGTGTCGAACACCGTGCCGCTGTGGGTGATGAAGGCGACCGGACCGCTCCGCACATCCGGGGTCACGGTGTAACCCGAGAGGACGAGGCGCTGACCAAGGGCCATGAAGCCCATGCAGTTGGGGCCACACAGGACGAGGTTGTGGGCTTGCGCGACTGCGGTTAATTGTGTTTGGAGCGAGGGCTGGTCGGCCACCGGGGCGGAATAGGCGCTGGCGAAGATGACGGCGGCCGGAATGCCGAGGTCGGCCACTTCCTGCAAGGCGGGCAGGAGTTGATGGTTGGGCACCGCCAGCACCGCCAGGTCGGGGCGCTCGGGCAAATCCCGCAGGGCGGAGTAGCAAGGCTGGTCGAAGAGAGTCGCATAGCGCGGGTTGACTCCATAGATGCGCTCGGGGTAGCCCAAGTCGCGCAGGTTTTGATAGACGCGTCCGCCAAAGCGCGGCAGTTTGCTGATTCCGACAATGGCCACTGATTGCGCGTTGAGGAGCGGCGCCAAGTTTTGGCGGGGCGGCATTATTGGCTCCTCGCCAGTTGCGGGGACCCGCCAGATTGGGGTTTCCGCGAGGGCAGGGTGAACGTCAGGGCCAGCGTCAGACTTAGGCTAATCACCCCGGCCAGCAAAGGCCAACGGGGGTTGCGCTCGTAGAGCAACCCGGCCACATACGGCGCGACGGCCAGACCCAAGCGGAAGGCGGTTTCATAGAAGCCGTAGCCGAAGCTCAGGGTGGCGGCTTCGAGACTGTGCGCCATGCGCCCGACGATGATGGGGCGGACGACGCGATTGTTGCCGTGGATAAAATAAGCCAGGACGATGAAGCCGAACAGGGAGGTGTTGAGCCAGAGCAAAGTGGCGACGAGGGCCGTGACCTGGCACAACATCAGCGGAAGCCGACGTTGTGGCGGGAGAGAAGTAAAAATCATTTGCAGGGTGATGATGCCGAGGGAGGCAACCGAACCTAGCCAGCCAATCTGGCCCACCGTTAAGTGCCGCACGTCTTCCAAAAACTTGGGGGCCATGACATGGCTGACTTCCAGCGCGAAATAGAGCAGGAAGACGAAGACGATTTGCCACAGAAAGAGTCGGTTGCCCACCAACTGGCGCGGGGTGCTGGAAGCCGCGGTGGGCGGGGTGATGGGTTGCGGGGTGATGAAACTGAGCACCACCGTCGAGAGCAGAAACATGAGGCCCGCGCCCAAATACACGGCGCGCAGGCCATACTGCTCGCCAATCCACCCGCCCACGGCGGGCGAGATGACACTGCCAATAGAACTGCCGGTGTGGAGAAGGGCGAGCGTGCGGCTGATGGTTCGACTGTCGCTCACCCGGCCCCCGGAATCGCTGACCGCCACATAGCCGTTATAAGCGGGCAGGGCGAAGTTGGAAAATGCATACACCAACATGGCCGGGAATAACCAGCGCCAGTCGGGGGCCACGGCCATGGCGAGAGTGGCTAAAGCCCCCAATCCCCAACCCGCCAGGATTAAGGGCTTGCGGCCATAGCGGTCAGCCCACAGGCCGATGGGGATGTAGAAGATGGTGACGAAAATCCCGCTGGCCCCCAACACCAAGCCGATCTGGGACGGAGAAGCGCCGAGGCTGGCGACATAGAGTGGCTGGATGTAGCTAAAGAGCGACATGCCAAAGCCCCACAAGAGGGAGCTAAGCCACATCAGACGCAGATCGCGGTTGAGTGGGAGCGAGCGGCGGAACATAAAGCCGGGCTAAGCCGAGGCGGAAGGCCCCAGCACCGGGGGCGGGTTGCCATCGGTGACCAGATGACAGGCGACAAAGTGATCGGGTTGCACCGCGCGGTATTCGGGCACTTGGTCAAAGCAGATTTGCTGGGCCAGCGGACAACGCGTGTTGAACACGCACCCCTGCGGGGGCCGGGCCGGGTTGGGCACCTCGCCGCGCAGGATGATGCGTTTGCGCCCGCGTTCAATCTTGGGGGCCGGAACGGGCACGGCGGAGATCAGCGATTGCGTGTAAGGATGATAGGGCGTGTTAAACAGCCGATCACGGTCAGCCAGTTCCATCACGCGCCCCAGATACATGACGGCGATGCGATTGGAGAGATAGCGCACAATGCTCAGGTCGTGGGCGATGAAAAGATAGGTCAGCCCCAGTTGCTCCTGCAAGTCCTGCAAGAGATTGATGATTTGCGCTTGGATCGAAACATCCAGCGCCGATATGGGCTCGTCGCAAACCAGAAAGCGCGGGTTGAGGGCCAGCGCGCGGGCGATGTTGATGCGTTGGCGCTGACCCCCGGAGAATTCGTGCGGGAAGCGTTTGATGAAGGCCGGATTGAGACCCACCATCTCTAACAGTTCGGCGGCGCGTTCTTTCATCTGGGCGGGCGCGATTTGGCCGTGCAGTAACTGCGGTTCGGTCACGATTTTGCCCACCGAGTGGCGCGGGTTCAGCGATGAATACGAGTCCTGAAAGACCATCTGCATTTGGGGGCGCAACTGTCGCAGGGTCTCGTCATCCAGTTGGGTCAGGTCCTGACCTTCAAAATACACCTGGCCGCTGGTGGGCTTATGAAGTTGCAAAACCGCGCGCCCGGTGGTGGATTTGCCGCACCCACTCTCGCCGACCAACCCGAGGGTTTCGCCCTGCTGAATTTCAAATGAGACATCATCCAGGGCTTTAACCACGGTCGGCGGTTGGCGGCTGAGAAAACCGCGCGGCATGACAAAATGTTTTTTAAGGTGCTCCACCCGCACTAATACCTGACGCTCATTCGGCATGGCGCGGCGCTCCTTTTTCTACATCATAGAAGCAAGCCGTTTGGTGTCCGGGGCTAAGGGTGAACAGGGTTGGCAGGGCTTGTTCACAGTGTTCAAAAGCAAACCCACAGCGGGGGGCAAAGGAACAACACCGGGGGGCCTCACTTAAATCGGGTGGCGAACCTTTGATGTTGGTCAGGCGTCTGGCGCCGGCCACGGCCAGGTTGGGCAAAGCTCCCAACAAGCCAATGGTGTACGGATGACGCGGTTGTTCGTAGAGATCATCCACCCGCGCTATTTCCGCCACCCGCCCGGCATACATCACCAGCACCCGCTCGGCCATCCCGGCCACCACGCCGAGGTCGTGCGTGATCCAAATCACGGCCATGCCCAACTCCTGCCGCAGGCGCACCACCAGATCCACGATCTGAGCCTGAATGGTCACATCCAGGGCCGTGGTCGGTTCGTCGGCGATGAGAATTTTGGGCGAGCAGGCGATGGCGATGGCGATCATCACGCGCTGGCGCTGGCCGCCGGAAAACTGGTGTGGGTAGGCGCTATAGCGCGCCTTGGCATCGGGGATGCCGACATGGGCGAGCAATTCGATGGCACGGGTCTGCGCCTGGGTTTCGGTCAGGCGCATATGCTCCACGAGCGATTCGGAAACCTGCCGCCCGACCGTGAGCACCGGGTTGAGCGACGACAGCGGGTCTTGAAAGACAAACCCGATTTGCCCGCCCCGGACTTGTTGAATCTCCTCCTCAGATAGTTGGATGAGATCGCGTTGGGTGTAGCCATCGTTGAAAATGGCCTGCCCGCTAATTTTGACCGACGCGCCAGAGATGAGCCGCAGAAGCGACATCATGGTGACGCTTTTGCCGCTCCCACTCTCGCCCACAATGGCCAGGGTTTCGCCTTCGTTGAGATCAAACGAGACGCCATTCACCGCATGAATGGTGCCATCCTGCGTGCTAAAACGGGTCGCCAGATTTTTGACTTGCAGAACCGGTATCATAGGTCTGTTTACCTCGGCGCCTGGGGTTATTTTTTGGACCGCCGCAAGCGCGGGTCGAGCACATCGCGGAGCCAGTCGCCCAACAGGTTCATGCCCAGCGCGGTGACCATGATGGCCAACCCGGGCCAGGTGGCAATCCACGGTTGGGTGGTGAGATATTGTCGTCCGGCCTCCAGCATGTTGCCCCAACTGGGCACATCGGGCGGCACGCTCAGCCCCAGGAACCCCAGCCCGGCTTCATAAAAAATCATGGCCGACATCTCAAAGGTCGCCAGGGTGATAAGCGGGCCGATGAGGTTGGGTAGGATGTGGTCAAAGAGGATGTAGAGCGGGCGCGCGCCAATGCTGACGGCGGATTCGACATAGCCCGACTCGCGGATCCGCAACACTTCCCCGCGCGCCACCCGGGCGAACACCGGCGCGTCGGTGATGCCAAAGATGAGGATGACGTTGAACAAACTCCGCCCCAGCACCCCGGCGATAAAGACCACAAAGACCAAATAGGGCAGGGCCAATATTAAATTCACCAGCCCCATGATCACCCGGTCGGCCCGGCCACCGATATAGCCAGAGATCATGCCAATCAGCATCCCCAGCCCCCCTGCGATGATCACCCCAAACAAACCGACGGTGAGCGAAACCCGACTGCCATAAATGAGGCGGCTGAGCAGATCGCGCCCGAGATTATCCGTGCCCAGCGGGTAAGCCCAATCACCCTTTGCCATCCAGGCGGGTGGGCGTTTGCTCATCCGAAGATTTTGGTCGGTGGGGTCGTAGGGAGCCAGTTGTTCGGCGAACAGGGCGAAGATGACCAATAAGGCAAAGAGCACCATGCCTAACACGCCGGTCCAGTTGGTGGCTAAGAGGTGGGCCGCGCGCCGGAAGGGGGTGGCCTCGGGGGTGCGGGGTTGCGCGGTAGGTAGGCCGACGGTTGATTCACTCATAGCGGATCCTCGGGTCAATCAGCGCGTAAGCCAGATCGGTGAGCAGGTTCAGCACAATCACAATCAGACTGCTGAAAAAGGCGATGCCCTGAACCAGCGGGAAATCGCGGATGGAGATGGCCTCCACCACCATGCGCCCCAACCCCGGCCAGGCAAAGACATTTTCAATCACCACTGACCCGCCTAAGATGTAGCCAAACTGCACCCCCATATCACTCACCAGCGGGATAGCGGCATTGCGGAGCGCATGCCGATAGTAGATGATATTTTGTGAAAGCCCTTTGCTGCGGGCGGTGCGAATGTAATCGTCGCGCATCACTTCCAAAATGGATGAGCGGGTGAGCCGCGCCAGCCGGCCCATGACTCCCAGGCTGAGCACGACCGCGGGCATGACGATGGAGAGCGGGCCTTCGCGGCCTGAGGTGGGAAACCAGCGGAGCTTCACCGCAAAGACGATGATCATCACCAGGGCCAGCCAAAAGGAGGGCGTGATTTGCCCCAACAAGGCGAGGCCGCGGGCCAGCAGGTCAACCAGACTCCCGGGGCGGGAGCCGCCCGCCAGCCCCAAGGGGATGCCGACCACCGCACCCAGGATCAGCGCGACCGTGGAGAGTTGAATGGTGGCGGGGAGGCGCTCTAAAATCAACGGCAGGGCGGGTAGCCGATAATGGAGCGAATTGCCGAAATCGCCCAACAGGGCATGGCTCATAAAGTCGGCAAACTGCACAATAAGGGGGCGATCGAAGCCCATGGCATGCCGGAAGGCGGCCACCTGCTCCGGCCCGGCTTCCCGCGAGACCATTACCGCGGCCGGGTCGCCCTTGATGCGAATCATGAAAAATACCAGAATCAGCACCCCGACCAACACGAACACGGCTTGAACCAGGCTGGATAGGATATGACGTGTCACGTCTCACACCTCGAGGGTTGAACCAATATTGACTGCGCGTGCAACGTGCTGGAAACTGTCAAGCGGGTGGGGCGGCTCCCCTGCTCGGGGTTCAGGTTGACCCGGCGGAGGCCGTTCGCCTCCGCCGGGTCAAGATCAATCAACTATTGCCCGTCACTGACGGACACATCCCACAAGAAGTAGTTTTCAGCCGAGCGCGGCTGATAGTTCTGCACGTGCGTCGTGGTCGCTTCGAATGTTTGGGGGTAGTACAAGTACACGAAGGGCGGATCTTCGCGCATATCGGTCTGGATGGCGCCGTACACGTTAGCGCGCGCATCCACTTCGAAGGTGGTGAGCAAGCTCGCGATCAACTGATCGAGTCGTTCGGTGTACCAGTTGGCGTAGGTTTGATCTTTGCGGAGCGCGCCTTCCAGTCGGCCATAGGACTCGGTCGAGGTGGAAGACCAGCTATCCACAAACAGGGGCGGGAGTTCCTTCTTGGATTCCAGATCCCAATAGGCGTTGGCTTCCATGATGTTGAGGTCGCCGGTAATCCCGACTTCGTTCAATTGCTCCCGGATGGCCTGGCAGACTTCGTTGATGTGCGAATAAGCGCCATCGGGGCAGGCCATGTCTATGGCAAACCCATCGGCGTACCCGGCGTCGGCCAGCATTTGCTTGGCTAGTTCCGGGTCAAAGGCCACTGGCTCGGCGTTGTCAAAGCCTAGGTCGCCCGGCCCCACAAAGCCCACGGCGCGGGTGGCGTAGCCATCGAACAGCGCGTCAATGATGCTTTGCACATCCACGGCATGGGCCATGGCTTTGCGGACATTGGCATCTTCGAGCGGCGTGCCGATCCCGGTGCTCAAGTTGTTGAAGGCCAGATAGAAGACGCGGTTCACCGGGTAACGGATGATTTGGACTCCAGCCGCGCCCAGCAAACTTTGCGCTTCCTCGGAGGTCAGACGCGGGGCGATGTCAATCTCGCCGGTCTGCACAGCGGCGATGCGGGTGGCGGATTCGGGCATGAATTTGAAATCAATCTCCGCTACTTTGGGATAGCCCACATTCCAATAAGTGGGATTGGCGCTTACGGTGAGATGGTCACCCTTGACCCATTCGGTAAACATGAAGGGGCCGGTGCCGATGGGGCTTTCGGAAAATTCCTGGGCCGTTTTGCCGCCCCAGTTCGGCGGGATCATGCTCCAACCGGAGATGAATGAGAGCAGGAGGGAATTGGGCTCGGCGCGAATGACTTTGACCGTGTAATCATCCACCTTCTCCACGCCATCCGCCGCGATGAGCCAGGGATAGGGCACTTCCGGTTTGGTGTAGGCCTCATACGAGAAGACTACGGAATCGGCATTGAACGGCGAACCGTCATGGAAGGTGACATCCTGGCGTAATTGGAACGTGATGGACTTGCCATCGGGCGCGATATCCCAACTCTCGGCCAGCATGGGCGAGAAGGTGCCATCCGGCTCGGGGAAGACGAGCGAGTCAAACATGGTCCAGGCGGCATTGGCGGACTGTCGTTCGGGAGCATAGGGCACCTCGATGGCGGCCACATTGGTGGTCAGGCCAACCTTCAGGGTCCCGGTGGGTTTAAAGGCTTCGGGCGTGGCGGTGATGATCACTTCCTGATTGACGATCTGCGTTTCTTTGACAGTGACGACCTGGGTTTCTTTGACAACTTGAGTCTGCACCACGGGCGCGGCGGGCGCGCAGGCGGCCAGCGCCAAAGTGAAGGCCAGCATCAGACTAAAGGCTTGCCATGACTTGCGATACGTACGCATAACTCTTTTCTCCTTGTGGGTGATGATTGGGAATGCGGGATGGTCTCAGAGGGGCTGTGGCTTAGGGGCTGTGTGGCGATCACCTCCTTTGGCGCGGCGCGGTTATTAATCACGCTTGGGTTCGATGGCTGGCGGCGCGGGGTAGCGCGCGCGCCGCTCCAAGTCATTCAAGTCCAGATGGTTGCGCATAAATTGTTGAGAGGCATCCTGATAGGGCTGAAAATCCCAGGGCCGCTGTTGCCCTTGCCGCAGGGCTTGGTCTAATAATTGACGCCGCCGCTGACTGGCGAGAATCTGCTCCCGCAGGGTCTCGACCTTCCAATGATGTTGCACTTCCGCGCGGAAGGCGGCCGCCCGGTCGGCGTGGCCCGGTTGGGCGACCAGATTATGCAGTTCCGCCGGGTCGGCGGCCAGATCATAGAGTAATTCGGTATCGGGCGCGCCGGAGATGTATTTGTAGCGCTCGCGGCGGATCATGAACACCGGCGCGGTGACACCCTCGGCCAGATATTCGCTGAGCACACTGCGGTCAGGCGCGGGGGGCGCGCCGGTCAAGACCGGGTACAGACTCTGGCCGTCAATGGTATCGGCGAGCGTTAAGCCTTGGCCTTCCGTCGCTAGATCAATCAGCGTAGGCAGTAAATCCACCAGTGAGACAGGCGCGGCGACCCGGCGGGGTGCGAAGCGGCCGGGCGCGTGGAAGATCATGGGCACGCGCTCCGCCCATTCAAAGAAGGTCATTTTGTACCACAGGCCCCGTTCGCCCAGCATGTCACCGTGGTCGGAGATGAAGACGACAATCGTATCTTCGCCTCGGCCCGTGTCGTGCAGGGCGCGCAACAGTTGGCCCACTTTATCGTCCACGTAACTGATCTCGCCGTAGTAGGCGTGGCGGGCATTGCGGACATGGGCCTCGGTCAGTTCATATTCATCCATCGCGCACATCGCGCGGATCCGCTGGCTGTGCGGGTCCAGTTGACCCACCGGGAGCGGGGCCACCGTGGGGAGATCAATCTCCGCGTGCTGATATCTATCCCAATATTCACGGGTGATGGCGTAGGGGTCATGCGGGTGAGTGAACGAGACCAATAGAAAGAACGGGCGCTCATCGGCGTCACGCGCGAGGTCATAGAGTTTGCGCGTGGCTTGGAAGGCCACGGTTTCATCGAAATCAATTTGATTGGTGGTCACGCACAGGCCGGCTTGCGCCACGCTGAGCATGTTGTGGTACCACGAGAGACGCTGGTCCGGATGATCCCAATTGGGTACCCAGCCGAAGTCGGAGGGGTAGATGTCGGTGGTCAGGCGTTCCTCGAACCCGTGTAATTGGTCTGGCCCCACGAAGTGCATTTTGCCCGACAGGCTGGTGCGGTAGCCGAGAGCGCGCAGATAATGGGCAAAGGTGGGGACCGAGGCGGTGAATTCGGCGGCGTTGTCGTACGCGCCGATGTGCGAGGGCAGTTGCCCGGCCATGAATGAAAAACGCGAGGGGGCGCAGAGCGGGCTGTTGCAGTAGGCGTTTTCGAATACAACGCCTTTTTCGGCCAGGGCGGAGATGTGGGGGGCTTTAACTACGGGGTGACCATAGACGGGCAGGGCCGGGGCGGTTAGTTGGTCGGCCATGATAAATAGAATATTGGGACGTGACATCACTAGTCCTTGGATTGGTGATCTGATGGGTGAAGCTGGTCAGGATAATCAACCCCCGCAGGCTTGGCCGACAAGTATAGTGTGATTGAAGCACAAGTCAAAAACATATCAGGTCGCGCGTTGGGTGAGGCCAATGCTCCGCCCCGCTTGTGGCGGACGCGGCAGGTCGCTGTGTGCCCGATGCACCGCCATCACCCGGTCCAAGTTTTGGGCGGGCAGGGGGCCTACTTTTTGGGCGTGGGTATCGAAATGCACGAACATCAATTCATTGGTGGCCGCCACCCGCTCGGCCTCGACATGGTGCATTTGATGAAAGACGTGCAGGCGCTTGGCATCGTAAGCCAGCAGTTGGGTGGTGAACTTAAGTTGTGCTCCGACCTTAACTTCGTGTAAAAAATTGATGTGGCCCTCAACCGTGTAGATGGTCTGGCCGGTTTCGGCCAAGTACGCCGGGCCAAGCCCCACGTAATTTAGAAACCCCTCGCTGGCATAGGTGAAGGCGACGAAATAATAGCCGTCCATCATATGCCCGTTGTAGTCAATCCACTCCGGCAGAACCGTGCTGGTGTGAGTAATAAGGGGGGCTGAAATCGAAGCGGGCATGGTTTATGGTCGCTGATATTTCGCCCGATGTTTTTCGAGCAGGGCCAGCAGTTCAATTAGAAAGTCGTCGCGCTCCTGTTCCAGTTCGCGCACCGGGCGCCCCAACGCTTCCCGCTCACAGCCCGCCACCATGCGGTCACACAATTCGTCGGTGAGGGTGGGCGCGGGGCACCGGGTCCACGGTTGTTCGAGCGCCGGGCCAAAGTGTTCCAGCAAGTGCCGCATGCCACCTTCCCCGCCGCCGAGGTGATAGGTGAGGCTGGGCCCCATGAGCGCCCAGCGCAACCCCGGCCCATAAGCAATGGACGCATCTAATTCTTCCACGGTGGCTTCACCGGCTTTGACCATATGCAGAACCTCCCGCCACACCGCATCCTGCAACCGATTGGCGAGAAAGCCGGGCAGTTCCCGGGCCATCTTGATCGAGTGTTTGCCAAAGTGGGTGTAAAACGCATGGGTCCAATCCACCACCGCCGGGTCGGTTTTCACCCCGCCCACCGTCTCCACCAGCGGAATCAAATACGGCGGATTGAACGGGTGGCCGACCACGGTGCGCTCGGGGTGCTGGCAATCAACCTGCATCTCGGTCATCCCGAAACCGGAAGTGCTGGACGAAATCACCATGTCGCTGGGCGTGGCGGCATCAATCTGCGCCAACACCCGGCGTTTGGTCTCCAGGTTTTCAGGCGCGTTTTCCTGCACAAACTCGGCGCGTTCCACAGCTTCAGCCAGGGTCGCCGCATACGTGAGCCGTGCGGGTGAGGCGTTAGGACGTAATCCCAAGCGCTCCATGGCTGGCCATTTGTCGGCAACAAAGGCGCGTAATCTGGCCTCGGCGTTGGGCGCGGGGTCCCACGCGGTGACCTCCAACCCCATGCGTAAAAAGTGGGTGGCCCAGCCGCCGCCGATGACGCCGGTGCCGATGATGGCGACCCGTTGGATGTGAGTGGGTTCAGGACGAGACATGGGGGATGCGTTTCCTTGTGAGAAAAATCAGACTCCGACCGAGGCGTTACCTTTAAGCCCGAGCAGTTCCCGCGCCTCGGCGGGGGTGGCGATTTCCATGGAGAGCGCTTCGAGGATAGTCCGAATTTTCTCCACTTGTGCGGCATTGGACGGCGCGAGCTGGCCCTTGCCCAAGTACAAGCTATCCTCCAACCCCACGCGCACATGGCTCCCCATGATGGCCCCCGCGGTGACCGTGTTAAATTGAAATCGGCCACTGCCCAGCACCGACCATTGCACCTCGGTGCCGACCAAACGATCCAGCGTGCGTTTCATGAACACGAGATTATCCAACACGTCCGCGCCGATGCCGCCCATGGTGCCCATGACAAATTGCAGGAAGATGGGCGGCTTGATCAACCCCTGGTCGAGGAAGTACGCCAAATGATAGAGATGCCCCACATCGTAGGCCTCAAATTCAAAGCGCGTGCCAGTTTCGTAAGTCAGGGTTTTGAGCATATATTCAATATCAGAATAATTGCTTACGAATGGCTCGCGGCGGGTGCTTTCAACATACGGTGCTTCCCAATCGAATTTCCATTTGCCCTCGTATTTGGGGGCCATGGGGAATAACCCGTAATTGATGGTGCCCAGGTTGCAGGTACATAGCTCCGGTTTGATTTGGCGGATGACGGTCAGGCGCTGTTCCACCGTCTGACCGGTGGCGCCCCCCGAGGTCAGGCTGATCACCACTTCGCTCTCGGCTTTGATGCGGGTCACGTAGTCCCGAAAGATGGCCGGGTCGGCGGTGGGGCTACCATCAGCATCCTGGCGGGCATGCAAGTGCACGACCGCCGCCCCGGCTTGCGCGGCGGCAATGGATTGCCGCACAATCTCGTCGGCGGTGACGGGCAAATGCGGCGACATGGTGGGCGTGTGACTTGAGCCAGTAATGGCACAGGTGATGATGACTTTACGGGCGGCCATGGAGGATTCCTTTTATGAATTGGGAGGGTGGGCAGAGGTGATGGGGTGGATTTTATATTGCATTCTCTGTCTGGCAAAATCACCCACCCACCCACTGGCTGTGCATGGTTAACGCCTGGCTGTCCGAGAGGCGAGCTTCAGCGCATGACCAACCACACCCCGCCGAGCATGATGCCCAACCCAATGATTTTCTGAAAATCCAAGGGGCGTTGGAGAGCGGCGAACAGACCAAAATGGTCAACCAGCGCCGCCAGGATGAATTGCGCGGCAATGACCAACGTGAGCGCGCGGGTCGGCCCCCAGCGGGGAATCACGTAGCCAATCGAGCCGACAATCACTAAACCCAGAGCGCCGGAGGTGAAGGCGTACCAGGGTAGTTCCCCTCGGCCTTTTAAGTTCAAGCCGCCCGTGGCTAGCGCGATCAGCGCTACGATCACCCCGCCGCTTACATACGTAATGAAGACGCTCTCTTTGGTGCCGAGCGCGTTATCCATTAGCCCCATGAACTGCCCCTGGAGGGTGATGGCAAAGCCCGCCACCACCGCCAAAATTGGCAGAAGTAATTGACCCATGATTTGGTTATCCTTTGCGCGGTTGAAAATTGTGCTTCGATTGCAAAAGTGTAACCTGCTTTCGGGGCGAGTCAACTGACAAGGGTTGGGCCACCCGCGCGGGGGCGATTTTGAATGTAAATCGCTTTAGACTAAACTCTATGGAGCAACCTCGTGCATTCTGTTCACATTGTTTGGAGACAAAATGAAATTTGGCATTCACAACCCTTCCTGGCTGTTTGGTTCAGACCCGTACACGATGTTTGAAGGGGTGAAGCGCAAGGCCCAATGGGCCGAGACCCAGGGGTTTGCCTGGTTCTCGGTGATGGATCATTTGATTCAGATTCCCGGCGTGGGCGAGGCGGATGAGCCGTTTATGGAAGGGTGGAGCGTCCTCGCGGCTTTGGCGGCGGTGACCAGCAAAATCCGCTTGGCGACGCTCGTCTCGTCAGTGGCTTATCGCAATCCTGCCCATTTAGCCAAGATTGCCGCCACCGTGGATGTTATCAGCGCCGGGCGGCTGACATTGGGCATTGGGGCGGGCTGGCACGAGCCGGAATATCAACAATATGGTTGGGAGTTCCCCGCGCGCCCCGCCGTGCGTCTCGGACAAATGGAAGAAGCGATCAAGTTGATTAAGGCCATGTGGCAGGCGCCGCGCGCGAGTTTTCATGGCAAATATTTTCACATCCAGGATGCTATTCTCGAACCCAAACCCTTGCAAAAACCTCACCCGCCCATCCTGATCGGCGGCAGTGGCGAACAATTGACCCTGTGCGCGGTGGCGCGGGTGGGCGATGCTTGCAACCTGTTCGGCGATCCCGCCACGCTTAAGCATAAATTTGAGATTCTGCGCCAGCATTGTGAAACCGCCGGGCGAAATTATGACGAAATTGAGCGCACCAACACCACCGGCCTGTTATTGGCCCGGAGCGAGGCCGAACTTAAAGCCAAGCGCGCGCAGTTGAATGCGCCGGAGCAATTCCGGGGTTTGGCGGGCACGGTCTCGCAGGCCGTGGATTGGGTGGGGCAGTTTCAGGCCATCGGCGTGCAACTGTATATCACCAGCTTTTACAAAAACGATGCCGAAACCCAGGCGCTATTTGCAACCGAAGTGATGCCTCACTTTGCGTGAGAGGGCTAACCGACGTGCCTCAATATTTAGACTAGCGAGGCGTTCGCGCCGGTTGAGTCCCGATGAAGCCCGCTATCGAAAATCAACCTACACCTTCATCTCAGTCCGCCATTCTGTGGCGGTGCTTTGGTTATTTGCGCCCGCATTGGAAATTTGTAACGGGCGTCTATACCACGATGGTGCTGATTGACCTGATTGCCATGGTCAACCCGCAATTGATTCGATGGACGATTGATGAGGGCATTGGGACGGGGAACGCCTCGCTCTTGACCCGGGCGGTGGGGGGATTGCTGGCGCTGGTCCTGGTCAAAGGCGGGCTTACTTATTATGAGGGCTTATGGACCGAGGTGGCTTCTCAAAACGTCGCCTATGACCTGCGCAACGCCCTGCAACGTAAGATTACCGAACTCTCTTTCTCTTTTCACGATCAGGCCGAAGCGGGCGATCTGCTTTCGCGAGCCATTCAAGATGTGGAGCGGATCCGATTTTTAACCGGGCGGGCGGTTTTCCGCATTATCGAGAGCGTCTTCCTGATGCTGCTGACGGCGGGCGTGATGATTTGGATGAACCCACGGCTCGGGCTGTTGGCCATGGCGGCCATGCCCTTGCTGATTATTCAGTCGGTGCGCTTTGGGCAAAGCTTCCGGCCACTGTCCTTGCAGATTCAAAAACAATTATCCGTCCTGACCACGCGGGTGGAGCAGAATCTGCGCGGGGTGCGCGTGGTTAAGACCTTTGCTCAGGAAGAAGCCGAAATTAAACGCTTCGTCAGTGAGAATCAAAAATGGTATGAGTTATCGGCGCGCGCGGCCAACCTGCAAGCCAATAACCTGCCCTTGCTTAATCTGATTGCCAATATCAGCAGTGTGGCCATTTTATGGTACGGTGGGACATTGGTGATTAACCACACGCTCACGTTGGGGGAACTGGTGGCCTTCACGACTTATGTGGCCCAGATTGTGGCGCCGGTGCGTTATTTGGGCATGGTCCTGCCGATTATTACCATTGCGGGGGTGGCGGCCGAGCGTGTATTTGAAATCCTGGACACAGCCCCACGGGTGATTGACAAGCCGGATGCGCCAGCTTTGAAGCTGGGGCGCGGCGAAGTTGTTTTTGAAAAGGTGGCCTTTGCCTATGGGCGCGAAGCCGGGGTGCTGAAAGACATTAGCTTTGTGGCGAAACCTCAGCAGGTTATTGCCCTGCTCGGGGCGACGGGGTCGGGCAAGACCAGCGTGGTCAACCTGATCCCGCGTTTCTACGACCCCACCGCCGGGCGCATTCTCATTGATGGGACCGATATCCATACGGTCAGTTTGAGTTCGCTTCGCAGTCAAATTGGCATGGTGTTACAGGAGACCACGCTTTTTGCGGCCTCCATTCGCGAGAATATCACTTTCGGCAAGCCCGAGGCCACCCAGGGTGAAATTGAAGCGGCGGCTAGAGATGCACAGGCGCACGACTTCATTCTGCAGATGCCCGAAGGCTACGCCACCGAAGTGGGCGAACGCGGGCGCACGCTTTCGGGCGGACAAAAGCAACGCTTAGCCATTGCCCGCGCTTTGTTGACCGACCCCCGGATTTTGATCCTCGATGATGCCACCTCCAGCGTGGATAGCGAGACCGAGCATTTGATTCAGGTCGCGCTGGAAAGAGTGATGCATGGCCGTACGACTTTTGTGATCGCGCACCGACTGAGCACCGTGCATTCGGCAGACCTCATCCTGGTGTTGGATAAGGGCCATATCGTGGCGCGGGGGCGGCATACGGAACTGTTACAGTCTTCGCCGCTGTATAGCAACATTTACCACCAGCAACTCAAAGCCGGTCGGGTGAGCCTGGAAACTGCCCCGCGTTAGATCAGCTCGAAGCCCGCGTCCTCGCGGGCGGGCTAACCGCGAGGACGCGGTTGGCGAGCAGTAATCTCGGTATTCAAAAAAGGAATGGTCAATGGGTTTTGGAATCGGAGTCTCCAGTTCGGGCATGGGGCCACGCAATGCGATGGAGACCTTTGCGGAAGGCGATGGACAGCGGGGGCAGGTCTACAACCCCCGGGTGGTGCGGCGCATGTTGGTTTATTTGCGCCCCCACCTGAAACTGATGGCGCTGGCTTTCAGCGCCATGTTGGCGGACTCGGCTCTGACGTTGTTGGCCCCCTATCTGTTAAAAATCACGGTGGACACGTACATCTCGCAGGGCGATCAAGCGGGCCTGGCGCGCATCTCGTTGTGGACGGCTGGAACTTTTATCGGGTTGTATCTGGCCACCCGGACGGAACAATACTTATTATCACTGGTCGGCCAGCGGATGTTGGCGCACATCCGCCACGACCTGTTTTATCATCTACAGGAGTTGGCGCTAAGTTACCACGATACGCATATTGTGGGCGTGACCGTCTCGCGGGTGATGAACGATGTGGCGACCATCAATGATTTGCTTTCACAGGGCATCATTACCCTGATTGGCGATGTGTTCGTGCTGGTGGGCATTATCGGGGTAATGCTGGTCATGGATCTGCGCCTGGCCTTGCTGGCATTTATTGTGTTGCCGCTGATGCTGTTGGTGACCCTGTGGTTTTCCCGGCGGGCGCGGGTGGCTTTCCGTGAAACGCGCACCAGCGTGGCCAAAGTGGTGGGCGGGTTGGCGGAGGATATCGCCGGGGTGCGGGTCATTCAGGCTTTTGGGCAGGAGGACACCACGCAGGAGAATTTCAACGCGGTCAACAAGATTAATCGCACGGCCAACATCAGCGCCATGTCCCTCTCATTTATCTTTCTCCCCGCCATCGAATTTTTGGGGATTTTGGCCACGGCGATTGTGCTGTGGTTTGGCGGGCGCGCCGTCGCCAGTGGCGCGGTCACCCTGGGGGTGCTGGTGGCTTTTCTTTCCTATGTCACGCGCTTTTTCCAACCGGTACAGGAACTGAGCCGCATGTTCACCACTTTTCAATCGGCCATGGCCGGCGGCGAGCAGGTGGTCAACTTGCTGGACACGACGCCCGCCGTGCTTGATCGCCCCGATGCCGTTGCGTTACCGGAGATTGTGGGGCGCGTGAAATTTGAGCACGTTTCCTTCCGCTATCGCCCGGACTTGCCGGAAGTTCTTCGCGATGTTTGTCTAGAAATTCAGCCCGGTCAAACGGTTGCACTTGTGGGGCCGACGGGCGCGGGCAAGACCTCCATCGGTAATTTGATTGCGCGTTTTTATGATGTGACCGAAGGTGCAGTGCTGATTGATGGCCTGGATGTGCGCGCCGTAAAACAGCGCCAACTGCATCGGCAGATTGGGCTGGTGCCGCAGGATTCGTTTCTCTTTTCCGGCACCATTGCCGACAACATTCGCTTTGGTCAGCCGGAGGCGACGGATGAGGCCGTGGCGCACGCGGCGAAGTTAGCCAACGCGCACGACTTTATCACGGCCAAGCCCGAGGGCTACCGGACCCGGCTTCAGGAAGGCGCTTCGAATCTTTCCGTGGGCCAGCGCCAGTTGATCTGCATCGCCCGCGCCATCTTGACCAACCCGCGCATTTTGATTTTGGACGAAGCCACCTCGAACGTGGATAGCCTGACCGAGAGCCTGATTCAAGATGCTTTGCGGAAACTGTTGCAGGCGCGCACCGCGGTGATCATTGCCCACCGGTTAAGTACCATTCGCAATGCGGATTTGATTTGTGTGGTGCAGGATGGGCAAATTGTGGAGCAGGGCCAGCACGAAGACTTGTTAGCGCGCGCCGGGGTTTACGCCGCGCTCTACCAGCGCCAGTTTGCCGAGTAACGAACTTTATCGGGGAGGCGCTGGGGATGTGAGTCCGTTGGGGCGTTCACTTGAACGCCCCGCGACTTATCGGAGGCTAAGCCGATGAACGACAGCCCGGGTGCTTTCGTAAAGCTGGCGGTAATCGGAGTAATAGGCGTCATAGAGCGCTTTGGTCGCCGGGTTGGGTTGAATGATACTGCCCGGCTTCACCCACTGGGCCAGGTCCGAGCGCCGCAGGATCCCCGCCGCCAGGCCCGCCAGGTAAGCATCCCCATAACTGGCGCCAATGGTCAATTCCGGAATCTCCTGCGAGATGCCCGCTACATCGGAAACGATCTGTAACCAGGCGCGGCTTTTGGTGCCACCCCCCACCGCCACCACGCGGCGCACATCCGAACCGATGGCTTGGAAAGTCTCAATGTTGTGCCGGATGCCATAGGCCACACTTTCCAACACCGCCCGGTATAGGTGGGCGCGTTTGTGCGCCAGGGTTAATCCGGCAAACACGCCGCGCGCCAGCGGGTCATTGATGGGGGTGCGTTCGCCGCTGAAATAGGGTAACAGGAGCAAGCCATTGGCTCCCGGCGCAATCTGTTCGGCTTCGGCAAACAGGGTGGCATAAGCGGTCTCTTCCCGCAGATCCGGCGCCAGTTCATCGCGAAACCAGCGGGTGAGTGACCCGGTGGTCGCCATCCCAGCGGCCAAATTGTATTGGCCGGCATAGGCTCCGGCCACCGTCCATAGGCGCGGGTCGGGGTGAGGCGCATCCTCGACCAAAATAAAGAAGGTGGTGGAGCCATACATGATCATCAAGTCACCGGGGTGGGCCACGCCCACGCTGAGACCTTCGCTGAGGGCATCCACCGCGCCCACCGCCACCGGCGTTCCGATTTTTAGTCCGGTGGCTTCTGCCCCCATTCGATTAACCTGTCCGGCGAGTTCATCGCTCCAACCCAGGCGGGGCAGTTGTTCAAGCCGAACCAACCCGTCCGCGAAGCGGTCCGACCATTCCAACTGGTGAATATCCATTAGCGGCATGTAATGGCTGGCCGTATGCCGATCCATAATTTTCTCGCCCGTCAGGCGATAGATCAGGTAACTGGAAGCGGTGGTGAGGTGAGTTGTCTGCCGCCACACTTCCGGCTCATGTTCCCGCACCCAAAGTATCTTTGGCCCGACAGCCTGGCTGGTGAGCGCCATCCCCGAGAAATCATAAAGGGCTTGTTCCCCGTAACGTTGGTTGAGTGTTTCAATCTGCTGGCTGGCTCGGGTATCCACGCCATAGAGTATGCCCGGGCGCAGAGGCCGATGGTGCTGGTCGAGCGGCAACAGGCAGGGGCCGATGGCGCTGACTGCCACTGCGGCTACATCTTGTCCTTGATATGGATCGCCGTCCAACAAGTGCCGACAAATTTTGACCACATCCCCCCACCAGATTGCCTCCGCATCCTGCTCGGCCCAACCCGGGTACGGGATTGACATTGCGTGTTCCACCACAGCGGTTTTGACCACCGTGCCATCGGTTTCAACCAGCACCCCTTTGCTGGAATAGGTGCCGACATCAATTCCCAATAGCAAGCCGCTCATGCTGACTTCACCTCGCCACACAGGTGCACCTGCAGGCCCAGTTCGGCGAACATGGCCGCCTTGGCCGCCAGGGCTTTGTCGGCGGTGTCCGCATCGGGCGCATAGGCCAGACTGAGATGATTGGCTTTGTGGCGCGCCATCATCTGATCGCGGGTAATCCCATGCAGAATGGCGCTGACATTCGGCCATTGATAGGTGGTCATGCGCCACCGGCGTTCGGTTTCATCTTTGGGCAGGAGCACCACCGTCCCGCGCCCCAGATCAACGTGCACCGCGCCCGCCATCACAAACACCCGACTCCACACGATTTCGCCGGGTTTGCCGAGACCCTTAAGGGTGCCGCCCCCCAAAGGAAAATACATCGCCGGTTGGCGCTCACTAATGGCGCCAGCGTAACCCTCCACAAAATGTGAGGCGGGCGCGGCCCCGGAGATTTGTAACAGCCACACAAAGGCATCGAGGCCCGCGCCGGTAAAGTGTTCCCCATAGCGCAAGTCATGCAGGGTAGTTGATGGCTCCAGCCCCATCGCGGTCCACACTCGGTTGGTCACCAGCGCGTCCACCGCCGCCCCCTCGTCCACCTCGTTAAAGTGGGGGAGTGCTTGCCCCGCAAACAGTTCCTGCCCGGTCTCGGCGTGAAAAACCGGCGGGCGGTTGGGATTGTTCAACAAGGCCTCAGCCAGATCAGAGGCGGGACTCATGTCCTTCAAGCCTTGCTGATATTGGATGCCAATGGCCGCACAGCCAAATTCAGCCGCCAGGCGAACCGCGGCAATATACATTTTCAGTTGCTCGCGGATTTGCCGATCGGTTAACTCGGTGGCCTCATCCGTCCCGGTGCGAAAAGTAACCCCGCGCTGATCGAGCCAGTGGCGGGCCAGGTTGGCCTCAGCCTCCGAAACAGTCCGCATGGCCGCGACTAGCGCCGATTGGCTCAACCGCTCTTTATAAATCCCCAGTGGATTTAGCAGATCGTCCTCGATCATGGCATTGACCATGCCCATACAGCCTTCGTCGAAAACCCCCAGAATGGCTTTCTTGAATCGCAATTCCTCCGCCAGGGCTTTCCCCAGGGAAGCTTCCGGTTCCGGGAGGTTGGCCCGGTGCAGGTCACGAACATGGCTCATATCGTGCGTAACCTGGCTGGCCTCCACCCATTCGCGCAAGCCGCGCATGAAGAAATCGTCGGTGAAATCCTGGCTCCACAGACTGCTGTATTTAATGCCCAGCTTGGCCAGGCAGGCGTTTAGGTTCAGCAATCCCACCAGGCCGGGCCACTGTCCGCTCCAGTTGCCCACGGTCAAAATCGGGCCACGATGGCCCCGCAACCCGGCCAGAACATGGTGGCTGTATTGCCAAACGGCCTCTGCGACCACCAGGGGCGCTTGCGGATGAATATTTTCAAAAATATCCATCCCTCTGCGCTGGCTCGCGATAAAGCCATGCCCCTGTTGGGGATCGAACGGGTGGCCGCGGCGAACTTCCCAGCCTAAACGCGCAAACGCCACCGTGAGTTGGGCTTCCATCTTTTCCTGCGCGGGCCAGCAAACCTGATTGGCTGAAAGTCGTAAATCTCCGCTGGCAATGAGCACAACTTCATGCTCTTTTGCCGGGGCCGGTTGTGGAATGGAAGGTAAGGGGTAAGTGACCATGAGACATCTCCTTATGCATTAGCCGGGTTGATTATCATTTGAGACCGTGCAATTGTGTTGCCCCGCAGTTTATGCGGAAAAGGCGGGCGGGTCAAAATGAGTTAAGGTTATTTGACGCCCCGGAGAATGAGGCTAAACTGCGGGGCGATCGCACTCATTGATATTGGAGATCAGAAAAATGAGCACAACTTCATTCAACGGTTTGGGGATGAACCTGGGAAACCTCGCGTGCTTGTCGTCGACGCAGACTCGGTCTATCAGCCCCGAAAATTTCAGTGGCGCGAAAGGGCAGGGGGGGATGGCAAGGGAGGGAACCGGCGCGCAGGCCGCCCGCGATCTGGGTCAAGGCTGGAAAATCTCGCCCTCGGTGATGATCCCGGCGGGGCAGACCTTCGAACTCGCCAATATCAGCGGCCCGGGCGCCATTCAGCAAATTTGGATGACCCCTACTGGGAATTGGCGTTTCAGTATCCTGCGCATCTATTGGGATCAGCAAACCCAGCCTTCTGTCGAGTGCCCCGTCGGTGACTTTTTTGCGTGCGGTTGGGGGCAGTTTGCCCAACTGTCGTCGTTGGCCGTGTGTGTCAACCCGGGGAGCGCCTTTAATTGTTATTGGGAAATGCCGTTTCGGAAACATTGCCGCATCACCCTCACCAATCTGGCCGAGCAAGAAATGTGCCTGTACTATCAAATTAACTACGCGCTCACGGATGTGCCAGATGAACGGGCTTACTTTCACGCGCAGTTCCGCCGGGTCAATCCTCTGCCCTACAAGCACACTTACACGCTTCTGGAGGGGGTGACCGGCCACGGGCAATATGTTGGCACGTATCTGGCCTGGGGGGTGAATAACAATAATTGGTGGGGTGAAGGTGAGATCAAATTTTTCATTGACGGGGACTCGGATTTTCCGACCATTTGTGGTACGGGCACGGAAGATTACTTCGGGGGTTCCTATAACTTTGAAAATCAGGCCACGAAGCAGTATCAGGCATTCACGACGCCCTACTCTGGCTTACATCAAATCATCCGCCCGGATGGGGTGTATCAATCGCAAATGCGCTTCGGGATGTACCGGTGGCATATTCCCGATCCCATCCGCTTCCACCAAAACTTACGGGTCACCATCCAGGCGTTGGGGTGGCGCAATGGGCGCCGGTATCTGCCACTCCAGGATGATATCGCCTCCGTGGCCTATTGGTATCAGACTTTGCCGACGGGGCCTTTCCCCGCATTGCCCGGGCGCGATGATCTGGAAATCATCTAGCGCGGTGAGGTTTAGCCCGCCGATTTTGGTTGGCTGAAGTTCGCACCATGCCCACCCATCTTCTGCTGGCTCCCGCCGCCTCCGGCAAAACTCACGCTCAGTTGCAACGCGTGCGCGCGGTGTTGCGCGAGGCGCCGCTCGCGCCCGTGTGGGTCATCCTGCCCAACCGCAATCAGGCCATGGCCTTCCGCCAGCGGCTGGCCCAGGCTGGCGGGGCGCTCGGCGCGCAAGTTGGGACTTTGGGCGATTTATATACCGAAGTTTTGGCGCAAGCGGCCACCGCCACCCCGGTGGCCCCCGAGCCGGTCATTCATCGGTTGTTGCGCGCGGCCGTGGATACGCTCGCTGACCGCGGTCAACTGCATCATTACCTCCCCATTCAACATTACCCCGGTTTTATTCAAGCGCTGGGCGATTTCATCGCCGAGCTTAAACGCGCGCGGCTGGTCCCCGAACACTTCGTGACGGCTGTGCGCGGACGCGGCCCCCGGCTCGAAGAACTGGGCACACTGTATGAGGCCTATCAACAGCAACTTATTCGATTGGACTGGGCCGACCCGGATGGTCTGAGCTGGCTGGCGGTGCTCGCTTTGGAGAACCAGCCGCACCTACTTGCCACCATCCGCCTGTTGGTGGTGGATGGCTTTGACTCTTTCACCCCTACCCAACTCGAGGCGCTCAACCTGCTGGCCGCGCGGGTGACCGAAATGCGCCTCACCCTCTCGGGCGAACCAGCGATGCCGCGCGCCGCGCATCGGCGTTTTAAGCGCACGTTAGAACACTTGATGACGACCCTCGCGCCCACACTGGAAACGCTTCCCCGCCGCGAGGCTTGGCCGCGCCCGTTGGATCATCTCGAAGCCCAACTCTTTGAGCCGCATCCCGCGCGGCTGGCCCCCGGTCGGCACGTCACCTTTCTCGCGGCGCAGACTATGGCCCGCGAGGCTCGTGAAGCCGTGCGCTGGATCAAAGCCCGGCACCTGCGCGACCATGTCCCCCTCGCCGAATGCGCCATCATCACGCGCGACCTCGGGCCTTATCAGGCATTTCTCCGCGCGGCGGCGCGCGAATTCGGGGTGCCCCTCCAACTCACCCAGGGCGAACCCCTCGCCTCAAACCCGGCTATCGCCGCTTTGCTCACAGCGTTGGCTTTGCCGCTTTCCGCCTGGCTCCGCCGCCCCCTGCTTGATACACTCCGCACGCCGTACTTCGACCTGACCGCTTTTGATTTGACCCCGTTCGCGGCCCTGCAACTGGACGCCGTGGCCCGCTGGGGCCAGGTGACGGGTGGCCTGGCGCAATGGGCAGACGCGCTTAATCGCCTGGCCCAACAATCGGCCTCGCTTATTTTCAATGAAGATGATGCGACCCTGCAAGCTCCGCGCCCACCGCAAGGCTCTGCGGCGGCGCAGATGTGGGCGCGTTTGCAAAAACTATCCGCCCGCCTGACTCCGCCCGCCACGGCCACACTCACCGAGTTTGTGGCCTGGCTGGAAGACCTGCTTACCGCCTTGCAACTCGAAGCGTGCATTAAAACTGGCCCCGCCACCGCCGGGCGTGACCAGACCGCGCTCATCCGGTTGACTGAAATCCTCCAAGCCCTTGTCCTGAGCGAATCCATTTTGCCTCATCCGCGCCCCGAGCCGTACGCCGATTTTTACTCCGAACTGCGCGGCGCGGTCGAGGCGGCCACCTATCACCCGGAGTTAACCGCCCGGGCCAGCCTTTTGGCCGCGCCGCTCAGCGCCGCGCGGGGCGTGCCTTATCGCGCGGTGGTGGTGGTGGGACTCGCCGAGGGCCTTTTCCCCGTGCCCCTGACCGAAGACCCCTTTCTCTCCGACGCTGACCGCGCAAGTTTGCAAACCCTGGGCTTGCCCCTCGAACCCCGCCTGCGGAGCGACCAGCAATCGTTGTTTTACGAAGCGGTCACCCGCGCCACCGAATTTTTATTGCTCACCCGGCCCTACCTCGCCGATGATGGCGAAGAATGGAAACCCTCGCCTTACTGGGAGGCGGCCCTGAGTTTATTTGATACGACGGTGCAAATCATTCGCCCCGATACTGACCGGCCCTTAGCCGACGCCGCCTCGCTGACCGAACTGCTGGCGCTCAGCAATCCTGCCGCTGACCTGCCATCCACTTATGCCTACCTTCAATCGGATTGGGAAAATTTGCGTCAGGCGCGGCGGGTGTTGCGCGCCCGATTGGCGCCTCAGCCCGAGGGGATTTATGAAGGCCTGGTCCCGGATTTAGGCCCCGCCCTCGCGGCGCGTTATGGCCCCGACCACATCTGGAGTGCCAGTCGGTTGGAGACTTATGGCGCCTGCGGGTTTAATTTTTTTATTGGCGCGGCGCTGGAGCTGGAACCGCGCGAGACGCCCCAAGCCGGTTTGGACTCTGCTCAACGCGGCGCGGTGTTGCACGCCATTTTAGAGCGCGTGTATCAAGTGGCTTCCGACCCAACCAAGGTTGCCGCGGTGCTGGCGGTTCTGCCCCCGGTGGCCGAACAAGTCTTTGCCACCGCGCCCGCGCACTACGGTTTTCGGCCCACGCCGCTCTGGGACCAGGAACGCGCTGAACTGCTGGAAACGCTGGGGGCCACGCTCACCGCACTGGCCGCAGAAGAATCCGGTTGGCGTCCCGCGCATTTCGAACTGCGGTTCGGATGGGATGGGAGTCAACCGCTCACCGTCCACACGCCCACCGGGGTCATGCAATTGCATGGGGTGATTGATCGCATTGATCTCGATGAAGCGGGCGCGGCGCGCGTGCTGGACTACAAGACGGGCGCGAGCAGTTTTGCTCAACGGGATTTGGTGGAAGGTCGCCGCTTGCAAATTGGAGTCTATGCGCTCGCCGCCAAGCAGTTGTTGCATCCCCGCCGCCTCGACGACGGTTTTTATTGGGGCATCAACGCGGCGAAAGCCAGTGGTTTGCATTTGGCGAAATTTGACCACGAAAATTATTCGGGGGTCTCCGGCGCGCTTACGCTCACGACCGAACACCTGGCCCGGCATCGGGCAGGCATTCACACCGGGCGGTTCGCGCCCATCCCTCCGCGCGGGGGGTGCCCGCCCTACTGCCCGGCCCGTTATATTTGCTGGCGCTATTCGCCGGCCACTTATTGAACCATGCCCACGCCCCTGGATGCTTTTGCGCTTGAGCCTGTTCAAAATGCCGCCGCGTTGGAGCGCGCGCGCGATGTGGTTGTTTTGGCCGGGGCGGGGTCGGGCAAGACCCGCACCCTGGTGGCGCGCTATGTGGCCCTGCTCGCCGAAGGCCAGCTCCCGCGTGAAGTAGTCGCGGTGACGTTCACCGAAAAAGCCGCGCGCGAAATGCGCAACCGCATCCGGCAGGCCGTGCAGGCGTGGCGCACTGGCGCTTGCCCGCCGGAGGCGCGCGCCCGGTGGGACGAGATTGAAGCCGATATTGATGCGGCTCGTATCGGCACCATTCACAGCCTGTGCACCGCGCTCCTCCGCGCGCACCCCGCCGAGGCCGCCATTGACCCGCGCTTCCAGGTGCTGGATGAAGGCCTCGCCGCCACGCTTAAAGCGCAAGCCGTGGCCGACACCCTTGCCTCGGCGCAGACTCAGACCGAACTTCAATCACTCTTTCAAGCCTTCACGCTTGACAGCCTGACCGACAGTCTGACGACTCTGGTCGGGGCCTCCCTCGACACCCAAGTCGCTTTGGCCCTGAGCGATGTCCCCGCGCGGTGGCTCGCGGCGTTGCTCCGCCCCCTGCGGGATTTCGTGAATTCCCCCCACATTGCCGCCGCCCTCGCGGATTTGCGCGCCTTGCAAGCCACCCGGCAATTGCTGGCCGAGGCCGGTGACAAACTTGCGCCACAAGTCGAAAGCCTGCTCGTTGAATGGGCCAACCTTGAACAAGCGCTGGCTCAGTCCCAGGCCCTTCCCGCCGCCCGGTGCTTATTCAACATTCGGCGGGACTATTGTCGGGGCGGCGTGGGCAAAAATGGTCAGGCCAAATCCGCCATTAAATTTCTGCGCGAAGCCTACGACGCCCAACTCAATGACTGGCTGGGGGGCAAGGGCGCTCAAGATTCAGCCCCCGACCCAGCGCTTGAAGCGCAACTCCCGGCGTTGGTTCACCGCCTGGGGGAGGTGTTTGCCCGCGCTTGCCAACTCTATCAAACGGCTAAAGACCAGCGGCAGGCCCTGGACTTCGACGATTTGGAATCCAAGGCCGCCCAACTTTTAAGCAACCCCGGTCTGCGCGACCGCTGGCAGGCTCAAATCCATTCCATCATGGTGGACGAGTTTCAAGACACCAATGCCCGCCAACGCTTGATTGTGGAAGCCCTGGCGGGGGCGCGGGGGCGGCTCTTTGTCGTGGGCGATGCCAAGCAAAGCATCTACCGCTTTCGTGGCGCGGATGTGGCCGTGTTCCGCGCGTTGGAGACAGACATTCGCGCGCGGGGTGGGTTGACGCTGGAACTCAACACCACCTTCCGCGCGCATCGCCCGCTGGTTGATTCTTTAAACGAACTACTCGCGCCGATTCTCGACGCGGTGAGCGCGGGCGGCCCGGCCTACGCTGTGCCCTTCGCGCCGTTGGTGGCCGCGCGGCCCGCCCCCCGGGCCACCTTATCCGCGCCCTACGTGGAATTTTTGGTGGGGCAAGGCGCCACCGCCGACGAGGCCCGCCCGGTGGCCGCGCAACTCCTCGCCAACCGCCTGCGTGAATTGCAGGCCGAAGGCGCTTTGGCCTGGGGCGAGGTGGCCCTGCTGTTCCGCGCCTCCACGGGTTTCCCGTTTTACGAGGCGGCCTTTGAAGCGGCAGATATTCCGTTTGTGACGGTGGCTGGGCGGGGATTCTACGACCGACCCGAGGTGCGCGATGTGTTGAACCTCCTGCGGGCGCTGGCCGACCCGTGGGATGATCTGGCCCTCGCCGGGTTGTTGCGTTCCCCGGCGGTGGGCCTGAGCGATGTGGCGCTGTATCAATTACGTTGGTCGCCCACGGGCGAGCCGCTGGCCTATCGTCGCGCGCTGGAGGGAGACTTAGCCCATCTCGCGGCGGTTGATCAGCAGGCCGCTGGCCGCGCGCGCGCCTTATTACACGCGCTGGCCGAGCAAGTGGACCGCGTGCCCGTGGCCGAACTCCTGGCGCAAGTGTTGGATGTTACGCATTACCCCGCCATTTTGGCCGCCGAAGCGCCTGGCCGACGTTTGCAACGCAACCTCGATAAACTGTTGGCCGATGCGCAAACCAGCGGCTTGGTGCGTGTGGGCGAGTTTTTGGAATATCTCGAAACGCTTCAGGCGGTGGGGGCACGCGAGGGTGAAGCGCCCACCGAGGCGGGCGGCGCGGTGCGGTTACTGACAGTGCATAAAGCCAAAGGATTGGAGTTCCCGGTGGTGGTCCTCGCCGATGCCACCCGCGCCCGGCGGAATAGTGCCGGCCCGGTCGCGCTCTCCGCCGAACTGGGGTTGGTGCCAGCCCCCACGCGCTGGCCTGCCGCGCCGCTGATTTACCAACTGGCTCACCAGCACGCTCAGGCTCAAGCCCTCGCCGAAGATGCGCGCCTGCTCTATGTGGCCCTCACCCGCGCGCAAGAGAAACTCATCATCTCCGGACACCAGACTCCCAAGACCTCCGCTGGCGGTTGGTTGGGGCAATTGTGTGAACAGGCTGGGGTGGACTTGAGCCAACTCACAGCCAAACCCGGCGAATGGCAGGGGGTGACCTTGCCCATCTCGGGGCAAACCATTGCGGCGGTGAGCCAGATCAGCTTAATGGACAACGCCTCACCCCCTGCCTCAAGTCTGCCGACTATCCAACTCAACGTGCCCGACCTGGCGCCACTTTATAGATTTTGCGCTGTGAAAACCCGCCGCTTCCAGCGGCGGGACGCTACG
>CAYUFY010000005.1:0-38389 GCA_964443795.1 uncultured Anaerolineales bacterium | reverse complement strand
GGCGACGGTATTTGCGCCCGGTCTATCCCTGACCCACGCCAAGTGGGAAATACTGAATTTATTCAGCGTTACCCGGTCAACCAGTCGGCCTCGGTGTACTATGACCCGGCCCAGCCCCACGAAAGTTCACTTGAACAGACCCATACCGGAGTCGTCAGTGGGCTGTTGGTGAGTTTCATATTGCTTTTATCACCCACGAGTTTCTGTCTCTGGGTCGGCCTCATTGGTTTGGCTGACACCTTGAACAAATAAAGCTCTCTCACGTGGCGCCAGTTGGAGCATCACGCAATCTCAGCCATGCCCGTGATCTCCGACGGCGCGGTGCTGGGCATGGTCAACCATTGCTGAAGTTATGAGACGCTATTGGAAATAAGATTTTTGGACACAGATAAACGCAGATGAACACAGAAAAAGCCAAAAAACTGCGTGCATCTGTGAAAATCTGTGTCCCAAAGCGTTTGGAAAGTTAGTTCCAATAAAGTCTATTGCAATCCAGCGGGGAGTAAAGCGACGCGCCGTTTTGGGTGTATGATTGGAAGGTGGAGGCAGTTTATGAACCGGATTAAAATTGAAACAGGGTTTCGGGTGACGGTGCCCAAAGAGTTGCGCACCGGGTTGAAAGTGGGCGATGAAGTCATCATGACCGCCGATGCGGGGGGGCGCATCATTCTCTTGTCGGAGAAACGCATCCGCGCGGCTTTAGCTCACTCGGCGGGAATGTGGCAGGGCCGGACGGATGTGCCTGAAGATGGCGTCGCCTATGTTAATCGGCTACGCACCGGGCGACGGTTGCGCCGTTTAGGAGTTACACGCCGTGCGCTTGATTGACACTGACGTATTGATTGACCACTTTCATAATGTTCAGGCCGCAACCAATTACATTGCAGAGGCCTTGTTAACCGATTCGGAATTGTTCATTTCAAGCGTGTCTGTTGCCGAGATTCTGGCGGGGATTCGCCCCGGCGAAGAAATAGCGACCGAAGAGTTATTGGGGCTGTTCACAATTTGGCCGACGGATGAGGCCGTTGCCCGGATGGCGGGAAACTATTTGAAGCAGTTTGCGCGTAGGAACAAACTCGAATTGGGCGATGCGCTCATAGCCGCTACAGCCAAAATCCTAAACGCCGATTTGATTACGCGCAATATCAAACATTATCCTATGACGGATATTGTTATTCTTGCCCCTTATCAACGTGGGCGATGACTGATTTTTAACTATGTAACCACACCGCCCGACTTCGAGAGAAGTCGGGCGGTGTGGTTATTCAGCTATTAAGTCTGACAAGACTATTTCTTTTCGTTCAACACCGCATGCGCCGCCGCTAAACGAGCAATGGGGATGCGGAACGGCGAGCAAGAAACATAGTTCAAGCCAATTCGGTGGCAGAAATCAATGCTCTTGGGGTCGCCGCCATGCTCCCCGCACACGCCCACCTCCAACGTGGGGCGGGTTAAGCGCCCCAACTTCACCGCCATCTCCATCAACTTGCCCACCCCATGCTCGTCAATGCTCGCAAACGGGTTCTCCGGCAAAATGCCCTTCTCAATATATTCCATCAAGAAGCCCGATTCAGCATCGTCCCGGGAAATGCCAAAGGTGGTTTGCGTTAAGTCATTCGTTCCAAACGAGAAAAACTGGGCGTACTCAGCCACTTTATCGGCGGTGAGGGCCGCGCGCGGGATTTCAATCATCGTGCCGAACTTGTAATCCACTTCCAGTTCCTGCTCGGTCATCACCTGTTTGGCTTCAGCTTCGAGCGCGGTCTGTTGGGTCTTAAGTTCATTGACATGCGCGGTCAGCGGGATCATCACTTCGGGGTGCACATCCACACCGTCGCGGGCACACTGGCAGGCGGCCTCGAAAATGGCGCGCACTTGCATGGTGGTCAGTTCGGGGATGTGGATACCCAGGCGCACGCCGCGCAACCCCAACATGGGGTTGGCCTCGCGCATGCCTTCCACCGCAGTCAGCATTTTCTGTTTTTGCGTCAGCAACTCTTTGGCCTGCGTCATTTCAGTCTCATAGGCGTGCAGGCGCGTTTCCAGGTCTGTCAGGCGCGTAACGATTTCATCGTGGCTGGGCAGGCCCTCCGCGCCCGGTTGCCCCTTAACCCCATCCACGCCAACAATCATCTTTTTGTTGTGCTCAATGCGCTCGCGCACCGCGATCATGCGATCCTGCTGGTCAGCGATGTGGGTCTCCAGTTCCGTGACCGTCCTGAGCAATTCATCGTGGCTCGGCAGGAACTCGTGCATGGGCGGGTCAATCAGGCGGATGATGACGGGCAATCCATCCATCGCACGGAAGAGGCCATCGAAGTCGCTCCGCTGGAAGGGGAGCAATTGCGCGAGGGCCTCCCGGCGCTCTTCGGGAGTCTTCGCCAGAATCATTTGTTGCACAAACGGCAGACGCTCGGTCTCGAAGAACATATGCTCGGTGCGGCACAGACCAATGCCCTCGGCGCCATACTGGCGGGCGCGGATGGCATCGCGCGGATAATCGGCGTTGGCCCAGACTCCCAATCGGCGAATATCGTCCGCCCAATTGAGCAGTTTGAGCAAATAGGGGTCGTTGAAGTCGGGGATGATGGTCTTGATTTCGCCCGCGAACACTTCGCCAGTCGTGCCATCCACCGAGACAAAGTCGCCTTCTTTGAACACGCGCCCACTGGCGATCGTGAATATGCGCTTCTCCACATCCACTTCCATCGCCGAGACGCCGACGACAGCAGGTTTGCCAAACTGCCGCGCCACCAGCGCCGCGTGCGAGGTGCGCCCGCCCTTGCTGGTGAGAATGCCGCGCGCCGCGAGCATCCCATGCACGTCATCCGGTTTGGTTTCGGGGCGCACCATGATCACGGCCTTCTTTTCGCCCTTGCCCCACTTCTCGGCGAGGTCGGCATCAAACGCCAGGATCCCGCTGGCCGCGCCGGGGGAGACGTTCAGGCCTTTGGCAATAAAGTCGCCGCGGGCGGTCGCCGCTTTCTTTTCGGCGGGGTCAAACTGCGGGTGCAGGAAATAATCCACATGCTCGGGCTTCACGCGTTTCACCGCGTCGGTCTTGGTAATGAGTTTCTCGGTCGCCAAATCCACCGCAATGCGGATGGCCGCCTGGGCGGTGCGCTTGGCGTCGCGGGTCTGCAACATCCACAATTTGCCGCGCTCCACCGTGAATTCCACATCCTGCACTTCGCGGTAGTGCTTCTCCAGTTTTTTGCAGATACGCTCAAACTGGGTATACAGTTTGGGCATCTCGGTCTTCATCTCTTGAATGCGCTTGGTGGTGCGCGTGCCCGCCACCACATCCTCGCCCTGCGCGTTGGTGAGGTAATCGCCTTCGATTTCCTTCTCGCCGGTCGAGACATTGCGTGTGGTCACCACGCCCGTGCCGCTATCGGCACCCATGTTGCCGAACACCATAGTCACAATGTTGACCGCCGTGCCCAGGTCGTGCGCGATTTTCGCGGCGTTGCGATAGTCAATGGCGCGTTTGCCATTCCACGACTTAAACACCGCCTCGGTCGCCAACCGCAATTGCTCCAGCGGGTCGAGCGGGAAATCGCGCCCGGTCTCACGCCGCACAATAAGTTTGAATTCGTCGGTGATGGCGTGCAAATCCTTCTCGGTCAGGTTGGCGTCGTTGGTCACGCCGCGCTCCACGCGGAAGCGGGTCAGCACGGCCTCAAACGGCTCATCGGGCAAATTCATCACCACCGTGCCAAACATCTGGATCAAACGCCGGTAGGCATCATAGACAAAGCGCGCATCCAGCGTCTCTTCGATCAGCCCAGCCGCCACGTCATCATTCAAGCCAATATTGAGCACCGTATCCATCATGCCGGGCATGGAGAACTTGGCCCCCGAGCGGCAGGAAACCAGCAATGGATTTTGGGGACTGCCGAATTTTTTACCAGTAAGTTTTTCGATCTGCCGGAGCGCGACCAATTCCTGCTCCCACATCCCGCGCGGGAACTGGCTCCCCGCGGCGAGATAAGCGTTGCAGGCCCGCGTGGTCACGACGAACCCGGGCGGGACCGGCAACCCGATGCGGGTCATCTCGGCCAGGTTGGCCCCTTTCCCGCCGAGCAAGTCGCGCATGGCGGCATCGCCTTCGGCAAATAGATAAACCCATTTTTCTTTGGCTTTCGCGCGGGGGAGATTGCGTTTATGACCGTTCTGCTGACGAGCACGAGATCTTGCGGGTGAGGTGAGCATAGGGAAACCTCCAGAGGGGGATTAAAACGAGCGTTAAGTATCAGTTTTAGGCTATCGGAATCAGGGGAATTGCTGTAGTGACGGATGTCACTGGCTGAAGGTGATAGAGAGACGCTGAACCGGGCGCGCGCTGGCCAAGTCCACGCCCATTTAGTGCAATCTAGCAGTCTGTCGGAGTGAAATATGCTATCCCAGTTCTTCGGCGTTTTTCAGCCCGAAGTGGGGCGCGAGATCATGTTTTGGCCTTTAAACAGCCGCAGAATGGGGCTTTTCTTGGCACGGGAAGGTCTCTCCGACAAACTGCTAGCCAGTAGGGTACAATGACGGCAATACTATCCAGCCTAGGGTGGGGCTGGCCATTGTTTTTAGGAGAAATTAATATGCCCCGGATCGGCGTGTTTGTAGATGTGCAGAACATTTATCTCTGCACCAGGGCGGTTTATCAGCAAGGCAAAATTAATTACGAAATTTTGAAAAATTTTGTTCAGCGCGAAGGCTCGCTCGTCACCCTATCGGCGTTCACCTGTTACGATCCCGGCCTCAAACCCCAAATAGATTTTATGACCCGGCTGGCCCTCATCGGCTATCGGGTGGTTTCCAAACCCATCAAGCGCTTACCCGATGGGAGCGTGAAAGCCAGCATGGATTTGGAAATGGCCATGGAGGTGCTTAACCAAGCGCCGCACCTGGACGAGATTGTGCTGGTCACCGGCGACGGTGACTTCGCCCCTTTGGTGAGTCAATTGTGTTTGCTGGGCAAAGTGGTGCGGGTCATCGGGCCTGATTTGCTGAGTGCCCCCGAATTGATTCAGGCCTGCCACGACTTCACCAATCTCCATCGCATTAGTGGGATTTTGGAAGTGCGCGAGACCCGCCCCTTTAGCGGGTCCCCCGGCGGCACCGGGCCGCTCCCTCCGCGGGGGGCAAGCCAGGAATAGCGACCCAAAAACATCGGCCCTTGTTCAGGGCCGATGTTTTTTTATTCCAAATACACCTTCATCTCCCACACCCCTTCCTGTAAACGCTTCTCCACCCGCAAACCGCTCCGGCTCACAAAGTGAAGCATGTGATCATTTTCAGCGTTGATGGCGGCCACAAACGCGGTGATGCCATGCGCCCGCGCATAAGCCAGCAAACGATCCAGCAGGAGGGTTCCCAACCCCTGTCCCTGATAGGCATCTTCAATCACGATCGCCGCTTCGGCTTCGGTTGGGTTATCGGCGCCCGCCACGTAGCGCGCCACCCCATGGATAACTTCACCCGCCGCGTCGCCGCTCACCGCCACGAGCGCCATGGTCGTCTCATAATTCACGGTCGCAAGGTGGCGGGCTTCTTCGTCCGACAAATGCAAATGCATGGATAGGAATCGGCGGTAAATCGTATCGTTCGAGAGCCGCGTGTGAAAAGTCAGTAGGCGGGGGGCGTCGTCCGGGCGAATGGGGCGGAGGGTGACAGAAGCGCCGTCGCGGAGGAGAATTGGTTCAGGGGAAAACATGGTGGAGAACAGTAGGTTGGTGAGTAGGTGGGCGCATATTGGCTGACGTACTTACACCCTTACACGCGCGCACTTAACTCACAAGTACTTCAATTCCTTCGCCGCCGCTTTCAACTCATCCCGAAACTCCGGGGCGGCAATGTGGATAAGCGCCTCGGCGCGTTGGGCGATGGTCTTGCCATACAAATCCGCCACACCATGCTCGGTGACCACATAGTGGACGTGGTTGCGCGTGGTGACCACGCCCGCGCCCTGTTTAAGCATCGGCACAATTTTGCTGAAGCCGGGGCCACTCTTCTTGATGAGGGTGCTGGGCAAAGCAATGATGGGGATGCCGCCTTTGGAGCGCGCCGCGCCGTAAATAAAATCTACCTGCCCGCCCACGCCACTGTAGAGGCGCGGCCCAATGCTGTCGGCGCACACCTGGCCGGTGAGGTCCACTTCGATGGCTGAGTTGATGGCCACCATGCGGTCGTTCTGCGCGATGATGAATGGGTCGTTGACGTATTCGCTCGGGTGCAGTTCGATGACGGGGTTATCGTTGACGAAGTCGTAGAGCCGCTGGGTGCCGAGCATAAAGCCCGCCACAATCTTGCCGGGGTGCAGGGTTTTGCGTTCCCCGTTGATGACGCCGCGATTGACGAGGTCAATCACGCCATCGGCAAAGAGTTCGGTATGCACGCCGAGGTCGTTCCGGTCAGTGAGACAGCGCAGAACACCGTCGGGGATGGCGCCAATGCCCGTTTGCAGGGTAGCCCCATCGGGGATCAGCGAGGCCACATGGGTGGCAATCTGCTCGGTCACGGGATCGGTGGAGGCCATCCGCACTTCGGGGAGCGCGTAATCCACCTGAACAATCACATCCAGTTTGGAAACATGGATGAACGAATCGCCGAGGGTGCGCGGCATTTTGGGGTTGACTTCGGCGATGACGAGCTTGGCGGTTTGGGCGGCGGCTTTGGTCACGCCGACTTCCACGCCAAACGAGCAGAAGCCGTGTTCATCGGGCAGAGAGACTTGGATGAGCGCCACATCGAGCGGGAGTTTGCCGGTTTTGAACAGGGCAGGAATTTCGGAGAGGAAGCACGGCGTGAAATCGGCGCGGCCTTCGTTGACGGCGGCGCGCACGGTGTCGCTGATGAACAGCGTGTTCACGCGCAAGTGAAGTTCGAGGCCCGCGCTGACGTAGTCGGCGGAGCCGATGGTGAGGACTTGGCAGATTTCGACGCCGTGCAATTGTGGCGCGCGCGCCACGAGGGCGGCCAACACGTGTTGGGGCACCGAGCAATTGCCGGTGAGGAACACGCGGGTGTGCGATTGGATGAGTTCGGCGGCTTGGGCGGGCGTCTTCACCCGATCCCGATAAAGATCGTACCAGTTCATGGCCGTGTCTCCCCCGGGTTCGGGTCGCCCTGTAGGGCGCGGGAAACGATTTTGCCACCGTGGGTCGCCAGGCCGCGGGTGAGGGCGCGATTCTGCGCGGTCGCCGCATCAATCCCCCGCGCGGCAATGAGTTGCAGGAAGGGCCAGGTGGCGTTATTGAGCGCGTGGGTGGAAGTGCGCCCCAAGACGCCGGGCATGTTCGGCACACAATAGTGAATGATATTCTCGTCAATGAAAGTCGAAGCCCGGTGCGTGGTGGGGCGGCTGGTTTCGACGCACCCGCCCTGGTCAATGGCAACATCAATGATGACCGTGCGGGCTTTCATCTCACGCACCATGTCGCGGGTGACGAGCACCGGCGTGCGCGCGCCGGGCACCAACACCGCGCCTACCAGCACATCGGCAAACCGCACCACTTTGCGCACGTTGAACGGGTGCGACAGCATGGTGACTACGCTCGGGCATTGCAAAGCAAGGTGTTCAAGGCGATTGAGATCGCGGTCGAGTACATATACGGTGGCCCCCATCCCCAAGAGCGCTTGCGCCGCATAGGACCCCACGACGCCCGCGCCCAAGATGACGACTTCGGCAGGCGGCACCCCGGGGACGCCGCCCAGCAGGATGCCTTTGCCCCCACGGTCATTCCGCGACAACGCGGCGGCGATGTTGGCCGACATCCGCCCGGCCACTTGGCTCATGGGTTTGAGCACCGGGAGCGCGCCATCGTCAGTCTGGATGGTTTCGTAGGCCAACGCCGTGATTTGGCGCTGGAGGAGGACTTCGAGGTTGTCGGGTGAGGCCGAGGCCAGATGCCAGAAGGCCATCACGGTCTGACTGACACGCAACCAGGCGAGTTCTTCGGCGGTGGGGCGCGCGACCTTCACCACAATATCGGCGCGGCCATAGGCTTCTTCGCCGGAATAGACAATCTGCCCACCCACCCGCGCGAAATCTTCATCGCTGAAGCCCGCGCCCAAACCCGCGCCTTGCTCCACGTAACACCGATGCCCGTCGGCGGTGAGCAGTTGCACACCGGTCGGGGTAAGCCCCACGCGATTTTCGTCCGGGCGCCGTTCACGGGGGATGCCGATATCCATACGCCTTATCCTTATTGGTTCAAAGCGGCCTGCACTAAAGTGCGGTATTCGTTCATGTCCAGCGGGTTGCGCAGGCGCGTGCCGTTGATAAACACGCTGGGGGTGCCGCTAACGCCCAACGACCGGCCCAGCGCTTCATCGGCTTGCACGTTGCTGGCATAGCGCTTCGCATCAAAACAGGTGTTAAATTTCTCAGCATCCAGACCTAGCTCAACGGCAAAGGCTTTGAGCCGCCGGTCGGCAAACGCGCCTTTTCCCTCGCCATTCTGATTGGCAAAGATCAGCTTGTGGTAATTCCAAAATTCGCCCTGCTCATTGGCGCACTCGCTGGCTTCGGCGGCGCGGCGCGACTCATTGCCACCCACGTTGCCATCCACCACAATATAGTGCCGATATTCATACCGCGCCTGCCCCGTGCTGACAAACTCATCAATGATCTGACGTTCCACGTCAGTAGCCAATAGGCCGCAGTAGGGTCACTGAAAATCCGAAAACTCTTGAATAAGCACTTTGGCTTCGGGCGAGCCGAGCACCTTGCCATTGGCGAAGGGGAAAGTTTCCTTCTCAATGGAAACGATCGCCCCAACGGGCTTGGCGGCCTCCACTTGTTTCTGATAGTTATCGTAGATGAGATACCCCGTCACCGCGAGCGCCACCACCACAATGCCACCCAACACGGTCAACTGGGAGCGCCGGGCGCGGGCCTGACGCTTTTTTCGGATTTCTTCACGTTTGCTCATAAATTTTCTCCTCTCAGCAGGCAGAGTATAAAACCAGTTGGTTCAAGCCGTAGTGACAATCATCCCATTAAACAACGAATTCTGTAATTCGGAGTTAAAAAATGGAGAATTTCATCCTATAGTCCGGTGACAAACATCACTAAGGCGCACGGCCAGACGGCCTATACTCTGGTTAACTTCTTACGGAGGCTGTTATGAAAGGCAAATTCGTTCGCGATTGGATGACTCGTAACCCAATTATCGCCACGCCCGACACCACCCTGCCCGACGCGCATAAGATCATGAAAGATCATCAGATTCGTCGGTTGCCAGTGGTGAAAGACGCTAAATTGATTGGCATTGTCACCCGGGGCGATGTGCGGGGCGCTGAACCCAGCGAGGCGACCAGTCTTAGCATTTTCGAGCTTAATTACCTCCTTGGCAAACTGACGCTTGACCGCATTATGACGGCTGAACCCATTACCGTGGCGCCCGAGACAACCATCCACGACGCGGCGCGGTTGATGCTGGAGTACAAAATTTCCGGCTTGCCCGTGGTGGAAGAAGGGCATCGGTTGGTCGGGATTATCACCGAATCCGATATTTTCAGGCTAGTTGTGAAAGCCTGGGAAGAAGCAGGCGAGTTAGCCCCAGCCTAAATGGGGTCATGCCGGGGGCGTGCAATCTGACGGGTCTATATCCTAATTTCCCTTGTGGGTTTGCGGTGGTCTCCTCCGCCGACGGGGGGCAAGCCAAGTGGCGGGCTTGCCCCCCAATTTATTTAAGGCCTGGCATAACGCGCTAATGACATTTGCCACTGCCTCTCCGCGCCCAGGCTCAGTAAGATACCTGTGGAGTAGAAAGGATATTTTCCCCTATGGCTACAGAATTACAATTGGATGCTTTGCTCCCAGCCGAAATGGCGGCGAAGGCGGAGCAAATTGGCGTGCGCAAAGCGCACTTGAACCCGGTCAGCATGTTTGTGCTGGCGATTTTGGCCGGGGCGTTCATCGCCCTCGGCGCTATTTTCTCGACCACGGTCGTGGCGGGCGCGGGGGATACGCTCCCCTACGGGGTAACGCGTCTCCTGGCGGGCCTGGTTTTTTCACTCGGGCTGATCCTGGTCATCGTCGGGGGCGCGGAATTGTTCACGGGCAATAATCTCATCGTCATGGCCTGGGCCAACCACAAAGTCAGCACCCGCCTCCTGCTTCAGAACTGGGTCATCGTTTATCTGGGCAATTTTGTGGGGTCCATTGGCACCGCTGTGCTGGCGTATTACAGCGGCCAGTTCACCTTTGGCAAGGGGGTGGTGGGCGCGGCGGCGCTGGTAACGGCGAGCGCCAAAGTGAATTTGGATTTTGTCCAAGCCATTGTGCTCGGCATCTTGTGTAATGCGTTGGTGTGCCTGGCCGTGTGGCTGACCTTTAGCGCGCGCACCACCACCGATCGCATTCTCGCCATCATCCCGCCGATCTCCGCGTTTGTGGCGGCCGGGTTCGAACACAGCATCGCTAATATGTATTTTGTGCCGCTGGGCTTGTTTGTCAAAGCTGGCGCGCCCGCCAGCTTCTGGGCCAATATCGGCCAGACCGCCGCCGACTATGCCTCACTAACGTGGGGCAATTTCCTGCTCAAGAATTTATTGCCGGTGACGATTGGTAATATCATCGGCGGGGCGGTCTTTGTGGGCGCGGTGTATTGGTTTGTGTATTTGCGACAGCTACGCCCAACCCCCGCCGCCACCCCCACGGCACTGCCCCAAGAGCCGCGGCCAACCCCCGCCCCGGTCCCGGTGAGCGGCGGAAACGGCCAACACTAAACCGGCGAGGTTCCCATGCCGACTCGTACTCCCCCCAACTCCGATTTACTGGCGCTGGTCGAACAACATCAGCATGCCCCCGAAGCCGTACTATCCATCTTACAAGAACTGCAAGCCGAGCGAGGCGGTCTCACCCCAATCCGGCTGGCCGAGGTGGCGCGTGCCCTGCATTTGCCTGCCGAACGGGTGTTTGGCATCGCCACGTTTTATTCCATGTTGCAGGTCGCTTCCGCGCCCGATGCCCGGCCGGTGATGTGGGTGTGTGACGGCCCGGCCTGTTGGCTTAAAAATGCGGCGCTCGCGCGCGCTTCACTGGAAACTGAGTTCGGGCGCGGGTGGCGGGTCGAGCGCACGAGTTGCCTGGGGTTGTGTGACCGCGCCCCGGCGGCCTTGCTGGGCGACAAACAGAGCGGCCCCATGCTGGCAGAAACAAAGCTAGTGGTGCGCCCCGAGGCCAATGGCGCGGAGCGCGCCTATGCCAAAGCCCGCCCCGGCGAACTGCGGGTGTTGCTCGCCCGCGCGGGTCACATTGACCCCGATTCAATTGAATCGGCGATGGCGCATGGGGCGTATCGCGGGTTGCAAAAAGCGTTGGCGCATCCGCCCGAGGCGGTGCTGGCCGAGATCGAAGCCGCCGGGCTGAGTGGCCGCGGGGGGGCCGGGTTCCCCACCGGGCGCAAGTGGCGCGCGGTGGCAGAAGCGCCGTCGTCGCCCAAGTATGTGGTCTGCAATGCCGATGAGTCGGAACCGCTGGTCTTCAAAGACCGGGTGCTGTTAGAGAGTGATCCGCATCAACTTATCGAGGGCCTGGCGCTCGCGGCGTATGCCGTAGGCGCGCGCGAGGGCTTCATCTACATTCGCGGGGAATATGAACCCCAGGCCGCGCGGCTGGAGTGCGCCATCCGGCAGGCCGAGGCGCATGGCTGGTTGGAACACATCGGCGAACATGGCTTGAGGTTGCATGTTCATTGCGGCGCGGGCGCGTATATCTGCGGCGAAGAAACGGCCCTGCTTGAGTCATTGGAAGGCAAACGCGGTGAGCCGCGCGTGCGCCCCCCCTTCCCCACCACGCACGGTTATCATGGGCAACCTACGGTCGTTAATAATGTCGAGACGTTATGCGCGGTGCCGCACATCGTGGCGCGCGGCGCGGCATGGTATCGCGGCTTGTCGCGCGCGGCCACGCCCGGGACCAAGTTGTATTTGTTGCTGGGACATATCAATCGCCCCGGTGTCTTTGAAGCGCCATTTGGATTGACTCTGCGCCAAATCATCGAGGACTTTGGCGGCGGGCTGATGCCGGACTCCCAGTTCAATTTTGCGCTCACCGGTGGGGCCGCCGGGACTCTGGTGCCCCCGGCGTTGCTGGATGTCCCGCTGGATTATGCCTCGGCGGCGCAGGGGGTGGCACTCGGCGCGGGGGCAGTGTTGGTGTGTGACCAAAGCGTGTCACCCATCGCGCTGGTGCGGGAACTGTTCCATTTTTTCAAAGTGGAGTCGTGTGGCAAATGCACGCCCTGCCGGTTGGGCACTATGGAAGCCCACACCATTTTGGAGCGCTTGAGCCACGGCCAGGGCCGCGCGGGCGATGTGCTGGAACTGACACGCCTCGCCGACCAATTGCAGACGGCTTCGTTCTGTGGGCTGGGGCAATCGGCGGCTCTGCCGTTACAATCGGCGCTGAAACATTTTGGAGAACTATTTGAAGCGGCGGAGGCATAATCCATGGACTTTTTGGCGCTCAAAGATATTTCTGAACGTTATCTCGAGCTGGTGAACCCGACCACGCCCGCCAAAATTTTGGCGGTGGGGCATGTGGCCGGGTTGCGCCCCGGCCAGCGCCTGATTGATTTTGGGTGCGGCTACGGCGAACCACTCGCGTTATGGGCCGAGGAATTTGGCGTGAGCGGCGCGGGGGTGGACTTGCGGCCACAGGCGTGCGAGCGGGCGCGGGCAAAAATGCTGGCACGCGGGTTAGACGCGCGGGTACAAATTATTTGCGCCGACGCGGCTGAATATCAGTTCGAGCCACAGACCTATGATGTGGCCACCTGCATTGGCGCGACTTTTATTTGGGCAGGAGGTTTCCAAGCGGCGTTATTGGCCATGCGCGCGGCGACCCGCCCCGGTGGGCGGCTCATCGTCGGGGAGGCTTATTGGCGCCGGTCATCGGTGCCCCCGGACTACGCGCGGGGCGAGAGCGGCGTGCGCACCGAGTCGGAACTGCTCGGATTGGCCCGCGATAGTGGTTATGACTTCGAATATGTGGCACGCGCCAGCCAGGACGATTGGGATGAATATGAATCCGCCAACTGGCGCGGGCTGTTGCAATGGCTGGAGGAAAACCCCACGCACCCGGACCGCGATGAGGTGCGCAAGCATCTGGTCCACAGCCAGAATGAATATACCCGGTTCGCGCGGGAGCATTTTGGGTGGGGCATCTATGTGTTGCGGCCCCGGGCTTGAGATGCCCAAATGTCTTGGGGCCGATAAAAAACGGCAAGGGTAGGGGCGCCCCTTGTGGTCGCCCATGTTCGTAATCGCCCATGTTTCGGGCAGGGACAAGCCCTGCCCCTACCCACCTGTACCAATTCCGATGGTCAAAATTCATCAGGAAATGAATGTCTATGTCCATCCACTTCACCCTCAACTATCACTCACTCACTGCCCAGCCCGGCCAAACCGTGCTCGAAGCGGCCCAAGCGCATGGTCTGGTCATCCCCACCCTCTGCGCGCACAAAGATTTATCGCCGGTGGGTTCCTGCCGATTGTGTCTGGTGGAAGTGGAGGGCTGGCGCACCCCGGTGGCGGCCTGCACCTTGCCCGCGAGTGAAGGCTTGGTCATCCGGAGCGAAACCCCCCGCCTGGCGCAATTGCGTAAAGAGACGCTCGAACTCCTGCTCCGCCACTATTACGATGCGGGTTATGCGACCAACGGCGGCGAAACCGAGTTTATGCATTGGGTGAAACACTATGGGGCCCAACTGCCCCCGGGGTTGAAGCCGACCCAGCGCCACCCGGTGAACAGCGACTCCAATCCATTTATCTGGGTGGATTTGAATAAGTGCATTCTCTGCACCCGGTGCGTGCGCGCCTGCGCCGAAGTGCAGGGCCGGTTTGTGTGGGGTGTGGCCGAGCGCGGGGCCGAGGCGCACCTGGTGGCCGGGGCCGACGCCAACTTGCTGACCGCCCGCTGTGAATCGTGTGGGGCGTGCGCGGCCTATTGCCCCACCGGCGCGCTGGCTGACGCACTCTCGCTAACCGCCGGACCTGCCGACAAGCTAGTGACCACGATCTGCCCGTATTGCGGGGTCGGCTGTCAGTTCAACTTGAACGTGCGGGAGGGCCGGATCGTGCGGGTCACCTCCCACCCGGCGGCCCCGGTCAATGGCCTGGCGCTGTGCGTCAAAGGGCGCTATGGCTATGACTTTGTCCATCATGCCGATCGGCTGACCAAGCCCCGGGTGCGCCGCTATTTATTAGAAGGCCGACCCCGGCCAGCCGACCGGGGCGAATGGGTCGAAGTGGACTGGGACACAGCGCTGGACTTGACCGCGCGCAAGCTCATCCGCGTGCGGCAGGAGAGCGGGCCGGCGGCGGTGGGGGTGTTCGCTTCGGCGAAATGCACCAACGAAGAAAACTATCTTATGCAGAAATTTGCGCGGCAGGTCATGGGCACGCATAACATTGACCATTGCGCGCGCTTGTGCCACGCCTCCACCGTGGCCGGGCTGGCCATGTGCTTCGGCTCCGGCGCGATGAGCAACCCCATGGCCGATATCGCCGACAACGCGCAGGCCGTTTTTGTCATCGGCTCGAACACCACCGAACAACACCCGGTCTTTGGCGCGCGTTTGCGGCAAGCCGTGGCGCGGCGGGGCATGCGGCTCATTGTGGCCGACCCCCGGCGCATTGATCTGGTTGAGTTCGCCACTTTGCACCTGCGACAAAAACCCGGCACCGATGTGGCCTTGCTCAATGGGCTGATGCACATCATTGTGAACAACGGCTGGCAGGATGAAACCTTCATCGCCGAACGATGCGAGGCGTTCGAGGCTTTTCGCGCCACCCTCGCCAACTACCATCCGGACTTGGTTGCAGACATCACGGGCGTGCCAGTGGCCGACTTGCATCAGGCCGCCGAACTGCTCGCGCTCAACAAACCCCTGGCGGTCATTTGGGCCATGGGCATTACCCAACATACCACCGGCGTCATGAACGTGTTGACCCTTGGCAATTTGCAAATGCTGTTGGGCAACATGGGCGTGCCCGGCGGGGGCGTGAATCCCCTGCGGGGTCAAAACAACGTGCAGGGCGCGTGCGATATGGGCGCGTTGCCCAACCTCTTCCCCGGTTATCAGGCCGTCACCGACCCGGCAGTGCGGGAGAAATTCACGGTGGCATGGGCAACCGGGACGAACGATGAACGCCAGCCGACGGATGACACAGCCTCGGCCTTCCGTCTTCCGCCCACCAGTGGCCTCACTGTCACCGAAATGATTCCGGCGGCGGGCACGGGCCAGGTGCGGGCGCTCTACATTTTGGGTGAAGACCCCCTGCTCACCGACCCCGATGTGAATCATGTGCGCGCTTGTCTTGAGCAGTGTGAATTTCTCGTCTTGCAGGAAATCTTCCCATCCGAAACAGCGCAGTTCGCCGATGTGCTGTTGCCCGGCGCCTCCTTTGCCGAAAAGGCCGGGACCTTCACCAATACCGAGCGCCGCGTGCAACTGGTGCGGCCAGCGATTGACCCGCTCGGCGAGGCGCGCCCCGACTGGCAGATTACCAGCGACCTGGCCCGGCGCGTGCTGGCCGCCGAGGGTCGCCGCCCGGTGGGGCCACAGTCATCCTGGGCTTATACTTGTCCCGCGCAGATTATGGAAGAAATCGCCGCGCTCACGCCCATCTACGCCGGGGTCAACCACCCGCGTTTAGAAAGCGGCGCGCCATTGCATTGGCCGGTCAAAAATGCCGACCACCCCGGCACCCCCATCCTGCACATAGGCCAGTTCACGCGCGGGCGCGGAAAATTTCACGCCGTTGACTACCTCCCCGCCAAAGAATTGCCGGATGAGGAATATCCCATGCTTTTGACCACCGGGCGAGTGTTGTATCATTGGCACGGCGGCGAGATGACGCGCCGGGCTGAAGGTTTGCTGGCGGTGTACCCGGAAGCCCTGGTCGAGATTAACCCGGAGGACGCGGCCCGACTGGGTCTTAATGGGCAGAAGACCGTGCGGGTCACCTCGCGGCGCGGCGAGCTTGTGGCCGAAGCCCTTATCACCGAGCGCGTGTCGCCCGGCCTCATCTTCGCCAATTTCCATTTTCCCGGCGCGCAGAACGCCAACAACCTGACCATCGCCGCGCTCGACCCGGTAGCCAAGATTCCAGAATACAAAGTGTGCGCAGTGAAAATCGCGAAAGCCTGACCTAGCCCCTCATTCACCACCCTGACATACTCCCGCCGAGATGTTGGAGTGATTAGCGGAGTTTTGTACAATCAGGTTTTGTATACGGATAACCCAGGTACCACGGATGCTTTTCAACAAAAATTCCGTGTTATCCGTTCAATCTGTGATGTCCGTGTACTGAAATCAATCGGGATTTGCAAAAGTCCAGTAATAAACAGGATCAATCATCATGGCCCCTTCTTCATCTGTCACCCCGGTTAAAACCCCTTTGAGCCACGCCGAGCCCAAACCCGCTTCGGCGATGCTCGCCGATATTATCCTTGGCGGGCAAGATGGGTTGGTGAATACCCTCGGGGTGATCCTCGGGGTGGCGGCGGCCTCCAGCGACCCACGGATTGTGATTGCCGGTGGTTTTGCGGCGACCTTTGCGGAATCCATCTCCATGGGCGCAGTGGCCTACACCTCCACCTTGGCCGACCATGACCACTATCGCGCGCAGTTGGAACGTGAGCGCCGCGAAATCCGCGAAATCCCGCACGCCGAAACCGACGAAGTGCGAACGATTTTCACCAAATGGGGCTTCACCGGCGAGCTATTGGAGCAGGCGGTGGCCAAAGTCATCGAGAACGAGGACGCCTGGGTAGATGTGATGATGCGCAATGAATTGAAACTGGAGCCGATTGAAGATGCCAATCCGAAGAAGGTGGCGCTCATCGTGGGGTTCTCGGCCATCGTCGGATCGCTGATCCCCCTCATCCCGTTCCTATTGCTGCCTATTGCCACCGCCATCCCGGTTTCACTGGTGATCTCGGCGTTGGCGTTGTTCGGGGTTGGCTTTTATAAGGCGCGTATCACCGTAGGCAATCCGGGCAAGAGTGGGTTGCAAATGGCCGTCATTGGCATTGTGAGCGCCTTGGCCGGATACTTCATTGGGTCACTGTTTGGGGCCCCACCCGGCGGGTAATAATTCTCCCAAACTAATGGTGTCTCTAAAAAAAACGGCTCTACCGGATTTAACGGGAAACCGATGTAGGTCGGGCTTGTAGCCCGACACCGGATTCGGCAAAAACCGTCGCGCTCTAAGCGCGACCTACGCCACTCCCGTCAAAAATAGTAGAGCCAAAAACAAACACCGGCCCCGGTAATGCACAATTACCGGGGCCGGTGCTTTACGCCAAAATCGGCTGAGTTTGTAAAACCTAGCCGAACTGGATAGGCAATCTTTAGTAAGCGATGTTTGTTGAACTAAGCCGTGACGAGCGTCACCGCTTGGCCGTTTTTCTTAACCAAGCTGGCAAACTTGGTCTGCGACAGTTTGGCGACCAGATTACTCTGGGTTTCGCACCACACGGGGCGCACCGCGCACGAGTCGCCCAACGGGCAATTGCTGGGGTCACTCACGCATTCGTTGAGAGCGATGGGACCATCAATCACTTCGACAATCTCCAACAGCGAAATCGCCTCGGCCGAGCGCGCCAGAGCCACGCCTCCCCGCGCTCCCCGGGTAGCTCGCACGATGCCCGACGCGGCCAACTGGGACACAATCTTAGCCAAAAACGTCAGGGGAATATTCTGAGCCCGCGCAATTTGGGCCGTCGAAGCCTGACCGCCTGGGCCAAGTTGAGCGAGATATAAAATTGCCCGTACCGCGTAGTCTGCTTGTCGTGTGATTTGCACTTTAGCCTCCGTATCCTAAGAAAAACCATAAAACATATCTGGATTGACTCTACGCCCTTCCAGTTCAAATCGGATAGTGACGAATATCATTACCGTTTTGGATATATTTCACCCATGGCTAATTACCAATCGGGCCATGTTCCCCTACCGAATAGCATAGTGGGGGCCCCCATCGAATAATAGTGACAATTCACATCAACTTGGTATGACAACTGTCATACCCGACCCCCATCAAGCCCACATTGCTCCTTCACAAAACCTAAACAACCTCCCGCTATCCTACAGCCATAGATAAAACCCTGGCCGAAGCCCAAACTGGTCTTTGGCCCACTTTCCCAACTGGAGGATACAATGAGCAAGTCAATGAAGGTTTTCGGTGTTGTTTTGATTGTTGGCCTGGTCGCGCTGGCAGGCGCGGCCGTGGCGTTGGCCCAACCCCTCGCCCCCACCCGCACCCCCGGCGGTTACGGCCCCGGCATGATGGGCGGGGGTTATGGCGGCGGTATGATGGGTGATGATGCGGGTATCATGGCTGAATATCAAGACCTAATGCACATCCCCCTCGCTAAAGCCCTGGGGATGACCCTCGATGAATTCAACACCGCGCTGGCGGCTGGGCAAACCCCCTACACGCTCGCGCAGGCAAAAGGTGTGGACATTGCCACCTTGCAAGCGGCCATGACCACGGGCATGAGCGAGGCTTTCAAACAAGCGGTGAAAGATGGCAAATTGACCCAAACCCAGGCCGATACCATGCTGGCGCGGCACGCGCAAATGCAAGCGCGCCAGGGCACGGGTGGCATGGGCGGGCGGGGCCGCATGGGGGGCGGGCAATTCGGGGCCGGTGGCGCTAATGGCGATTGCCCCTATCACACGGCCCCAGTCGCCACCCCAGCCCCCACGAACTAACGCAGCCTTTTCATTTCTCAGCCACCGGGCCTATCACCCAGCCCCCCGGTGGCTGAGCGTTTTAATTTACCCCATCCCTATCGTAAATTCACAATTTCTTCATCGTTTCCGGCTAAAATATCAATCAGAGACTGCCTCAAACTGGGCGGCCCTAACATACTCAAAAATTGGAGATCCCATGACTAAAAAACTACTCTACATCCTCGGGGGGGCTATAATCCTGGTCGGCGTATTTGCGCTGGGCTGGATGTTGGCCACGCGCTTCGGCGGCGGGCTGGCCGTGGGCTTTGGCCCCGGCATGATGAATGGCTACACTCAGGACATGCCAGGCATGATGCGGGGAGGCGGCTTCATGCACGGCGGATTTTTTGGCGGCGGAATGTTCTTCCAAGGCGGCCTCCACCTGCTTGGGTGGCTGGTACAAATTGGGCTGATTGTCGCCATCGTAACCTGGTTAGTGAAACGCCAAATCCCGGCGATCACCCCCCCCTCGGCCCCCGCCGAAACACCCGCCACCACCCAAAATTAAGTCAGCCAGAGTGGAGATTAGCCACAAGGCAATCTCCACTCTGCTTTTCTATTCTCATGTCGAAAACGATTCTCGTGGTAGATGATGAAGAACGACTGGTTGCGCTGGTCAAAACCTACCTCACGCAGGATGGCTTCACCGTCGTCACGGCCAGGAATGGGCGGGAAGCGTTGTTCGTGGCCCGCCAGGCCAAGCCCGACCTCATCATCCTCGACCTGATGATGCCCGAACTGGATGGTCATGAATTCATGCGCCTCCACCGCAAAGAACGCGAGACCCCCATCATCCTGCTCACCGCCCGCGTGGAGGACGCCGACAAAGTCCTGGGGCTGGAGCTCGGCGCGGATGACTATGTGACCAAGCCATTCAGCCCGCGCGAACTCACGGCCCGCGTGCGCGCGGTGTTGCGCCGCAACGGCCAGAGCGCGCCCCCGGTGGATGTGCTCCGCGCCGCCGACGTGACCCTCGACCGCGCCGCGCACCTGGTGAAAGTCGGCGACTTGGGGGTGGACCTGACCCCCTCGGAATTTGACCTGCTCGCCGCGCTGATGACCGCCCCGGGGCGTGCCTTCAGCCGCATGGATTTGCTCGACCATCTGCAACAGGGCACCGCGTATGAAGGTTATGAACGCACCATTGACGTGCACATCAAAAACCTGCGCGCCAAAATTGAGCCCGACCCAGCCCAACCCCGTTATATCGAAACCGTCTACGGGGTGGGCTATCGCTTTGCGGCAGACGCCAAATAATGTCACGGTCCCTCGCCTTCCGCTTTACCCTGGGGTTTTTGCTCGTCAGCCTCGCCGGCATTAGCCTGGTCGCGTTTTTTAGCGGGCGGGTCACGGCCAGCGAGTTTGGGCATTTCATGATGATGCAAGACCACAGCCCACAAGTCGAGCAATTGACCGCGTATTACCGAACCCATGGCAGTTGGGACGGGGTGGATGAGTTGTTGGGCGGCCCCGGCTCCATGATGATGATGGGAGGCGGTTTTGCTTTAGCGGATCAGCAGGGTGAAGTCATTGCCGCCGGGGGCGGGCACCACCACGGGGACCACCTCTCCGCCCCGGTTCTGGCTCAAGGGGTTGAGTTGATCGTCGAGGGGGAAACCGTGGGGACGCTCCTGCCCGCGCGGGGGCGCGCCACCAGCCCGGCGGCCGCCGATTTTCTGGTCCGGGTCAATCGCGCTTTAGCCCTGGCCGCGCTGGGAACCGGGGTGTTAATCATCATCCTGGGTGTGGTGTTGGCGCGCGCGCTCACCCAACCCATCGGCGAGCTGATGCACGCCACGCGCGCCATCGCGCAAGGCAAACTCGGCCACCAAGTGACCGTGCGGACCCGCGATGAGTTGGGGGAACTGGCGACCGCGTTCAACCACATGAGCGCCGACTTGGCCCACGCGCGCGATCAGCGCCGCCAACTCACCGCCGATATCGCCCACGATTTACGCACGCCCTTAAGCATTATCCTCGGCCACGCCGAAGCCCTGCGCGATGGGGTTCTGCCCCCCACCCCGGAAACCTTTGCGCTCATCCACGATGAAGCGCAACATTTGAATCGGCTGATTGAAGATTTACGTACGCTCTCTTTGGCCGAGGCCGGTGAACTGACCCTCACCCGCCGCCCCACCCCACCCGGCGCTTTGCTGGAACGCGCGGTAGCCGCGCAGATGCCCCGCGCGTTGCAACAACAAATTACGCTTCACACAGAGATTACCCACGGGCTACCTGACATTGATATTGACCCTGACCGGATGGCCCAAGTGTTGGGGAATGTTTTAGATAATGCCTTGCGGCACACACCCGCCGGGGGCCGGATTGTCTGTGAGGTCACAGTTTCCAGCGGGTCGGTTGTCTTTAGTGTGACCGATTCCGGCCCCGGCATCGCCCCCGATGATTTACCGCGCGTCTTCGACCGCTTCTATCGCGCTGATAAAGCGCGGGCGCGGTCAGGTGAACCGGGCGGGTCGGGGCTGGGGTTGGCGATTGCCAAATCAATTGTCGAAGCGCACGGGGGGGAAATCTGGGCCGAAAATGCCCCGGACGGCGGCGCGCGATTTATTATCCAACTCCCCGTGGTTAACAAATAAACGCCAGCAACACCGATGCTCAAGTGCCGGTGTGCTGGCGAAAATGTAGACCTTATCCCCCGGCCGCTGAATAGACTTGACGTTTATTCGCGATAGAATTTCGGCTTCACTTTCACGAACTGTGACCAACCATCGAGCGCCACGGCTTCGCGTTGTTCGGGCGGGATGGTCAAAACTTCCTCGACCCCATCATAGCGAACGGTCAAAATCATCACCTCTGAGCTGTCTTCGATAAATTCGGTGATGCATCCCCGATCAGTACCTTGTGGATTCTTGACGAAGCGCGCAAAGCACCGTTCACACTCAGACAGGGCATGGTCGCATAAGCTACGGTCAATAGTGACTTTCATAGTGGACTCCTTTACTCCGATTGGCAACAGTAGCGCATGCAACTATCCTAATCACCAAGCCCGTCGGCCCATAGTGACAAACTTCCCCTTATTCGGGTGCGTTGTATATGACAGTCCGGCTGGTAATCAAGTTCTTGTCTCACGGCCAATCCCCTGACACACAAATGGGGTTATTGGTGATAATCGGCACTGCCCTCCAACGTCAACCAACTTGTATCCTCAGGTCACCATGTCCCCTCAGCCATCTTCCTCGCTTGACACCCGCCTGACAGGAACGTCCCGGTCGCGTTTTTTGCAAGAGTTTTTCGGCAATTCGGCCTATTTCCCCATAGCCAACATTTTATTAGAAATGCTCATTGAGGGACCGCTCGTCTATTTGCGCGCTCCAGATCTATATACCATTTTAGGGGCCAGTCTGTTACAAGCCTACTGGCTCAGTCAGTGGCAAGTGACCTCACACCCTCGCCGATTCTGGGGCAATTTGATTGGTCCCACCGCCTATACGGTCATTGAAGCGTTGATTGAAGGCCCCGGGTTTTTCCTGCGCCCCCAGCACTGGGCGTATTGGGGGTTTGCGTTAGCGTTGGGTAGCTTGCAGGCCACCCGCGGGCGGCTCACCGGGGCATGGAACGCCCTTGCGCTAATCCTGGAGAATATTGTTCGCACCGCCATTCTCTTTGTTACCTATGTTATTTTCGAAATCCTATCTAATCCGGCCACAACCTTTTCAGGCGTCACCTTTTTAAATGACCCGAGTCACCGTTTCATTGCCTGGCTTATCCCGCTGGTGGGATTGAGCGTGGGATTGGCTGACCTGACGGCTCAGCGCTACTTGGGCTTGCTCCAACAAACTTCGGCCCAACTCAAAACTTATTCCGAATGGCTCTTGGGGCGCGAGTTGCTTAATCGCATTCTGGCCAACCCGAACGCATTGACTTTGGCGCGCCGAGAGCGCACGGTATTATTCATGGATATTCGGGGCTTTACACGCTGGAGTGAAAGCCGGTCTCCGGAAGTGGTCGTCGCCATGTTGGATCGTTATTACCTCATCGCCGAGACCGTGCTTAACCACCACGAGGTCATCAAGTTTAAATTCTCAGCGGATGAGGTGATGGCGGTCTTTGCCGAGGCCCAGGCGGGCGTAGCCAGTGCGCGCGAATTGCAAACCGAGGTGCAAGCCTTATTAACCACCCAGGCTTTAGGCGTCGGGATTGGCTTACACACCGGGCCATTGGTGGAAGGGCTTTTGGGTAGCGCCAGCGTCAAGTTTTACGATGTTATTGGGGACACGGTCAACACGGCGAAACGGATTGAAAGCGCCGCGCAAGCCGCCGAGGTTTTAGTTTCGGCGGGTTTGCGTCAGGCGCTCGGCGAAACAACGCCACTCGGGGAGGCGCGCACAATGGCCGCCAAAGGCAAAGATGCGCCACTGACGGTATACCCGCTGACTTAAAAACAACTGCTAAAAACCTGCGTTGAGCCGGGAGTTACTGCGGAACAGCTATTCAACTTTACCCTGCTGTTCAAATGGGTCGTTGTTCGGGTTGGTATGCGCCCAGCGACAGGCGTGGCCCTGTAGATTGCAATCCACGCCATACGAACATTTCCGCGCGATGACCTTGAACGGCGGACCACCTCCGTCGGGAATGGGCTCATCAAAGTAATACCGTTGTTCCATCAGGGCGGCTTCGTCCTGCAATTTGCCACACCAGATTTTCGAAATGGTGACCCAAGTGATTTGTGGCATCGTGTCTCCTCTCAGGTGACAGTCACCTTAAACTGCTACATAAAACCAGGCCTTTGGCGTAGGTGATTATCACCTGTCACTGGTTCTAAACCGGTTGGCGTTGACTCAACGTCGCCACCGCGCCCTCGCGCAACGCTCGATAATTTGCTTCCAGCAAATGGCGATGCCGCTCGGGCAAGTGTTGGGCTAGGGCGCTTTCAATTGCCGCCAGCGGCAAAATCTTAATCTCGCTTAACAAAGCCCCGAGCAATACCAAATTTGTCAGTTTGGTATTGCCCAGCGCCTCGGCCAGCGTGTTGCCCGGCACCGATAAAATGCGGATGTCCTGACGGCTGGCGGCGCGAGACATGAGTGAGGCGTTAACCACCAGGACCCCGCCCGACGCGACCAATGGCTCATACTTATCCAGCGAGGGCATATTTAGGGCAATCACCGCTTGCGGGTGGCGCACCAAGGGTGAACCAATTTCATCATCTGACAAAATGACGGTGCAATGCGCCGTACCCCCGCGCATCTCGGGACCATAGGAGGGAATCCAGGTGACATGTAGGCCAGCGTCCATGGCCGCATACGCCAATAATTGCCCGGCGAACAGCACGCCCTGCCCGCCAAAACCGGAAATGATGATGTCTGTTTGCATCGCTTATTAGCCTATCGCGAATGACAGATAGCCATACGCTATCCGCCATCGGCCAGCCGCTATCCCATCACTTTGTAATCGCCGATGGGGTAATACGGCACCATATGCTCTTCAATCCAGCGGAGGGAGTCTTGGGGTTGGATCCCCCAGTTCGTCGGGCAGTTCGACAGCAGTTCGACAATGGCGAAGCCCTGGCCGGCCAATTGCACCTGAAACGCTTGACGGATGGCTTTTTTGGCGCGATTGATTTCTTTGACGTTATGCAGACTGCGGCGCACGCTGTAAGCGGTGCCCGGCAAGGTCGCCAAGAGTTCCGCCATTTTGAGCGGCATACCCGTGGTCTCTACATCCCGCCCCAGGGGCGAGGACGAGGTTTTCTGCCCGGGCAAAGTCGTCGGTGCCATTTGGCCGCCGGTCATGCCGTAAATGGCGTTGTTAACAAAAATGACGGTGATGTTCTCGCCCCGCGCGGCGGCGTGGATGATTTCCGACATGCCAATCGCGGCCAGGTCGCCATCGCCCTGATAGGTGAAAACCACATGGTCAGGCAAAACCCGTTTGATGCCCGTGGCCATGGCCGGGGCCCGGCCATGCGGCGCTTCGGCAAAGTCCACGGTGAAATAGTTGTACGCAAACACCGCGCACCCCACGGGAGCCACGCCGATGGTCTTTTCGCGCACACCTAATTCGTCAATCACTTCGGCCACGAGCCGGTGCGCTACCCCATGCGTACACCCCGGACAATAGTGGGTGTAGGTCTCGGCCAGAGCCGCGGGGCGGGTGTAAATGAGTTCTTCGGTAAGTCCAGCAAGCATAGGTTTTCTCTGTGACCGATGTGGAAGACAAAAGGTCGTCTACCGTCGTCCGTCATTAGTCAATTTACGAATCTCCGCCAGCACTTCATCCGGCAGGGGCACCACCCCCCCCATACGCCCGTAGAAATGCACCGGCGCTTGCCCGTCCACCACCAAACGCACGTCTTCAACCATTTGCCCGGCGTTCATCTCCACCACTAATATGCCGCGCACCTGCCGCGCCAGTTCACGCAAACGCTGGTCGGGGAACGGGTACAAGCTCACGGGCCGGAACAAACCGACGGGACAGCCGTCCGCGCGGGCCAGCTTAACCGCCGTCTGCGCCACCCGCCCGGCGGTCCCAAATCCCACCACCAGCCACTCGGCGTCGGCGGTCGCATATTCCACCGAGCGTTGCTCGTTGGCGCGGAGGTCGGCAAATTTGCGTTGCAATTTCTGATTAAATTTTTCCGCTTCTTCGGGGACGAGGTAAATGGAGGTGATGATGTTGTGCGGGCGGCCTACCGCGCCGGTGAGCGCCCACGCGGGCCGATGGCCGTTGTGGCCGTTGCCGTTTTTCACGCGCATGGGCGGCAGTTCGGCGGGTTCCATCATTTGCCCAATACAGCCATCGGCCAGGATGACCACCAAGTGGCGATATTTTTCCGCCAGATCAAAGGCCGCGTAGGTCAGGTCAATGGCCTCTTGCACCGTGGCCGGGGCCAGCACCAGCGGATAATAATCGCCATGCCCGCCGCCTTTGACGATTTGAAAGTAATCGGCCTGCGAGGGCGCGATGTTGCCCAGCCCCGGCCCGCCGCGCATCACATCCACGAGCACACACGGCACTTCACTCGCCACAATGTACGACAAGCCCTCCATCATCAGGCTCACGCCCGGGCTGGAGGAGGAGGTCATCACGTGCTTACCGGTGCAGGCCGCGCCATAGACCATATTAATTGCGGCAATTTCACTCTCCGCTTGCAAAAACGCCCGGTTGAGTTCGGGCATTCGGCGCGCCATGTGTTCGAGCAATTCGGTCTGCGGCGTGATGGGATAACCAAAATAGGCCTCCACCCCCGCGCGGATGGCCGCTTCGGCGATGGCTTCGTTGCCTTTAAGCAATTCTTTAGTCATAATTTTATCCAGCGCGATTCATAGCTACTCGCCCCATCCTTTTCGGGTAGTGGTAACAAAGTAAGTGGGGGTGCGCTAGACCTGTCAGGTGGGCGCATTCGGCACTTGAAAAAAACAGCGTTTGGCGGCGCCCACCTGACAGGTCTTTCAAATTCATCACTTACAAAGTTACCACTACCCCTTTTCGTCATGCCCGCGTGCTCGTGGCGGGCATCCAGATTGCATTGGCGGATGGATTCCCGCTAAAACCACGCTTCGCGGGGACTGACGGGTAGGCCTGAGTAGTTTCACTCGATTCTAAAAACTGGTTGGGGCCGCTCATGCAAAAAAAGTGCTAACCCGCTACGCGGGTTTCGGCTTTTTGTAGCCGTCGGATTTTATCCGATGGCGGTTGGCGGCCCACGCCCAGCATTAGGAAAACCCGCTTCGCGGGTTACGAGTTACAGCATCATTTCTTTACATGAGCGGTTGGCGCTATTCTGGTAACGGAGGTGAACGCGCCTCCGCCAAAGACTCAGTGCGGCTTCCGCCCGGTTCGCCACAGCGCCAGGCTATGGGTCACCTGCCGCGCCACCGCCCAAACCAGCGCACCAACCACGGCGACGACTAACACCGTGAAGGTGAGCACGCCGCCCAATGTGAGCAACAACCATTTACGCATTGTCAGACCTCCTGTGTGGACGCCAGACCGGGTCGGCCCAATCCTACTCGCCGCTCCGGCTCTAATCCGGCACGTTACCCGGTCACGCTCCGCGTCCGGGGCGGGGTCGAACGATACACTTGAATACACGCCTCGGGACAGATGGTGGCGCATAGCCCACACCCAGTGCAACGGTTATGCACATCATCCATCCTGACCGGATGATAACCGCGCGCGTTCAACCGCTGGTCAGCCATGCGTAATAAATCCTGGGCACAAGCCGAAGTGCACAAAGTACAGCCCTTGCATCGCTCTTCGTCTATCACAACCCGGCCTTTCGCCATTCCAGACCTCCGCTATCCAGATTGTCCAAGTCACTTGCCTGAACCTCAGCATAGTCTGCCCCAGCCCTTCTTTAGTAGTGCCTATCGTCATGGGTTGACAGGAAGAATCTCCCACAACCGCACCGAGAGTTCACCAGATTTCAATTACATCTGGCACTGGAAGGACCCGCTGAGTTGCGCCAAGATAAAAATACGCTGAGTGTTTTTCACTAATCAAATGGAGGCCCCTCATGTTCACCAAACTCCTCATCCCCCTCGACGGATCGGAACTGGCCGAGCGCGCCCTCGACTCGGCCTTTACCCTCGCGCAACAATCGGAAGGCAGTCTCGTCCTCCTGCGGGTCGCCGTGCCACAACTCTCCCCGGCCACCGCTACCCCCATTTATGGCGATTACGGCCTGACTCTGCCCATGCAAACGACCGCCGAAGCCGAGACCGAAGCCGAAACCTATCTCAAGCAACTCCGCGCCGACCGCGCCCCGCGCGGCCTAAAGGTCTGGCTTGAAGTGGCCCAGGGCCAGGTCGCCGAAAGCATCGTAGACCGAAGCATCGCGCTGGGCGTAGACTTAATTGTGATGTCCTCACACGGTTACTCGGGTCTCACCCGCTGGATGTTGGGCAGTGTGGCCGAAAAAGTTTTGCGGGCGGCCCCGGCCCCCGTGCTGATTTTACGCTCGCCCCAACCCATCCGCCGGATTTTGATCCCGCTCGATGGGTCACTGCTCTCCGAACAAGTGTTGTCCCCCGCCCTCGCCATGGCGGCCAGTCTCGGCGCCGAAGTCACCCTCCTGCGCGCAGTGCATACCATCACCTCCGAAGATATCGCCCGCCTGGACGCGGTGGAACACGGCCTTGGTCAACGCGTGGTCGAAGACTTACATCTGGAAGCTGAACGCTACCTCACCGGCCTCACCGAAAAATTTGCGCCCGACTTAAAACTCAAGACCGTCGTCGTGGACGAACCCGCCGCCACCGGCATCCTGGATTATGCCGAAGCGCGGGAAATGGACCTCATCGCCATGTCCACCCATGGCCTCACCGGCCTGCAACGGTGGATTTACGGGAGCGTCACCGAAAAAGTTCTGCATGGCGCGCATTACTCCATGCTGGTCGTGCGCCCGCCCAGCCTGGCCTAACATTCCCTCGCTTGTAGTGATGCGCCGAAACGAAGACCGCGCCGGAATTGATCGGCGCGGTCGCGGTTTAACTAAAACGCGGGGGCCAATTCAGGCCTTAATTGGAATAAGCATCACTGGCACAACCCCGGCGCGCAACACCGCCTCAGCCACACTCCCATAAATCAAGCGGCTCAACCCCGACCGACCGTGGGTGGACATCACAATCAGCCCGGCCCGCACCTGTTTGGCCGTCGCCACAATCATTTCCGCCGGCGCGCCCAAAGTCACCACGGGCCGCACCCGCACGCCATGATTGCGCCATTGCGTCTCGAGGCTTCGCAAATAAGTCTCGGCCTCCTCCAGCCGATGTTTCTCCATCAGCTCATGCAAATCAAAATAGGTCAGCCCCAGGCCCGCCGCCACGGCCACCTCTTCGGCCACCGCGACGCGCGTGAGAATCAATTCGCTTTCAAAGGCTTGCGCTAGCATGCACGCTGGCGTCAGCGCTTGCTCAGCCAACACCGAACCATCCAGAGGAACGACGATTTTCTCGAACATGATGCATCTCCTATCTACCCCGCTCTTCATGGTAGCCCCAATCAATCAAGTTGGGGAGTGTTGGATGTCATCGGGCCAGGGGAAATACGGCACACCTCCCAATTGCTTCGTTTTAGGCCGTTTTTGGCGTGACGAACATCCGCCGAATTGGTGGACAAAGTCACTGTATCGCGCCGGGGGCGCGGAACTAGACTCAGACAGAAGGAGTTCTGCCCATGACCACTCCCTGGTCGCATCGCTACGCTCAACGCACCCAAACCCTCACCAGTTCCACCATCCGCGAATTACTCAAACTCACCCAACGCCCCGAAGTCATCTCGTTTGCCGGCGGCCTCCCGGCCCCCGAGCTGTTCCCCCTGGCCGAGTTTGAAGCCGCCTGCCACCGCGTCCTTTCCAATCCAAATAGTCTGCAATACAGCGCCACCGAAGGCTACCCGCCCCTGCGCGAGATGGTGGCCCGGCACACCGAACGCTATGGCATCGCCGCCCGCCCCGAGAACGTCCTCATCACCTCCGGTTCACAACAAGCCCTCGATCTCATCGCCAAACTCCTCATCAATCGCGGCGACCGGCTTTTGGTCGAAGCGCCCACCTATCTGGGCGCGCTCCAGGCCTTCAATGTGTTCGGCGCCGAATACGTCAGCGTCCCCACCGACGACGCTGGGTTGCAGACCGACCACCTCGAAGACGCCCTCCGCTCGGGGCCTAAGTTCATGTACATCCTGCCGAACTTCCAAAATCCGTCGGGGGTCACGCTCGCCCTCGAACGGCGGCAAACCCTCGTGGCCCTCGCCGATAAATACGGCATCCCCATCATCGAAGACGACCCGTACGGGCAGTTGCGCTACGCGGGGGAGCACCTCCCCTCCTTGCTCGTCCTCGACCGCGAGACGGTCGGCGTGCGCCACGCCAATAATGGGAGTGGCTATCACTTTGGCAATGTCATTTATCTCAGCACGTTTTCCAAAACGCTCGCGCCCGGCCTGCGCCTCGGCTGGATTGTGGCCCCGGCCGATGTCATCGCCAAACTGGTCCAACTCAAGCAGGGCGCGGACTTGCACACCAGCACCTTCACCCAAATGGTTGCCTACGAAGTGGCGCGCGGCGGCTTTCTCGACCAGCACATTCAAAAAATTCGCGAAGTCTATCGGGAGCGCCGTGATGTGATGTTGGAAGCGCTCGAAGAATGTTTTCCGGCGGCCTCGGGCGTAAGTTGGACTCACCCGCAAGGTGGCCTGTTCCTCTGGCTTAAACTGCCCGAGACGCTGGAATGCACCCGCCTGCTCGAAGCCGCCCTGCGCCAAAACGTCGCCTGCGTCCCCGGCCAATCCTTCTTCCCCAACCCCGCCGATGGGTGCCGCTTTATGCGTCTCAACTTTTCAGTCACCCCACCCGACTTAATCCGCGAAGGCATCCGGCGGTTGGCGAAAGCCACACTGGAGCAATTGGGCGAAAGCGTCTGAAGCATGACCGTGATTCAATGGTAACATTCCAGCCCATCCTTTTACTGTTCACTCTCCACTTTTCACCATGACCCCTCGCGCCCGCCTCGCCACCGCCCTGCAACATCAAGAACCCGACCGCGTCCCGACCGATTTTCTAGCGACCCCCGAGGTGTGGCGCAAACTCAACGCGCACCTGCACCCCGACGTGACCGGCCTCGACTTCGGCGGATTCATGGAACCCGAGCGGGAAGCCTTGCTTCGACATTTTGAAATTGACAGCCGCGTGCTCTCGTACGATATGTTCTGCGCCCCGCCCGAGTCAGTTTACCGCCCCGGCGCGCAACAAGATTGGTGGTCCTCGCTCGACCGTTCCACGCCCAACCGCATGTGGCGGCAAAAAAACCCCGACGGGACCAATTACGACATCTGGGGCGCGCATCGCCAAAAGGTCGAACATCAATACGGGGCCTACGAAGAGTTTGCCACTTACCCCCTCGCCACCGCCGAGTCGGTGAGTGATTTAAAAAATCACCCCTGGCCCACGCCCGAGTGGTGGGATTTCTCGGCTTTGCCCAGCCTCATGCGCGAGTTGGATAAACATCAGGAATATCATCTGCGCTTCCGCATTGGCTCGGTGTTTGAGATTGCCTGGCAACTGCGCGGGATGCAGGAATTCCTGATGGACCTCGCCAGCCATCCCGAGTTCCCGCTGTATGTGATGGACCGTCTCACCGAAGTCTATGTCGAAAATCTGCGCCGCGTTTTAGAGATTGCCGGTGACCGACTCGACATGGTGTACTTTTACGATGACGTAGCGATGAAAAACTCGCTGATGATTTCGCGCCAAATGTGGGCCGATTTCGTGCGCCCGCGCCACAAGCAGTTAGTTGACCTCGCACACGCGCACGGCAAGAAAGTGATGTACCACTGCGACGGCGCAATCTACGCCCTCATCCCCGACCTGATTGAATTGGGCATTGACTTGCTCAATCCCATCCAGCCCGATGCCAAAAATATGGAAGCCGAGAAACTCAAGCGTGAGTTCGGCGACAAGTTGGCCTTTCACGGCGGCCTCGACATCATTGGTGTGCTCCCCACTGGCACGCCGGATGAAGTGCGCGCCGCCGTGAAAAAATGCGTGAACGTCTTGGGCGAAGGCGGCGGCTATGTGCTGTGTAGTTCGCACCACATCCAATCGGATACGCCGGTGGAGAATATCTTGGCAATGTATGAGGTGGGGTTGAGGGGGTAAGGCAGGTGCCAGTGAACAGTTATCAGTGAACAGTCACCGCTCACTGATAACTGATGACAGATGACTTTTTTTTACCCCACTCGGTACTTCAACTCCCCTCCCCGCAACACCGCCAACACATTCGCAAAGGCCTCCGCCCGCTCCAACCGATATTCGGCTGAGTTCCCGGCGGCCACGTGCAAGGTGAGAATCAGGCTCCGCATTGTCGACCAGCGTTTTAGAGTATATATGGTCTTCTCAGTTTAAGGGCTGGTGCCTCAATAAAACGAAAACTAAGGTAGCCGAGGGGTTGCATTAGAAGCAAGAAGATCCATGACCAAACACAAGCCACGTAGAAATTGGAGATGGTCATAATCCGCTCATTGATGAACCGGGCCACCTGAAAAACAATGAAGAAATGAAACAGATAAGTGAAGTATGAATAAGTGCCAATCAGTCCGACCAAACGGGATAAGCCCTGATCCGATGGCGCGAAAGAATTATCGTACCAAGCGATACCTATGCCATAAGCCAAACCTTCAAGCGTGGGAAGAAAAATCCAGAGCCGGTCAGGGGAGGGGTAGGTTGGGTTTTGATAAAACCCACCTTGTAAATCAAAGTACCAATAGAACACGGCAAAGGTCATTAGACACCCGAGCGCCAGAAAGTGCCGCCGGGCAAATAAGGCCCTCCATTGAAATATAAGCATTCCAATGGCAAATTGATCTATCCGTCCCACAAGCGTCCAATAAGCTAGGAGTTGAATTTGGCCTAGTTGTTGGTAAAGGAGAAAACGGAGGGCCAGACTTAACAAAATGACGGGGAGTATTAGCCATTTAGAACGCTTGCCCAACCACAAAAATATCGGCAAGACCAAGTAATAGTGGAATTCGACAGTGATTGACCAGCCGCCATTGGGAAGAGACGGAAAAATCACGCCCTGGATGAGGTCTTTGATGTACGGATATAAATTTTCCCCAAGGATGAGTTTATTTCCCCCCACAATAATCATCACCAGCAAGAGTAGGGGCAAGAGGCGGAGGGCCCGGTTCCACAGAAACCTTTTATAGTCAATAGTTTTTCCATCCAGCAGTTTGGCGAATAAGTATCCACTCAATGTCATAAAGAGCGCCACACCCGTGTGACCTTCATCCAGAAGCGCGAACGGGAAAATGGCTGGGATATATTCAAATGGAACCGGGTAGCCACTTGTGGCGTGCGTAAAATGCCAAGTGACAACTAGGCAACAGGCCAAAGCCCGGACATGGTCAAGCGCAATAAAGCGCTGTCCGGAAGATGATCGCATGAGAATTAAAGTCCTCGGTTCCGAATCACCCAATGGACTCGGAATTGGCTTCGGTTTGAAAACATGGCTTTACACCAACCGGTAGCGCAATTCTTCCCCCCGCAACACCGCCAACACATTCGCAAACGCCTCCGCCCGCTCTAGGCGATATTCGGCGGAGTTGCCGGCCGCGATGTGCGGGGTCAAGATAACATTGTGGGTCGGGTCACGCGCGAGGGCGAGGAGGGGGTCAGCGGGCGGCAGGGGTTCATGGGTGAAGGTGTCGAGGGCCGCGCCCGCGAGGTGCCCGGAGCGTAGAGTTTCGATGAGGGCGGTTTCGTCCACCACGCCGCCTGCCCCGCAGTGGGCGAAGAACGCCCCGAACTTCATGCCAGCGAAGAATGCGGCGCTGAGGCTTTGGTCGGTCTCGGCGGAGTAGGGGAGCAGGCAAGCCATAAAATCACTTTGGGCGGCAAGTTCAGTCGGGACGGCAAAGGCAAGGTTATTTTCTTCTTCAACGTGAGCGGGCAAGCGGTGGCGTTTGTGGTAAAGCATCCGACACTCAAAGTTTTTTAATCGTTGCACCAACTCAAAACCGATTTCTCCAAAACCCAAGATGCCAACGGTGCTGTGACGCAGACTCCGCAAGTTTTCACGTTTCGACCAGTTGTAAGCAAAGGTGTTTTCGTCACTGCGTTTAGTTTTTATGCCCCAATCTTTGGTTTCAATGTAGGTCGCGCTTGGAGCACGACGGTTTTCGCCGCCGGAGGTGTAGGGCTGTAAGCCCGGCCTACCGTGGCTCCAATCTTGAGTTGCAATCTGTTGCAACTCGTTGGCGCGTTTGGCGAGGGCCAGCATTTGCCACACGAGATGTTCGGCCACGTTGGCACATGTCCACGAGGGCCAGCAACACGCGGGGAGGCCCAGTGACCGCGCGGCTTCAAGGTCAATGTCCCACGTCTGGGAACCCAACCGTTGCACGAGTTTCAGATTCCGCCCGGCGCGCAACAGCTCTCCATCAATCACCCCTACGCGCTCAGTAATTAAAAATTCTACTTCGGGCAAAGCGGCAAGGATGGCCGGTCGATCATTGGGATCAAGAAACGTGAGCGCCAGTTCGGGCGGGGCGGCGACGCGGGCGGCTTGTTGATGAAACGCAGCGCGGGTGGTGAGGAAGAGGGTGGCGTGAGGCATGGTTTAAAAAGAAACCACGGATTACACAGATTTTCACGGATTTTTGTTTTTGGTAATCCGTGGTTACAAATGGTAACGTGAACTTTTACTTCTTCGCTTGCAGTGCCTTCCACACCTTCTCCGGTGTAATCGGCAAATCACGGATGCGAACGCCAACTGCATGAAAGACCGCATTGGCAACGGCCGGGGCCACGCCATCCATGGGAATCTCGGCGACGGCTTTGGCGCCGAAGGGGCCGCTGGGTTCGTAAGTCGGCACAAGGATGGCTTGCAGGGCGGGCATCTCGTCGGCTTGAAAAATGCGGTAGTCGCCGAAGCGCGTGTTAAGCAATTCACCGCGCTCGTTGTAGACCATGTCTTCGCTGACGGTGTAGCCCAACGCTTGCGCAAGGCCACCTTCGATTTGCCCTTCGGCGGTTTGCGGATTAATGGCCGTCCCGCAGTCCACAGCCATGACGAGTTTGGTCACGGTGACTTGGCCGGTCTCGGTGTCCACTTCCACTTCGGCATATTGCGCGGCGAAGGGCGGCGGCGAGTGAAACGAAACGTGCGAGGCCGTGGCCATGATTTGTTCTTGGTTTTCAGTGTGCAGGCTGTGGAGCGCCACGGCTTCGAGGCTCACCGAGCGCCCGTCGGCCAGGTACACCGCGCGGTTGCGGAGATACATCCCGTCAGTCGAATCCGCCTGGAGCATAAATTTCGCCCGTTCAAAAATTTGTGCGCGCACTTTTTCGGCGGCCTTCATCACCGCGCCGCCGGAGATGTAAGTTGTGGATGAGGCATACGCGCCGGTATCGAAGGGCGTGAAGTCGGTGTCGGACGAATAGATGAGGATGTCGTTGAGCGGCACGCCGAGCGTCTCGGCAGCGATTTGCGCGAGGACGGTGTCGGACCCCGTGCCGAGGTCGGTGGCCCCGACGAGGACGTTGAAACTGCCATCGTCGTTCATCTTGACGGAGGCCGCGCCCATATCGAGGCCGGCGATGGCGGTGCCGTGCATAGCGGCGGCCACGCCCAGCCCGCGCCGGATGTGGAGCCGCGCGGGGTCAATGCGCCAATCGTTGGGGCGGGTCTCAGACCCGCCCGTACCAGACCCGCCGGTGCGTCTATCCCACCCAATGGCCGCGCCTGCTTGTTCAAGACATTGGGGCAAGGCGCAAGTTTGGATGATTTGTTCATACCCCTCGCGGCCCTCGCCCAACGCCTTGGCCACCGCAATCGAATCGCCGACACGGATGGCGTTTTGCAAACGGAACTCAATCGGGTCGAGGCCCATCTCGGCGGCGATTTCTTCCATGAGGCTTTCGAGCGCGAACAACGCCTGCGGCGCGCCATAACCGCGAAAGGCGCCGGGCGTGGGCTTGTTGGTGTACACGCCGGCGAGGTTGAATTGCATATGTGGGCAACGATAGGTGGAAAGGCCGCGCAAGCCGCTGACCGTGCCCACGGTGAGGGCGTGCGTGCCGTACGCGCCCGTGTCTTCGATGACACGCATATCGAGCGCGTGGAGGGTGCCATCGTTCATCACCCCCGCGCGATAAATAATTTTTTGCGGGTGGCGCGAGCGCGCGCTGGTGAATTCCTGCTCGCGGGTGTATTCAAAGCGCACCGGGCGGTTGGTCGCCAGCGTGAGATGCGCGCACAGGTCTTCGATGAGCATCTCTTGCTTGCCGCCGAACCCGCCGCCGATGCGCGGCTTGATGACGCGAATCTTTTTGACGGGGAGGCCCAACAAGGGCGCGACCATACGCCGCACATGGAACGGCACTTGCGTGGAGGTGCGAATCACGAGTCGGTCATCGTCATCCCAATACGTTACAACAATGTGCGGCTCGATGGACGCTTGTTGCACTTGGTGCACGCGATAGGTGCGCTCAAAAACTTTATCCGCCTCGCGCAAGCCTTGCTCAATATCGCCCACCAGCGCGTGGTTGGTGATGGCGATGTTGTGCGCGGCATCGTGAATCTTTTGCGCGTCCGGTTCGTCGTGGATGACGGGCGCGCCATCTTGCATCGCTTCATCGGCCTCGAACACCGCCGGGAGAATTTCGTATTCGACTTCAATTAACTTCAACGCGGCAGTGGCAATCTCCGGCGACTCGGCGGCAACGACGGCCACGCGGTCACCCACATGGCGCACTTTGGAGTCGAGCGAGACTTGATCCCACGGCGGCGGGTTGGGGTGCGACTGTCCGCCCGAGGCGTAGATAACGCGCGGGACATCGAGATGCGTGAGCACGGCGTGCACGCCGGGGAGCGCGCGGGCCGCCGTCGCGTCAATCCGTGTGATGCGCGCGTGGGCGTGCGGGCTGGTTAACATCGCCGCGTGCAACATCCCGGGCAAGTCCACATCATCCGCGAAGATGGGTCGCCCCTTTGCCATTTTCACCGCGTCCACTTTGGGTTCGGGGTGGCCGACCACATCGGTTTGCTGTTGCGGCGAGGTGAGGGTGACGGGGAATTTGAAACGGACTTGAGTTTGAGTAGAACCAGAAGTGATTGGGTAATTGGTGATGGGGGATTGGTCGTCGCCCTGACCGAAGACGGATTCAAAGGGGATGCCCGGCCCTTCCGCGGGGGGCGGGGTCTCGCCGCGTAACAGCGCGCCCGCGCGGAGCACGGCCTCGACGGGTTTCTTGTACCCGGTGCAACGGCACAAGACCGCGCTCAACGCTTCCCGCGCTTGCGTCTCAGTCGGATGCGTTTCTTTTTCCAACAGCAGTTTGGTCGCCAGCATCATTGCGGGCGTGCAATAGCCGCATTGAATTGCGCCAGTGTCTATAAAGGCTTGTTGAATGGGATGCAGTGATTGGTCAGCCGGGTTCAAGTGTTCAAGCGTGACCACCTGCTTGCCTTCGACCTGTGGCGCGAGCAGAATGCACGTCGGCATGAGTTTGCCATCCACGATGACCGAACAGGCGCCGCATTCGCCGCTTTCGCAACCGTGCTTGACGCTCCACATACCGGCATTGCGGAGCGCCATCATTAACGACTCGCCGGGGGCGCAGTCGAGGGTTTTAGATTGACCATTGAGGGTGAAGGAGATGTTCATAAGTGCCAGGTTATGTAAGCGAGTAGATATGTAAGTGGCGCGATTAATTTGAAACTCGCTGGAGCGCCCGCCGCGTCAGCACGCCCGCCATCGCGCGGCGATAGTCGGCGGAGGCTTTGAAGTCGTTGGTCGGGTTGACCACGGCTTCGACAGCGGCGGCGGCTTCGGCGATGGTGGCCGGGGTGAGCGGTTGACCGAGCAAAATATTTTCCACCGATTGCACGCACACGGGGCGCGGCCCCGCTCCCGCGATGGCGAGGCGCACGGCGCGGCACACACCCGCTTCGGCCCGCAGGGATACGGCGATCCCCACGATAGCCTCATCCCGCGGGGTGCGGGTGAGTCTTTCTAAAGCGGTTTTTCCGGCAGGCGGGGAGAAAGTCACTTCGGTGATGAGTTCGCCGGGAAGTAATTGGTAATTGGTAACTTGAGCTTGGCGGGTAGAATCGCCGCGAATGACAACGTGGGCATCGAGGGCGAGGAGGGCGAGCAGAATCTCCGGCGGGCCGGATTCGGCCAACAACAGGCCGCCGAGGGTGGCGACGTTGCGGAGGCCGTAATGCGTGGTGAGGTGCGCGGCTTCATTGAGCAAACTGCCGACGAGGGTAGCTTCGGCGAGGCTTTGTAACGTGGTGAGCGCGCCGATGTGAATCTGCGAGTCGGTTTTGATGTAGTTCAGTTCGAGGCGCGATAAATCCGTGAGGGAAGCCGCCTCCCCATAGGGCGGGATGGGAACGCGTGGGCCGAGCAACAGCGGTTCGGAGGCGCGCAAGGCGGCGTGGGCCGAATCCCAATCGGTGGGGCGGTGGTAGTTTTTAATCGGCATGAGAACTCCCAATCAGCAAAAAGAGTCGGTCCAGCAGATCATTATTTGGTAGTGGTAACTTTGTAAGTGATGAATTTGAAAGACCTGTCAGGTCTAGCGCACCATCACTTACTTTGTTACCACTACCCATTATTTTACTTCCAGTGTCCACGCGCCAGTGGCATGCACTTCCAGTGTCTTGGTGCCGTTGGGCAAGGTTATGACTTCGCTGTAGGGCGCGTTGGCGCTGGCAATCAGGTCGCGGGCGCGGGCCTGATAAGCAAAGACGCCAAAGAGTTGATCGCCCGGGTTGGCCGTGATTTTGACCGCGTCAACACCCTCCTCAAGCAGGATGACTTCATCGCCAAAGCCGGTGAGGGGTTGATCCACGACCAGGGTGCGGGCCAGAGTCAGGGGCAGGACTTGGATGGTCCACGGGCCACTGACATTCAACTCCAAACGCTGGGTATGGTCATCGGGGAGAAAGTCAATGGGGACAATGCCATCATAGGCCACCGTGGTATTGACCAGAATGGCCAGGGCGTTGTTCTGAACATCAAAACTTTTGATGGAAAAAAAATTATTGGCGGCGTTGCCGGTGATGCGCAAGAGCGCCGGGCCATTGGGGTCGGGCTTGAGTATATTGACAATGGCATCGCTCACGCCAGTGAAGAAGAAGGGGTCGGGCGTGAGGGTGGGGGTG
>CAYUFY010000004.1:0-39114 GCA_964443795.1 uncultured Anaerolineales bacterium | reverse complement strand
AATTCGCCCATCGTTACTGGCTCTTTTGATGTCTACCATGTGTCTGACTAATACACTTTATCAAGTAAACTCAGCGTCGGTCTCCCCTAAACTAACCATCGCTCGCAATAAATCTTGGATCACATCCGCTTCCTCCGGGGTAATCTGGCTGATGATTTGCCCGGCATTGACCAGCACCCAATCGCCCCGGACGATTTCCGGCACCAACCGATACTCGACGCGCAGGGTCTGCCCCCGGGCGGTCACCTCCGCCCGGTCACCCTCAAACGCAACAACCTGAAAAGGCAACGAGGCACACATGACTCATTCCACTTCAATAGCTTCCAGCCGCACCGTGTCACCCCGCTGGATTTTCCAGGCCTGGGCGCCACAGACGGGACAGAGACCTTGTAAAACCGCGCCCAAGCCCACACTCCCGCAGTGGCGGCATTCGCCACGCCCGGCTTCCGGGTGAATGACCAGCTTGGCCTGGGCCAGCGCCGTTTCCCGCCGCAACTGGTCAAAATAGAAATTTAGCGCTTCGGCGGATATATCGGACAGCTCGCCCAATGCCACTTCCACCTGACGCACCACCCGGCCCGCCGCCGCTTGTTGGGCTTGCTCGATGAGATTTTGAATGAGGCCAATTTCATGCATTGTCGTTGGTAATTTCCACTTAAGCTCGCTATAAGGTTTGATTCGTTAATTCCAAGTTGTGGAGCGTATGCCAGCGCAAATTCGCCACCTGGGCTTCGGTCAACTGATCACAAGCCCAGCCCCAGTGGATTGAAACCCAATCCCCCGGACACGCCGCCTCCACAAAACCGTGACCGTCCCAATGCCGCGCCACCGTGCGGGTCAGCTCCCCGCCGAGAGTCAAGTGACCGCCCGCAAATGTCAACGGCTGGGTGGTCACCGTCAAACTCCCCGGCAACACGGCCACCACCCGCCCCCAACTAATACGGCAGTTATCCAGCGTTTCCAAATTTTCGGCGAGCGCGCCCGTGCGGCGACAAATCTCCAACACATGAAAACCATGAAACGGTTCAGCACCAGCCGGGATCTGGCCGAGCACAAGCTCAAGCGCACGGGGTGAGAGACGATCTCCAAAACGCGCGCGGAGTGAAGCGTAAAAAGGCCCCAGCGCGGCGCGGGCCAGCAGGGCGTTCCCCAACCAATACGCCTCGACCACCCGATAATCAAATGGGTCGCGCACCGCATTGGCGTTGGCAATCAACGTGAGATATGGGTACGCGCCCTCAAATAGTTTGGCCCACGTGCGTAGCTCAACCGAGGCCTCGCCCGCGACACACGCTTCAAATAAGCCGCGTTCGTGTGGGCCGCCACAGAAGCCCAAGCGGTTGGGCATGAACGCATAGCGCGCAAACAGCAATAACCCGTCACGGGCGGGCAACGCCGACATAGGGCCTCTCCAGTCTGTGCCAACCGACAAGCAGAATGACCCCAACGATCATTAATCCTAAACCCATGGCCGGCAACCATTGCAAACTTTGCCCTTCAAGCAGGCAGGTTAACCCGGCGGTGACAACCGCGCCCACGGGAAGAATCGCTGAGACGACCGTGACCGGCGCACACTGTAAGGCGGTGTACCAGGTGAGCACGTACCCAAACAGCAAAGCCGAGGTCACCAATACCCAGAGCCATTGCGTGAGCGAGAGTGTAAACACTGACGGGGCTTGCCCGGTAAACCCGAGATACAGCCACAACACCAGCGCGCCCCCCAGCATCCGGGCAGTAGCGGCCAAACGCACTGGAAGTTTGAACACTAGCCGCTTAACCACAATCGTCTCAACCGCCCATAACAGCGTTGCCAACAAGATGAGGCTTTCGCCCATCCCCCACCCCCAAACTTTCGGCCACCCCACCAACACTTGCCCAAGCGTCAGCGCCGCCAGGCCGAGGAGTGTCCACCCGCCCAAGGCTTCGCCAAGTAAGGGGGCCGCCAACAGCGCCACCCACAAAAATAGACTCTTATGAATCAACGCCGCGCTCGGCGCCGCCGCCAACGCCAGACCTTTAAAGAACAATAGAAACGGCAAACTGCCGCCAATCACCGCCACCACCAGCAATTGCCACACACTCCACTGCGTCAGCGTGACGTCGCGCCGGGTCGCGCTGGTCAACCCCAACAACATCAACCCGACCAGGGTGTTCTTCAAAGTCGTAAATAAAGCGGCCTCGGGCATGGCGTTGACCGCCAGCTTATTCAGATAAATTGAAAGGCCGCTAATCAACGCCGTGGTCAAAGCCAGATAAACTCCGGATCGAAAGTTGGTTTTCATGGGATCTCCTTAAGGGGCTGACCAGCCCAATGCCGTAATTGAGCCCCCACCACTTCCACGGCGCGGGGCACGGCGGCCAGGACAGCGGTTGAACACGCTTCGGTAAAATCCAAGACATTTTCGGCGGCGATGGCAATGATGGCGACCTGGCGGGGGATGGGGAGCCCGAGCGTTTTCGCCAGTTGGAGTGCGGTCAGCAAATTAACATCATGCGCCGAGACTGTATGCTGGCTCGGCAAGTCGGCCAGGCTTAAAGACACGACGGTGCCAGCCGCGTAGGTCGGGGTGCACAGCGCGTCCACGAGGACAACCTGCTCGTAACCCACCAGTCGCTCCATGAGACTCAACCCGCCGCCGGAGTGACAATCCACCTCGATGGCTGTTAGGCTGTCCGTCAAGTCAAGTCTCTGCCGCATCGCTTCGACCACTTTCCAGCCAATGCCATCATCGCCGAGAAGCGGGTTGCCGAGGCCAAGCACCAGGGTCTGAACGCTCACGCCAACTGCTCCATCGGTCAACATTTTTGGCGTAGCACTTGAATGACCGCGCCCGCCGCATCGTGAACCGTGACCTGTAACGGCATTTGGCCGGGCAACGAATGGGTCGCACATCCAAAGCATGGGTCATAAGCCCGGAAAGCCATCTCGATCCGGTTGAGCGCGCCCTCGGTGACGATCTCCCCTTTCTTGATAAACGATTGCGCCGCTTTTTTGATGGACATACTGATGGGCGCGTAATTATTGGTGGTGCCCACAATGAGATTGACTTTGGTCAGCAAGCCGCGCTCGTCGGTGCAATAGTGATGGGTCAGGGTCCCGCGCGGGGCCTCGACAATTCCCACGCCTTCGGTGGGTATCGCTGTGGGGACCGTATGCACTTGGGGCGAAGTAATCTCCGGGTCGGTGGTGAGTTCCACCCAGCGCTCGGCGGCATAGAGCAATTCAATCAACCGCGCCCAATGGATGGCGAGGCGTTGATGCACGGGCTTGCCCCCCAGGGTGGCGTAAAAGCGTTCGTATTCCACCTGTGCGCGCGGGGTGGCCATCCCATCGGCGGCATTAAGCCGGGCGAGCGGCGTGGCCATGTAAACGCCCGAATCCGTGCCATCCACCAGGCCCTTCCAGCCGATTTTTTTGAGATATGGAAATTTCAAATACGTCCACGGTTCAACCCGTTCAGCAATCCAATCGGTGTATTCCTGGGGCGCATAGTCGCCAATCCGCCGCCCATCCGGGTCCACCACGCTCACCCGGCCATCGTAGAAGTTCACTTTGTTGTTCGCGTCCACCAGGCCAATATAATAGGTGTGGTGCGTGTAAATGTCGCCCAGAATTAAATCCACATAGGCTTGATTACCCAACACGATGTCGTTGAATAATTTAATGCTGAACTGCGCGAACTCAATCGCCCAGCGCCCCATCTGCTCAATTTCCTGGCGCTGGGCCTCGCTAATGCCCTTGGTCAGGCCGCCGGGGATGGAGGTACATGGATGAACTTTGCGCCCACCGATCATCTCCACGACGGTGTGGCCATACTTGCGGCACTGAATGACCTGGCCGCCAATTTCCAACCCGACTTTGTGAATGACGCCGAGCAGATTACGGTCAGCCACGGGCGCATCCGGCCCCATCACGAAATCCGGCCCCCCGAGGGCGTAAAAATGCGTGGTGTGGTCGGTGACATAGAAGGCGCTGTAGAGCAGTTCGCGCAGTTTCTTGGCCGTGGGCGGCGGGTCAACCTGATATACGGCGTCGGCGGCTTTAGCGGCGGCCATATGGTGCGCCTCGGGGCAGACGCCACAGATGCGATTAGTCAGCAGTGGCATTTCCTCAACGGGCCGCCCCACGCAGAAGCGTTCGAACCCGCGCAATTCGGGAATTTGAAAATAGGTGTTCGCCACCTCGCCCTCAGCATCGAGGAAAATCTCGATCTTGCCATGGCCTTCCAGCCGGGTGATGGGGTCAATGGTAATGCGTGGCATAACGCCTCCTTGCAGAGATCAGGTGTTCCGGTCTGGTGCCCAGAGTCGGCGGGGTTTATGAGCCTTCGCCCCAAGTGCTCGCCACCGCGCCATGGACTTCACCGACAAAATGCGCCCGCGCTTCAATCTCGGTCAACTTGGCGGAGGCATAGGTCGAGGCCTCGGTCAGTAGTTTTTTAATTTGCGCGGCGGGCAGTTGGTGCAGGGTCTCAAAGGTATAACCTTGTCCGTGGAGATATTCAAGGATAAAGTTGCGCTCCATGAGAATGTGCGGGTCTTCGCTGAAAGCCGTGGGGGTGGATGTTTGGTCAGTCATGGTTGCCTCCAAATAAATCAACGATGGTTGTGGTTCCAGGCGAGCCTTAATGGTGATTTCTCCCGATTTGCATCACCGACCCCGGCAGGCTAAAGCGGTAGAACTGCCCCACCGGGTCGGGGAGGGTATCCAGGATACGTTCAATTTCAACCAGATCATTGCTATCAATCACCGAAGCAAACGCGCTCATCAGCCGCGCACCGAAGTCGAGCACCCCCGCCGCCGGGCCATAACAGCCAATGCACTGCGCGCCCGCTTGCGGACAAAGCGCCCCGCACCCGCTCCGGGTGGCCGGGCCATTGCAGGGGATGCCCTGCTCCAACAGGCACAGCGCCGGGTCAACCTTGGCGAGGGCCTGAATCCGGGTGAATTGTTTGATGGTCTTCACATTGCGCGCGCGCGGGCACTCGTCGCAGACCGTCGAATTACCCACCCCAATCACCGTACCGGCAGGGGGTAGCCGCGCCTGGCCGTGCAAAACGTTGATGACGAGGTCAATCACCCCGGCAATTTGAGCTGACTCCGGCGGGCACCCCGGCATGAAATAATCCACCACGACCACCTGCGCGAGAGTCTTAAGCCGTGGGTAAAGCTCGGGTAGGTGCAAGTCACCAACAGGCGTGGCGTAAGTGAGCATTGGGCGCAGGCGCTCGGGGTTATCGGTGGAGACCGTGGTATAGGCCGTGTCAACCATGGACCCGACCGACGACAAATTAGCCAGACCGGGGATGCATCCCTCGCACGCGCACGAACCAAAGGCGACCAAAATCTTGGACTTGCGCCGCAACAGGTGCGCCATTTCTTCATTCTCGCTGTTGCGGATGCCACCATTAAACAAGGTGAGCAAAATCGCGCCATCGGGCAGGGCCGCCAGGTCTTTATATTTCACGTCCATCACCACCGGCCAAAACGCGATTTCGAAGTTGGCGTCCACCGCCAACAATTTTTCGTGAATATTCAGGACCGCGATTTCACATCCCCCACACCCGGCGGCCCAGTACATGGCAAACTTGGGTTTTCCTGTCAGGGAGCCGTTGTCGCTCATGCCAGCACCTCCTGTGCGTGTTCGGGGGCCGCGGTCTCAACGGATTGGTGAGCAGACGGCCCGTCCAGGGCCAGCGGCCAATGCAGAGGCCCTAACGCGCGAATTTCTTCCACCATTGTGGTTATCTCGTGCGCCAGTCGCACGCCCTCGGCCGCACTGGCCCAGACCAATCGCATCCGCTGGGGTTCGACGCCCAATTGGGTCAAGGTGCGCCGCAGGAGCAGAAATCGGCGCAGGGCTTTGTAGTTCTGCTCCAAATAATGACACTCACCGGGGTGGCACCCCGTCATCAGCACCGCATCCGCGCCGGAGGCCAGCGCCTTCAACACAAAAGTCGGATCCAACCGGCCTGAACACATCAACCGAATCAGGCGGACATTGGGAGGATATTTGACCCGCGCGGTGCCGGCCAAGTCCGCCGCGCGATAACTGCACCAGTTGCAGGTGAAACCGATGATGACGGGTTCAAAATGTTCATGGTCGCTCATAATCACCTCGCTTGCCGGGTCAGCCGTCCGGGTCAAGTTCGCCCGTTTACGCCAGCACAGCCTCCCGGACTTCCGGCTTTTGCCCGTTGCCCAGATTTAGCATCAACAGCCCTTCAATCTGCGCGAGAATTTGCTCATTGCTGAAGCCCGTCCCGGTAATCGCGCCAGCTGGGCAAGCCGCCACGCACGTCCCACACCCCTGACACAACACCGGGTTGACCTCCGATACCATCTGTTCGGCGTGGAATAGAATGGCGTTGAACGGGCACAGATTGTTGCAAATCCGGCATCCCGAACATTGGTCCTGATTGATGCTGGCGCGCACGGGTTCCAAAGCAATTTCTTTTTGCTGGATGCGCCCCAACACCCGGGCCGCCGCCGCCGCCCCCTGCGCCACCGTATTCGGAATATCCTTGGGGCCTTGGGCACAGCCCGCCACAAACACGCCCTCGGTCATTGTCGCCACCGGATCGAGTTTGGGATGTTTCTCAATAATCCAGCCATCGGAACTACAGGAAATGCCAAACCGCTTGGCGGTCTCCTTGGCGTCGCGGCGCGGCTCCAACCCCGCCGAGAGAATGACCATATCCACCGGGATGCGGCGCTGACACCCCACCAGGGTGTCCTCGACCTGAATGATGAGTTTGCCGGCTTCATCAGGTTGTCGGGTCGCGTCGGTCACTTCCGCCACGCGGCCACGCACAAACAACGTGCCTTCCTCCATCACCCGTTGATAAAATTCATCATAGGCCTTGGCGGTCGTCCGCATATCAATATAGAAGTTGTAGACTTGCGCCCCCGTGCGTTCCTCGACCAGATGCGCGAACTTCAAACTCTGCATACAACAAATGGCCGAACAATAATTATTAAAGTTGCGGTCCCGACTACCCACGCAATGAATGATGCCCACCGTTTGCGGCGTGGTCCGGCCATCGCGTAAAACGATATTGCCATTGGTCGGGCCAGCCGCATTGGTGAGACGCTCAAATTCCAAACTGGTAAAAACATTGGCCAGTCGCCCATAGCCATATTGCGGGATGCGGCGCGCATCAAACAGGTCGTAGCCAGTTGCCAAAATAATGTTACCTACCTCCAATTGAACCAACTCATCCGTCTGCTTAAAGTCAATCGCTCCCGTCGGGCAAAGTTTCTCGCAGGCGCGACAAGTATTCTTTTGGAAGAACGTGCAATTGGGGCGGTCAATCACCGGATACTTGGGCACGGCCTGGGGGAACGGCACATACACCGCCTTGCGGTAGCCCAACCCGGCTTCGTACACTTCATCCACCACCTTTTTGGGGCACTTCTCCTGACAAATGCCACACCCGGTGCACAATGCGGTGTTCACATAGCGTGCCCGCTTTTTAACAGTCACCGTGAAATTGCCAACGTAGCCCTTGACCTCCACCACTTCACTCCAGGTCAGCAAAGTGATGTGAGGGTGCGTGCCCGCCGAGACCATCCGGGGCGTGAGAATGCAGGCGGCGCAGTCCAATGTCGGAAATGTTTTATCGAATTGGGCCATGTGCCCGCCGATGGACGGCTCCCGCTCGACCAGATAAACCGGAAAACCGGCATCTGCGATTTCGAGGGCCGCCTGGATCCCGGCGATGCCGCCCCCCACCACGAGGGTCGCCGGGTGGATCGGAACCCGCAACGGTTCCAAGGCCTGGTTATAAACCACCCGTTCCACCGCGCCTGAGACCACCGCTTTAGCTTTCGTGGTGGCCGCGCTTTTGTCCGTATGCACCCAGGAGACCTGTTCCCGAATGGATGCTAGTTCGCACAGATACGGGTTCAAGCCAGCCCGGGCGCAAGCGGTCCGAAAAGTAGTTTCGTGTAAATGGGGCGAACACGCCGCCACGATCACTCGGGTTAGCCCAAGTTCCTTAATGTCCTTTTCAATTAATTCCTGTCCGAGACTGGAGCACATGAACTTATAGTCACGGGCCATGACAACCCCGCGCTCTTTCAGGCGGCCCGCGGCCCAATCGCGCACCGCCGCCACATCCACGATCCCGGCAATATTTGATCCACAATGACAGACATATACGCCTATTCGCTCAGTCATGTCCGTACTCCTACAAATAGCCTATGGCTGATAGCCAATAGTTGATGGCTGATTGACCATCCGCTATCTGCCATTGGCCACGTGAAGCGGCTATCGGCCATCCGCTCTCCTGGGCATCGGCAAGCCGTCTTCCTTTTTGCGCGGGCCATGCGCCACCGGTGCGGCCTCCGGCTTCCGGTCAATTTTTTCCAACAGGGGCGCGGCAGTCACAATCTCCTTGCCAAAACCCAAGTCCGCCGGCGGCAAGCCCAAAGCCAGGCCCAGTAGTTGCGTGAAATACAGGATGGGTAACTTGAAGTCGGTGCCAAAGTAATGGTTGACATGCTCCTGATAGGCATCCAAATTCAATTGGCACATCGGACAGAGGGTAACCAAAACATCCGCGTGATATTCAGTGGCGTTTTGCAGGAGGCGCCGGATGAGTTCATAGGCCACTTCCGCTGAGATTTGCGTCATATGCCCGCCACAACAATGCGTTTTCAGCGGAAAATCCACCACCTCCGCGCCCAGGGCCTGCATCAAATGATCCAATTCCATCGGATATTCGGTGTCGGAGAGTTCGCCGCCAAAACGCGGGCGGGAAAGGAGACAACCGTAGTAGGGCGCCACCCGCAAGTTGGTCAGCGGTTTGGCCACTCGGGCTTGAATGCGGTCATAGCCATAATCGGTGACAAACACATCGAGTAGATGGCGCACAAAAATCGTGCCCGGGTCGTAGTGCAAGCCCCCTGCCGCCAACGCCGCGTTGGTCTGCTCGCGTAAAAAAGCATCTTCCTGCAAATAGCGGTCGGCTTTGCGCAGATTGAGAAAACAGGCGCTACAGGGCGCCACTAATTGTGCGCGCCCATCGGCGGCGCGATAATCATTCTGTGGGGTAGCTAGCTGTTGCTGGGCCAGCGCCAGGTTGCGCCCAATCAGCGCATAGGCGGGCAATTTATTAATGGCGATGTTTTCCGTGGCGCCACAACAGTTCCAATCCTCCAACTCGTCCAGCGCCAGGCCGAGACAGCGCGTGACGGCGCGCGCCGAGATATCGTAAGCGGCGGCGTTTTTTTCCAGGGAACAGCCCGGATAGTAACCGTATCTCATAGGCGTCTCAACTCTCCGGCCAACTCGGCCTCCCGCGCGAGGGCTTTGGCTTTATCCAAAATCGCGCTCAACTCATCCATGCCTTTGATCCGGTGAGGCGCAAATGCCAGGCGGTCACGTGTTAGCATCCCCAGGGCCAGCGTGCCCAAATAAGTTTTACGGTGCGGGGAATGCACCAAGTGATATCGCGTCGCCAGACCCAGCTCAAAACTGCGTCCGTACTTTTCGATATAGCCCACGAATGTCTGGGAAAAGTCGGGCGCGGCGTCGTGGTCGGTATAGCCCTCGCGGATGGACATGCGCTTAAGCGAATACATCACATCGGTAACATGGATTTCCTGCGGGCACCGCACCATGCAGTAATAGCAGGAGACGCAATACCAAAAGCTGTTACTGCGGAGCACCTCAGCCCGCTGGCCGGCGCGAATGCGGGCAAACAAGGTGCGGGGGGTGGCGTCCATATCGGCGGCAGATGGACAGGAGCCGCCACACGTGCCGCACTGGATGCACATCTCCAGCCGCGACCGCCCCGGGGTCGCGGCAATCACTTCGTCCAAAAAACTCGAGCGGGTATCGGAAACCGGTGGGGTGGTGGTCAAGAGGCACCTCCAGCCAAGCGACATTGGGCCAACAACTACTTCGCGCCAATGGCGAGAAAGAAGGGTTAAATGGTTTTTTAAAAAACCAAAAGCGGCTTTATTCCTCTCTGGAAATAAAGCCGCTCGGGCGCGGAACTGTCGGCAGGTAAGCTGCCATCGCCAAATAACTCCTAACAGTCGCGCGGTCTTACCAACGCACGACCCATTTACTTGCTATGTTTATTACACTACGCGATTCCCCTAGGTTATAGCAAGTGACAGATGTCACGAGTTGCGTGATGATAAATCGCCTCAGGTTTCCAAAGATTGGAAGCCCCGCCCTAAAATTTCCTGCGCTGGCGCGATGATACAAAAGGCATTCGGGTCTTCGGCCCGCACCAAAGTCTTAAGTTGCGCCATCTCGGTCACGGTTACCGCCACCATCAAGACTTCCCGGGCTTGGTGCGTGAACATCCCCTCGCCATGCAGGGCAGTCACGCCCCGCTTCATTTCTTTTATCACCCGATCAGCGATGGCTTGCGGCTTATTGGCAACGATGAGCGCCAACAATTGCCGCCGGAGCCGCACGGGCGGGGTTGCCACGCGCCGCTTGGGCTTAACCGCACTGCCCTCCTGTTGCACCTCCATGGCTTCCCACAACTGACTAAGGATCGGGAACTCGCCGAACTTGGGCAACACTTCGCCCGTGGCTTGCGTCAGTCCAGCGGTGCCAAAGCCAATGAGAAACAAGAGGCCGTTGTAAATTAAGCCAAAGGCCAACATGGCTTCCCCCGGCAGAGGCCCCAAAGCTGACCGCGCAATAAATTCAGTCCACGAAGTCGCGGGGGCGGGATGCAGAAAACTCTTGAGACCCCAGGCAATGCCGAGGATCAGAAAAATCCACAAATAGTTGCGCCGAAAACGGCGGCCAAACGCTTCCCACATACTGATGGGGAACTCCGGGGCCAGCAACGACTCGGCCAAACTCTCCGCCCATTCGGGGTGCGGCGCAAACGGCGGCACCAACATCGAGGCAAAAAAATCCGTCTCCATCAAGCGCACCCGGTATGACCACAATTCATAATACCGATACCGGCGCGCCTCAATCCACAAAAACAATGTCACCAAAAGCGTGTCCAGAATAATCACCCCGTAATGATGCGTGGGATCGGAAAGCGCAAAGGAAATTGCCGCGCCCGCCGCCACCACCGCCCAGTTGGTGGTGTTATCCAACCGATTGCGCCAGGTGTTGGCGCGTTGCACCTCGCCCCGATAAAAATGCACCATGGCGGTGTTGAACTCGGCCGGGCGCATCTGATAACCCCGAAACGTCCACACTGGTTCATTGGGCGCGGCCGGTTCGCTCGTCGCCGCTGGCCCCGGTTCTGGTTCACTCATTGGGTTTCACTCCTATGGCTAGGTTTGCAACCACGATTCTATCTCAGCCACGCCAAAATCAGCCAGCTGATACTTCACATTGACGGCTTGAAAAATCCACTTGCGCCACTCCGGCCCGAGCGCCGCGACCAAGGCGGTGACACTCAAACACAGCCCGCCAAACAACCGGCCATACGTTTCTCGGCGTTCCTCATCCCCTAAAAATTCAATCACCGCCACCGCGCCCGCCACCCGTTTGCGCTCGGGGATCAAAAACGCTTCTTCTTCCACTTGCTCCAGTCGCGCCCCCACATCCATCACCGGGTGCCAGTCGGCCTGCGCCACAAACCGCCGCGCGCCAGCGGCATGCCAGGCCAGCCAAGCCTCACGCGCCTCCGGTTCCAACCACAACACGCCGAGTAATACCGCCAACGCGCCATGCCGCAAAAAGCGCCCGGCCCCAGCGGTACTCGGCAAAAACGGGATCAGCAAATCCGCGCCGAGGATGACGCGGGCGAGATTTTGAACCGTGAAAAGTGGCGGGGGCGCGGCCTCGCCCCACGCCGATTGATACATCAGCGCAAACAACGCCCAATTGTCGAGGCAATAAAACGGCACCGGGCGCTCATAGGGCTTAAACCACACCGGCATCAATTCGCCCCACCCGCCATTGGTCTCGGGCGTCGTCAACACCACATATGCCGGCAATTCCCCCTCCACCAGCGTTTGACGTTGCGTGTGAATGCCCAACGCCTCCATCGCCAACGGTTGCGCCCACGCCAAAGATTGCCGGGCCAGGTCACCAGTCACGACAAACCGTTGTTGATATTCACGATACTCGGCCAAACTGGGAATGGTCACACGCTTTCCGTGGTGACAATCGTGTTCAACTGAGTGAGCGTCTGCAGGGCGATCTCCGTGCGGGATAGCCAGTCCCCGGCGTGGGGTTGCCAACTCGGGCAAGTTTCTGCCCACTGCCGATAGGCTTGCGCCCACGCGGTCACTTCGACCCCCAACATTTGCAATAGCCCGAGCGTCTGCCCGCTTTCACCCGCCGCCATAAACAACGCCTCGGCCACCTCCCACCGCGACCCAAACGGCAAACGCAGTCCCATCGGCTTCGCCATCTGTCCCAACCGCGCGCGAGAGAGAAACACACCACACCGCGCGGGCGTGAGGAAGAAGCGAAGAATATCTTTTAGGCGCAATTCTTCGTCGGGCGAGTTATTGGTAATTGGGAATTGGGAATTGGGAATTGCCGATTGTTGATTGCTGATTGCTGACTGGGAAAACAAGATTTCACGGGTACGACGGGCGAGGGCACGGTAAAACGCGGGGGCCGTCGGTTCACGCTCAACAGCAAGGCAACAGATGGGAGCCCAATCTCTAATCTCTAATTCGCTTTCCTTCAAATACCCCAAAAATCCTAAACACAACCCCATATGGTCAGGGGCCGCAACTTCAGAGAGTTCGCGTGGGGCATAACCCGCTTGTGCAAACAGAGTAGCCACTGCCTGCGCTCGCTCGCCATTCAACTCACCATAGTCATCGGTGTAGGCGGTGCCATACGGCGACACATTGAGCAGGAACACATCCGCGTAGGCTTGGGCCAGTTCAGCGGCGGAAGCCAGCGGCAAGCCCAATTCGTGATGGGCGCGGGCAATGGTCTCGTCATTCGGCTCATGGAGCCAGAGGGAAGCTAAAAGTTCAAATGTCAAAATTCAAACTCCAAAACCATCCACCACGCGAAGCGGCTATTTGCCAGCGGCAACCGGCGGCAATTTATACATACTCACCTCCGGCCTAAACGGGCGCAACATCCAGTTGGGGCGACGCCATTCGCCCGTAGGCGGGCGAGTTAGCGCAAGCCAGCGTTTATAGACGGCGTGCGCCTTGTTAGTGTCCACACTTACATCGCCATATTTATCGCCGGGTTGCGCGCAAGTCACGGTCACCTTTTGATGCCAGCAATGCATCCCGCTGATCGGATCGGGTTGAACGGGGAAAGTGAGATTCTGATGCACGCCCGCATCACTCCACCAGATACGCTCGGTATCGGGGTCGCTGGATTTGTACGGTTGGACCCCGTGCAACTGCTTGAGTTGCCACTCACCGCCGGTCTCGCGCAAATCCACCAGGGCCGAGGCAATCCGGTTGGTGCCGTCACCCTCCGCCAATCGCCAGCGGCCCAAGTGATGGGAGCAGGCCACCACCCCGGGCCGAATCCCCTCCGTCACCCACACCTTATCCACAAAGTAGCCAATCTCGGTGGCCACACACACTAAATCGCCGGACTTTACGCCGAGCCGTTCTGCATCGGAAGTGTGAATCCAAGTGGGGTTGCTGTGCGAAATCTCGACCAGCCACTTGGCGTTAGCACTGCGGGTGTGGATGAGCGTGGGCAGACGATAAGTCGAGAGCAAAATAAATTCATTGGCCGCGCGATTAATTTTGCTGGGATGGACGTGGCTTTCCATGTACTCCGGCGTGGCCACTTCGGGCCAACCGAAATCCCGCAGGGTGGTCGAAAAGATTTCGAGTTTACGCGAAGGCGTGCGGAACCCAAACTTAGGCTCGGCGTTCACCATAACGCCAATCGCGCGCCCCAAGCCGGTGGTCACCGGCACCGGCGCGGGGACGATATTGCGCGGCGGCGCGGCGGGCGCCTGAGTGTAGATGATCTGGGTGGCCGGGTCCACTTGCGCGCCACTCATCTCTTCCGCCGACAGGTGGCGTTCATATTCAGTCAACACGCCCTGCCGAATCTCGAATGCGCCGTATTTACGCATATAAGCCAGTGGGGTGAGCTTTTCTTTGGCGGCGGCTTCGGGCAAACCGGGCACATTGTTCTCAAACATCCAGCCGAAATATTCATCCACGGTGATGCGCTCACCGGGCCGATACGGCGACTCGAAGTATTGGCGGATGCCCAGCGCGCCATCAGGGTCAATCTCCCAACTCAGGTCAATCCAAAATTCGGTCTCTTCCCAGACCTGTCCGGGGTTGGCTTCGTAGGTGCGATTGACTTTCTGGCCCATGCGCTCCAGGGCCACGCGGTTGACCGGTTGCCGAAACGCCAGCCACTGCCCCGCGTGCGTCTCCTGACTCATCAGGTCATGCCGCTCAGAGCCGAGGCCCATGGGCAAAACGTAATCGGCCCACCACGCCGATTCATTCCAGGTCGGCGTCAGCGCCACATGACAGCCGATTTTCGATTCATCGCGCAACGCTTCGAGCCAGGTAAAACCGTCGGGGTTGGTCCACATGGGGTTGTAGACGCGGGTGAAATAGGTGTCGAGTTTGCCGCGCCCTTCTTTGAGAAAGTGCGGAAGCAAAATGCTCATCTCGAAATACGAGAGCGGATATTCGCGCGGCCAGGTCATTTCGTTCCAGCGTTTACTGTGCGGCGGAAATTTGTGCGGGCGCGGCACCCACTTGTCCCAGGCATTCGCCGAAACACCGCCCTCCACGCCGATGCTTCCGGTGAGGACATTCAAAAAGAAAATACAGCGCGCCACCTGCCACCCGCCCAGATTGCCCGACCCGGCGCTCCGCCAATTATGGGTTGCCAGTTTGCCGCCACAGTTGGCCACATCCTCGGCAATTTGCTTGAGGATATGCGCCTCCACCCCCGACTCTTGCGCGGCGAACTCGAAGGTGTATTTGGCGTACTGCTCCTTCATGGCGGTCTCGAAGGCTTCAAAGGTAAGTGGTAATTGGGGATTGGTAATTGGGGTTTGGGATTTTAGGTATTCTTCCCAATTCACCCACTTCTTCACAAACTCGCGGTTGTATTGGCCGGTGGTGATGAGGTAATTGGCAATCGCAAGCAGGATGGCCGATTCACTGCCGGGCCAGGGGGCAATCCAGGTATCGGCCAGGGAAGCAGTGTTGGACAGGCGCGTGTCCATGACGATTAACTTGGCCCCGGCCATTTTGCCCTCGATGATGCGTTGGGCGTGCGGGTTGAAGTAGTGGCCGGTCTCCAGATGACTGCTGATGAGCAATATCACGTTGGCCTTGGCGTGGTCGGGCGAGGGCCGGTCAAAGCCCATCCAAAACGCGTACCCCGCCCGGGCGGAGGATGAGCAGATGTTGGTATGTGAGTTGTGACCATCAATGCCCCACGCCAATAGCACCCATTCCATAATCCCATCATGGCCGGGGCGGCCCACATGGTACATGATTTCGTTATGCCGATTTTCAAGAAAGGCCTTGCGGATGCGCCCGCCAATATCTTTGAGTGCTTCCGCCCAGGTCACGCGCACCCATTTGCCCTCGCCGCGTTTACCGGCGCGTTTGAGGGGATAAAGAATCCGATCCGGGTCGTTGACCTGATTGATGGTGGCCGGGCCTTTGGCGCAGTTGCGCCCGCGCGAACCGGGGTGCGCCGGGTTCCCTTCGAATTTCCGTACCTTGCCCGTTTCTTTATCCACCCAGCCCAACAAGCCACACGCCGACTCGCAATTGAAGCACACCGTCGGCACGAGCATATAGTGCTTGGCCACTTTCTTGGGCCACTGCTTGTTGTCCCACTCCACCCAGTCGTCCCACTGATCGGAGGGCGGGTATTGTTGAAGGCGTTCGCCGGAGGACGTTTGTTGAGGTGAAAGATAAAGAGGCGTATCGGTCATAGTTATCAGTGACCAGTGACCAGTTATCAGTGAGCCGATTCGATAGCACTGATAACCGATGACTGATAACTGGTCATTTAGTTATTCGGAACATCCTGCGGGGCCATCACAAATGCCCATTCATAAGCCAACAAGCCCACCAGCGAAAGTCCAGAGGCAACGGCTAATGCCAGAATTGACGTGCTCAGAAAAGTCGCCATGACCAGCGGCAAGGCCAGGCCCAGCACCAGACTGCCCCAATACAAATTTTTATAGCGTCCATGCGTGATGAGGTGCGCGGCAGTGGCGGCGACCTGACTCGCGTGGGGTGTGCCAAACTCGCCGCCAATCGTGATGAGCAGATTGATGAGCAGGCTGAGGCCGAAGGCCCCCGCCAGAATGCGGAGGGCTTCGGGGTCGGTTCCCACCAGGGCGCTCGTCATGAGCAACGCCGCCGAACCGGCCATCACGGCTTGCACAAACATATGCCACGGGAGCAAGGTGCTTTGCCACAGGTCGCGGCCTTCGGCTTGGGCGAACAGGAAGGCGGTGTAAATGGCAGAGAGGATGGCGAGGATGACACCGGGCCAGAGCAAGAGCGCTGAGAAGTGAAGAGTGAAAAGTTGGTCAAGGAAATAGAGGCCGCCGACAATCGAGAAACCGATGAGGATAAACGCCCCCCGCGCAAGCCACGATTTCCATTGCGGGCGAATGAGAATGGTCCAGAAGCGGTCGGGGCGATCCAAATCCCATACGAGCAGGCCGGTATTAATCCCAATGAACAGCAAAGAAACAAACGCGGCGATGGAGGTAAAAAGCGGCGTGGTCGGTAGCAATCCCAAAGCCGTGCCGATAGCGGCCACAATGAACGCGCCCGCGCCGATGGCCTTGGCAGTGAGATAGGCAGGCACCTGCCAATGCCACGGAATTTTGTGCGGTACGTTGTACGTCTCGCGCGGCACGGCCGCCGATTGCATGAGCGCCCCCGCCATGCGCCCTTCGCCAATTTGAATCGGCCCGCGCCAATCGCCCGTGCCGTGGTCGGGCCAGGTGGCCCACAGCAACTCGCCCTGGCGCGCGAGCGTCGGGACAATGGACGCTTCCTCGGCCTGGATATAAAACAATTTGGGTTGCGTGCCTTGCTCCGGCTTGCGGACCCGCACCTGTTGGGTCGCCACTGCCCGCGCGATCTCGGAATGCGGGTTATCTAAATCACCCGCCAGGATGGCGTGTTCGGGACACACCACCACGCACGCCGGTTCGAGCCCCACGTCCACCCGGTGGGCGCAGTAGTGGCACTTGGCCGCCGTATGCGTGTCGGGGTCAATGTAAATCGCGTCATACGGGCAGGCCTGCATACACGCCTTACAGCCGATGCACAACGCCGGATCAAATTCGACAATCCCATCTTGGCGCTGATACATCGCCGTGACCGGGCAGATATGCACGCACGGCGGGTTGGCGCAATGGTTGCACCGGGTCACCTGAAAAAAACGGCGCGTGTCCGGGAACACGCCCTTCTCGGTGTATTTCACCCAGGTGCGGTTCACGCCCACCGGCACTTCGTTCTCACTTTTGCACGCGGTGGAACAGGCATGACAGCCAATGCACTTGCGGTTGTCAATCAGAAAACCGTAGTTCATAAAGTCGCTCCCAACAACTCCATCTCAATCTCCTTCGCCCGCCGCGTCTCTTCCACCCGCGGTGTGTCGCGTTGGATGGAAAGACCGACGGCCTCCTCGCTGTGGGCGATGAACGCCGCTTGAAAGTTTTCCGGCGCAACCGGGTGCGGAGCCTCCGCCCACAGGGATGTGGTTTTCCCCCCGCGGGGTGCCCGCCCCACGCGCGCCAACGGCCGCTCGTCGTATTCCAGATAAACACAGCCCAGCCACACCTGCGCCGCGCCATAGACGCCCGGCGTCAACGTGCCCAACCGCGCGCCGTTCACCGTAAACTGCTCCGCGCCATACTCCGCCTTAATCCCAAACTCGTTCAAAGCCCCTAGGACTCCCGTGACAATCGGGTGGCCATCCGTCCCCACGGGCAAGACCCACTGAAACAAAAATTGATTGACATCACAATACTCGGCCTCACCCGCCACGGGTCGTTCGACCACCGGCCAGCCCAACCGCGCGCACGCCGCCAAATCCCAAACCTCCCCCGCCACTTGGCCCCGCCCATACGAAACATACGGCTGGAGCGATTGCGCCAAAATAACGGCCCCCTGCATCGGAGCGGAGAACAGTTCAGCCGTTGCGCGATAAACCGACTGCGTCCGCCCCCACACGGTGGGGCCGAGATTGAGTAGCCGTAGCGCGTCCGAAGAAATCAAGTGGTCTCAAATCATTCTGCGCGCTAAATTTCTATTTGTCTACTGCAACGGCGACTGGCCCTTAATGGCCATCACCGCATTCACCCAATCTTCCACGCCCACCCCCGGCGACTGTACGGCCAGCCCCCGATAGAATTCCGTCACTTTGGCACGGACCGCCACGGTTTCCAGCATCACCCCACGCAGTGACTGTTCCAACGCTCCCACCGCAAATGAGGGGAGCATGGTGAAATCACCCGAAAGCGTGAGATCATCCAACCGCCCTTCCCGCAATCGCGCCGTGGCCCGAATCAGCCCGCCAGGCGATTTATAAGCCGCTTCGGCCAGATACACATCCGCGTGAATCTTCACCGCGCCGGTCTGCCGCAAGCCACCCTTTTGATACAACCATTCATCCGAAGCCAGCCGTTGCTCAACTTCTGCGGTGAGCGCCAACTCTTCCGGCGTTGGGTCACTATATTCCGCCGGGCGCCCCAGCGTTTCCACCACCTGCCGGACATATTCTCGCTTCACCGTTTCGTAATCGGGCGTGCTCCCCAATTGGCGGGTCATCGTCGTCATATATTCATTCAGCGACTGGAAAATCTTGTCGCGCATCTTTTCCGACGATACCTTCAACACGCGCGCCATCAAATCAAAATTGAAGTCGAACATGAGACTGCCCACGACCACCTCGGCCTCGCCCATCTGCGCCGCGCCGGTCCCGCCGATTTTCTTACCCTGCACATGGATATCGTTCACCGGGCGATGGTGGGCCGGGATGCCGAGGGATTGATAGGTGGCTACAATCGGTTTGATATACAGCGCGAACCGCTCCTCCAGCCCCGCCGGCAAATTAGAGCGATGAAAAATCCACTGCGTGAACACCTGCCCTTTATCCAAATAGACCGCCCCGCCCCCCACCTCGCGCCGATAAATGGGCAGGTTATGCTCCCGACAATAGTCGGTGTCCACTTCCTTTTCCAACTCCTGATGATAACCAATGCACACATACGGGTCAGTCGGCCCGACCAGAATAATGGTATCGGGCGACTCGGGCTTCAAGGCATACGCCACCCCATGATAGATGGCCTGCGAGCGCAAAGGCGAAACCAAACCGACATCGAGAATACGAATGGGGTCCATAAAATTCTCCTTGATTGATTACTCACTTTACGCAGTAGCTAGCATTTTGTGATTGTCACTCCGAGCGATAGCGAGGAGTCGCTACATCATAGGTAGAGATTCCTCGGCGCAAAAAGCGCGCCTTCGGAATGACAGTGCGTAAGGCGAGTTAAATTAGTTAGTCAATACAGCGAAAACATTTAATGCCCAGCGCGACAATGCGTTGCTTATATTTTTCCACGGCTTCAGCGCCGGTCAGCAAATGGCCGCGTTCAGCCTCCAGATTCGTCGGGCGGACTTTGACCAACCACCCCGCGCCATACGGGTCACGATTGGCGATGAGAATATCACGTTTAAATGTGGTTTCGTTGTTCGCCACGATTTCCCCGCCAAACGGCAGGGGGAACGGCCCCACCCACTTGGCCGACTCGATGGTGGCCGCGCTCTTGCCCGGCTCCACCACCTTGCCAACTTTCTTGAACGTAATGTTGACCAGCTTGCCCCCCCGCGTTTGAGCGGTGTCGGTCATCCCGAGCGTGGCCGTGCCATCGGCCTCGAACCGCACCCACAGGTCGCGCTCGAAGTCGAAGAACAGGTCTTCGGGGATGTCACAACCGTAGTAAATCACAAACTTCAAATCCCAAACTTCAAATCCCAAACTCCAAAATTGGCTTTTGAAGTTTGATTTTTGAAATTTGGAATTAAGCGCACTTGATGCTTTGCGCGTCCAAAAATTTCTGGTACGCGTCCACGCCCGTTGCGCCCGTCACCAGGTCCGCCGAATCAACTTCCCAGTTATCGGGCTTGATTTTCATAAACCACCCTTCGCCGTAAGGGTCGCTATTCAACAAACTGGGTTTGGCCTTGAGCGCGGCATTGACCTCGAGGATCGTGCCATTGACCGGCGCGGTAACCGGCCCCACCCATTTGCCGCTCTCGACCGTGCCCGCGCTCTTGCCTTTCTTCACCGCCTTGCCCGCTTCCTTGGGCGTGGCCGAGATGATGGATTTGGCCAGAAATTGCGCCACATCGGTGATGCCAATGACGAGGGTGCCATCGGCCTCGCGCTTACACCAGGTGTGCTTTTCGACCCAGTAATACAGGTCGTCCGGGATGTTACAGCCGTTGCAGAGGGACATGGTTTCTCTCCGAGAAAATTTCAAACTCCAAATCTCAAACTATAAATTGGGAATTTGAGTTTGGGGATTTGAAGCTTCTTCAGGGTGCTTGTCTTCCAAGTGATACAGCAATTGGTCAAACGCCACCAACGCAATCTCGGCTTTGAACTCTTGCAAAAAGCGCGGGTCTTTGTAACGCGGCTTGACCGCGTGCTGATATTTCAAGCCGCATTGCGGACAACCGACAATGTACTTCATCTTGCCCGTCGCCTCGTCGTGCTCCGTCGTCACCAAATCCAAATGGTCGTCAACGAGATGGCGGTGCAGTTTGGGGCGGGAGTCGGAGAAAGCACAGTGAGGGCAATGCATGAGGTAATTACTACTTACCAATTACTTCGTCACTGGCTTCATCGCCTCGGCCAATTTCTCCGCGGTCGCCGCGCCGATGCTTTCAATCAGCGTCACCAGCGCCGCGCCGCCCGCGGTCAACTGAGTTTGGTCCGTGTCAATATTGCGCCCCGCCAGACCTACTTGAATTAAATCATTGAGCCGCTCATTCAGCGACAACCGCCCGAGACCAGAGGCTTTTTCAAGATCAATCAAAGTGGCGGTCGCGCCGGTGGCGAGATAAACCAAAATGGAGAAGTTCGTTGGGTCGGCGGCCACCCGCAGGGCGCGTAAGGTCATGTCCAGCGCCGCGTCCTGCATGTCGGCGGCCGTATGCGTGGTCAGCCATTCCCCCGAGCCCGACTCGAGGCGGTCAAGCCGGTCCAACAGGCGCGTGAGATCGCGGAGCCGCAACGCGAGAGAAGCCGATAAATCAGAGAGACCTTGAGCCACTGAATAACTCCCAACTCCAAATTTCAAACTTCAAATTCCAAATTGGGGTTTGAGATTTGGGGTTTGAGATTTGAAATTATGCCGTCGCTTCTGCCACCAATTGAATCACATCCCGGACTTCGAGCTTGCCTTCGTTGCCGGTGGTCTTCACCGCGTCCGTGTACATCACCACGTCTTTGGGGCAGGCGACGATGAATAAAAGTTTTTTGCCGTTAGTTTCGCCGAGGGCCGCGAGCGCCTCGCGGATGCGGTTCTCGGCGGGGCGCTCGCCGATGGACGCAGTGCCCATCCAAATCTGGCCGCCCCCCGCCCCACAACAATATGAGTTCTCTTTATTGCGCGGCATTTCTACCAACTCACAGCCGGTGGCTTGAATGATCGCGCGCGGCGGGTTGAAGCCCTGATTGTAACGGCCCAAATAACATGGGTCGTGGAAAGTTACCCGGTAATCAAGTTTCTTCCCCAGTTTGATTTTACCGGTCTCAATCAACTGCATGAGCAGGCGGGTGTAATGGATGGTCTCCCACTTGCCGCCATAATCGGGATATTCGTTCTTGAGCGCATTGAGGGTGTGCGGGTCAGTGGTGATGACGCGCTGGAAGTTGCACTTCTGCATCGCGGCGATATTCTGCTCCGCCAACTGCTCGAACAAGCCTTCCTCGCCCACCCGCCGGACATCGTTCCCGGAGTTTTTCTCGGCCTCGTAGAGGATGCCGTAATCCACTGCCGCACCCTTGAGGGTGCGCGCGACCGTGCGCGTGATGTCCTGCACCCGCGCGTCAAACGACGCGTAGTCGCCGACAAACCACAGAAACTCGGCGGGCTCTTTGCGAATATCCTTGATTTTGAAATCGAGGCCGGTCTGCGCCCATTTGGCACGATTGCGCGCCGCTTGCCCAAACGAATTGCCCGTCTTGCCGATTTTCTCCAGCGTGGATTGGACCCCACTGTCAAGTTCAGCGCCATCGTTAATCAGGCGGCGGCGGATGTCCACGATGTCGGCCATCGGCTCATTGCCAACCGGGCAGACGCGCACGCAGGCATAGCAGGTGGTGCAACTCCACACGGCCTCGGGCGAAATGGCGAATTCGGTGAGCGCCGGGGAAGCCGTGCCCCCGGCGAAGCCAGTGAAATGATCGTTGAGCCAATAACGCTTGTTGATTTCGAGCGCCGAGGGGCTGAGGGGCCGCAACGTATTATGCGCGGGGCAGACATCCTGACAGCGATTGCACATGATGCAGGCATAGCTATCGAGCAACCGGGGCCAGGCGAGGTCCGCCAGCGTTCCGGCGCCCGGCAACACCTCAGGGGCGGAGTTCGCGGGAACCGCCGAGTCCAAATGGCCGCGCTCCGCCGTCTTCACCAAAATCAAATTCAGGGGCGCCAATAAAATATGCACATGCTTGCTGATGATGAAGTAGGGGAGGAAGACGACGATAAGGCCAATCGCCAGCCACCAAGTGGTGTGAATGGCGACCTCGTAACTGGCCCACCCCCGTAACGCCAGCGCAATCGTGCTGGCGAAGGGTTGCATGGGATTGAAGATTTGCATTTCGGCCAGCCGGAGGGCTTGCCCCATGAACCGCGACCCGACATGCGCGAAGATGAAACTGCCGACGATCAGCGAGTCGCGTTTGATGCCGCCTTGCGCGACGGGCGCATAGAGCAAAACATCCTGGTTGTAATCCAACCGCTTGTCACCCACAACGAACCGGCGCACCAAAAAGGCGACCACGCCCACCAGCACGCCAATGCTTAACACATCGCCCAGCAAATTCAACCCGCTGATGAGGCCCGAGGCCACCTCAGCGGTTGAATAGCCGGGGATGAATCCCTCCAACAGGTCGTTGATATTAACCAGAATGTAGTAAGAAAAGCCAAAGAAGATGAGCGAGTGAAAAAGCGTCAAAACGGGGCGCGAGCGGCGGAGGGTTTTTTGAAGGCCAACCTCGAGCAAAACCTGAAGCGCGTGAGGCACGAGGGTGGCTAAGGGGGGCAGAGGCGCATTGCGCCCACGCCGGACAATGCGGTAGATGTTGTAAAACCCCCACGCAGTGAGGCCGCCAAAGATGACGACCATGAGAATGAAAATGATTTTTTCGATTGAAGTCAGCACGGGAGAAATATCAAACTCCAAATCGCAAATTTCAAACTCCCAATTTGAAATTTGAACTTTGCAGTTTGAACTTTGCAGTTTACGCTTTTATTTTTTCTGTGAGCGCGGGTAGCAAATCCAGCATATCGCAGGTCGCCCCGTAATGGGCCACATCGAAGATGGGCGCTTTGGCATCGGTATTGATAGCGATAATCATCTCCGCGCCCCGCATCCCCTCCAGATGTTCCGGCGCGCCGGAAATGCCCAGGGCCAGATAAATTTTGGGTTTCACGGTCAGGCCGCTCTTGCCCACCTGCCGGGTCTTGGGCAACCAACCCGCGTCCGTGACCGGGCGCGAAGCCGAAACCGCGCACCCTAATGCTTCCGCCAGTTCCTGCGCCAGTTCAATATTCTCCTGCCCGCCAATCCCCCGCCCAATGGAAACCAACATGGGTTGTTGGGTAATATCCACATCACCGCCCTGCGGCTCGATGAGTTTAACAAACTTCACTTTCAAATCATTCAAGGCCACTGGTGAGGCGATTGGCTCAACCGACCCGGAGCCACGTCCAGCCTCCGCCGGAAAAGCGCCCGCCAGACAAGAAACAATGCACGCTTCGCCATCCGGCACAGCCTCGGCCTGAATCTTGCCGCCGTAAATTTGCGAAGTTGCCACAAGCGCGCCGCCCTCCACCGTGAGGCTGTTGACATAGCCCATGAATGGGCGCTGGGTGGTGATGGATAAAGCCGAACCCAGGTCCATGCCCATGGAAGTGTTGCCCAGTATCACCACCCGTGGGGCGCGGTCATTGATAAGCGCGGTCAGCACGCGGGTGTAGGCCTCGGGGTTAAATTGCGCAAGGGCCGGGTCATCCACATAGAGCACCGCCTCCGCGCCGATTGAGTCGGCCAACGCTTGTGCGCCACTGCCCAGCAAGACCGCAATCGCTTTTCCGCCCAAAGCGGCCGCGAGTTGCTTGGCCTTGCCCGTCATTTCATATGTAATATCAGTGAGTTTGCCGTTGAGATGTTCGGCGAGGATGAGGATGTCGTTGGTCATAAGGGAGACAAATTCAAATTTCAAAAATCAAACTTCAAATTGGGGGTTTGATTTTTGAAGTTTAAAATTTGGAGTTAGGTTTTCAACAGGCCTTTCTCTCTAATTAGCGCCACAATCTTCTCCGCCACTTCATCGGCGCTATCGCCCCACATTTCGGCGTGACCCGCCGCGACGGGCTTGAACATCTTGCGGACCACGGAGCCCGCGCCGGGCGCAGACTCGCCACTGACTTCGTCAATCTTGGCAGTCTTGGCGATTTGGCGAATCTTGCTGATGGGCGCGTAACGCGGCGGTTGATGCGCGGCTTGCACGCCAATCACAGCGGGAAGCGTGATTTCAAATTCGGCCATCACGCCCCCGGCATATTCTTTGTGCGCCACCGCCTGGCCGCCGACCACCGTCACCCCCGTCACCACGCCCACATAGGGCAAGCCCAGATGCGCCGCCAGCATCGGCCCGATTTGGCCGTCACGGTCATCGGCGGCTTGCACGCCGGTGAAAATGAGGTCGGCGGCCAAACCCCGAATGGCGTCCGCGAGCAGTTTGGCCTGAGTGTGCGAGTCGGTGCCCCGCGCATACTCGCCGGTGATTTTGACCGCCTTATCCGCGCCTTTGGCGAGGGCCGTGTGGAGGGTCTCGTTTAACTCGCCGGTGGTGTCCACACCCAGCACGGTGACTGTGCCCCCCGCGCTTTCCTTGGCCAAAACGGCTTCCTCCAAGGCATGCTCATCCCATTCGTTGAGCACATATTGCAAAGCGTCGAGGTCCACGTTATTGCCCTCGGCGTTGATTTCGAAATCGTCAGTGAGATTAGGGACTTGTTTGAGGGGGACGATGATGTTCATAAAATTCAAATTGGGGATTTGAGATTTGAAGTTTGGGGTTTCTCTTTTAGCCGCGCATGGATTCATCCAGCAGTTCAAGAATATCGCGCACCAGCAGTTTGTCGTTGCCTGTGCTCTTGGCCGCGTCTTCGAAGCGCGAGACTTCAAAGGGACAGCAGACCGCCAAAACCTCCGCGTTGTATTCGGCGGCTTCGCGCACCCGGCGCTCGGACAGGCGCATCGTAGTATGCTCTTTGGTGAACGAGTCCAGCCACATGCCGCCACCGCCGCCGCCGCAACAATAACCGTTCTCGCGGCAACGCCCCATCTCGACCAGTTCCACGCCGGGGATGGCGCGGAGCAACTCGCGGGGGGCGTCGTATTCGCCATTATGCCGCCCGAGGTAGCACGGATCGTGAAAGGTCACTTTCAGGTTGAGGGGCTTCTTGAGCAAAGGCTTCAGCTGATCCAAATGCTCCACCAAAAAGCGCGTGTAGTGCACGACCTTGAAATCGCCGCCCAGTTTGGGATATTCATTTTTGAAGGCGTTGAATTCATGCGGGCCGGTGACGACCATGCGGTTGAATTCGTATTTATTGAAAGCGGCGATGTTCTGTTCGGCGAGCATTTCAAACAGCCCCTTCTCGCCGGCGAGGCGTTGCGAGTCACCGTCGTCCTTTTCTTCCACGCCGAGGATGCCAAAGTCCACCCCGAGGGCCTGGAAAATACGCGCGGCGGCGCAGGCCGCGTCAATCCCGCGCGGATGATAGGAAGGGTACGAGCCGACATACCACAAAATATCCACCGGGCGCTTGAGGTCTTTCAGAATCGGCACGGGCACCCCGGCCTTTTTGGCCCAGTCGGCGCGTTTACGTTGCGGCTGGCCGAGCGGGTTGCCATGCTTGGCGGTATCTTCAAACGCTTTTTGCAATTCCGGGGGAACCCCGGTGCCTTCCAACACCGCCTGCTCGCGCACGGCGGGCATGATGTTGATCATGTTCACTTCTTTGGGGCAGACGCGGAGGCAATTCATGCAAGTGGTGCACAGCCACAAGTCCGGGGAGGTGAACAGATCAGTGCCCAACTGCGTCTTGCGGTGAATTTTGCGCGGCGAATAGTCGCCCACGATATCCACCGGGCAGACAGCGGTGCATTTGGCACAGCCATAGCACCACATGAGGCTCTCGCCGCCGGGGAGCGCGGCGACTTTTTCGAGCATATCGAAGTCATAGTCCCAAATGACGCGTTGCTCGAACATCCGGTTCCAGTGACCGGAAATGTCCATGCCCTCGACAATTAATTCTTTGCTTTCGGTGATGCTTCCGGGTCTGACCTTATCAAGACCAACAGCCATAGCGCCTCCGGCGAAAATACAAATTCAAAAATACAAACTTCAAAGTTGGGGGTTTGAGATTTGAAGTTTGAAGTTTTACACTTCCAGTTTCCACACTCCGAGCAACCTTCTCGTCAGTTCCGGCAGTTGCGGCACAACCTTATTAAATTCTTGCGTCATGCGAATACGCAGCGTGGTGTACATATAAATCGCATACACACAGGCCAGAAAAACATCTATGCCAAACGGGCTTTGACTTATGCCGAAGCGGGCAAACCCGACGGCTTCCCCGGTGGCGCGGACAAACGACACCGCCACACCAACCTTCATATACATCTCGCCAAAATCCCGCCCGTGCAAATCGTACTCTTCCATCGTCACCAACGGGAGTGCGCCCGTGCCCACGCGGGGATCCCACATCCAGCGCGTCCACAACCAATGCGTCTCGGGCTGGGTGAAGTGCAACAACTCAGCGGCGAGGTCGCAAAAGATGCTCTCCGGCAGGTCTTCGGTCTCGCCGCTCGCCGCGCGCACAAGTTTGACATTGCCCCAATAGCCCATCAGGTGTTGCGTGAAGTTTTGAAACCGGTCTGGCAAGGCATCCACGCCATACAGCAAAGTGCCAATGGCCTCGCGCAAATCGGCTTCGCCCATCAAATTCAGAATCGCGTCGGCTTTGCGGCGGGTGGCGAAGACGGAGCGCAATAAGCCACGCAATTGTTGGCGAGTCAGCGTGGGCAGACTCTCAGGCGCGAGAAGCATACTTAAGCGCGCGCTTTTCTGCTCAAGTTCCCGGACAATATCACCCAGTTCCGCCCGCTCAACTTTTTCGAGCGCCTGCGCCATGAACTCCTGGGCGGTTTCGGTGTCAACAACCTGGCCGGTGGTCATCTACAAAACCAAAACCACAGATTTCACGGATTACACAGATTGAGATGAAACAAAATCTGTGACATCGGTGTAATCTGTGGTTGCAAGGTTTTATGCAGCGATCCGCGCTTTCTTGGCGATCAACGCCGCCGCCTTCATCGCCGCCGCGCCAGCCATGGACATCGTGTCGTCCAAATCTTTGGGGCCAGCGGCCGCGCCGGCCACGAAAATGCCAGGGATGGAGGTCGCCGTCGGGTCGAGGGCGGTGTGCGGGACATCAATAAAATTATATTTGTTCTGCTTGAGGCCCAGGACTTTGGACACGGCCTTGGTGCCCGCGCTGGGTTCCATGCCCACCGCCAGGACGACCACATCCATCGGCACTTCCATCGGGCGGCCCATGGTGGTGTCCTCGCCCCGCACCAATAAGCGATCACCCTTGCGAATGATCTCGGTGATGATGCCCTTCACGTATTGGACGTGATATTTTTCCTGGGCGGGCCAGTAAATTTCGTTCTCCCAATAACCGTACATCCGCATATCAATGTAGAAGATGAAAACTTTGGCGTCGGGGACTTGTTGCCGAATTTCGATGGAGAGCTTGGAGGAGATGCCGCAACAGACTTTGGAACAGTATTCGTTCCCGATTTGCCGGTCACGCGAGCCAACGCACTGGATGAAACACACCCGCTTGGGCGGCGTGCCTTTGGAGGGCGTGACAAACTTGTGCTCCTTGAGCATCTTCTCCGCATCGCCGAGCGTGATGACATCATCGTACTCGTAATAACCGTACATTTGCGTCTCGCGCCCCGGATCGAAGTGCTGGAAGCCCGTAGCGACGATGATGCTCCCGACGGTGACTTCTTCGCCCGCGCCGTTTCCGGCTTTGACCAGCTTGACCCGAAAGGCCCCGGCCTCCCCGGAGCATTCTGCCAGTTCGGTGTTGAGTCGGATGTCAACCGTCGGGCTTGCTTTCGCGGCGGCGATCAACTCATTCATCGCGTCTTCAGCCGAGCGAAACCCGTGAGTCAGGGCGGCATAATGCTCATCAATGGGCCGCCCGCCCAAAAAAAGTTTTTGCTCGATCACAATCGTCTTTTGGCCGAGATCGCCCAGCAATCGGGCCGCTTCCAATCCCGCCGGGCCACCACCTACAATCAGAACAGTATCAGATGCCATAAATCCTCCGGGAAATTTCAAACTCCAAATCTCAAATTTCAAAAAATTTGGGGTTGGGAATTTGAAGTTTGAAATTTAGCCAACATCTTCCCAAGTCAGGTATTCTTTTTCACCGCTCTTGAGACGTTTCAGGTCATCTTGAAATTCCGCCCAGGCCTTCTCATGGTCAATCCCCATTTTTTCCAGGAGCGGGCGGTACTCAGTGGAATGCCAGTGGAGCTGGCAAACCCGGTAGGGGTGCGCGCCCATGGCGAGGGCGGCGAACTGCGCGTCGGACATCACCGGCACGCCCACGTTGTAACCGTGCGCCTTGCCCACAAACTGGCTTTTATCGAGCGTGGTCACACACCCGGTGTCGTGGGTAATGACCACGTCCGGGTTGGCTTCTTCCTTCATCACTTGAATCTTGCGGAGCGTGGCAAAAGAGCGGGTGAAGTCGCGCTGGACGAGAATGTGCCGGAAACCGAATCCGCAACAATCGAACCAAGTCGAATAGTCGCGCACTTCAGCGCCCAGGGCGATGATGAGGGCTGAGACGGTAGCCGTGCGTTGACCGCCGTAAATGTCGGGGTCGTAAATCGCGTCTTCTTGCACCAGTTTGTAATAGTGGCAAGCTGGATGCACCGCCACAGAGATATTAGCAAAACTGCGGGTCTGCAACGCGGCAATGCGGTCCCGGACCGCGTGAACCCATTCGGAGTAGTGGACAATTTCCTCTGGCATGACCAGCGGCTTACCCAGCTTTTTCATGATGTCGCGCACCTGATGCCGCAGTTCGGGGTGGTGCATCATCTCTTCGCGCGTCTCTTTGTAATGCCCGTATGACGTGCCGCAGTGGATGATGGGGAAATAGCCAGTCTCATACGCCGCCGCAAAATTCCGCATAGCGACACCCGCTTGCGCCGGGGCGTTGGAGGTCGCTGAAGCGTAATAATTCCAGGCCGTGCAGGAGGTTTGGTCGGTGGGGTCGAGGTATTTGAAATTAAGTTTGCGGTTGAGCCAGAAGATGGACGTGGAATAGCCGGGGATGTGACCGCATTGCCCACAGGATTTATGATGCCAGGTCAGTTCCAGCGGAATCTTTTTGGTGCGCCCAAACTTGGTCATCACCTCTACATAGGGTTCCGGCACCCGCTGGACAATCCATTCGCCTTCGGCTTCGAGTTCAAATAAGTGATGGTGAAAGTCCTCCGGCGCGTACTCGGCCATGCGCTCGAACTTGCGCGCCGACTTGGTATTGACAGCATCATAGGGGATAACGGACATAGTGGCCTCTGACAAAATTTCAAACTTCAAAAATCAAACTCCCAATTTGAAGTTTGGATTTTGAATTTTGAAATTACAGCTCGTATCCAGCTTCTTCCAACTTCTCTTCCATCACATCGTTCAAGATCATGTGCAAGCCCTCATCCACTTCGGCAATCATGTCCATCACGCCGGTGTGGTGCCAGATGAGATAGAGTTCGATGATGGTCTTGTCGTCCACCTGCCAACCGGTGGAAGTGGTGTGAAGGGTCTCGGGCGGGAGGGCACGCCGCCACAGGTCCAGGTCCGCCGAAACCTCGCGGACTTGGGGCCCCCAGTCCGGGAACGCATCGGGTTGAAGCATATCGGGCGAGACTTGCGTGCCCGTGCCCATGATTTTGTAAATGACGCGCCCGTAGCCTTCGAGGGCTTGTTTGGCGCTCTTGAGGCCGTTTTTGACAGAGACCTCGCGCATAATGGTGATCAGCCCGCCGGGGGAGTTTTGACGCGGACAACGATTGCACGAGAAGCACTGCGAGCAATTCCAAACGTCATCGTTCATCTGTTCGTAAAGGAGCTCGAGGTCTTCGCGCCCGGCCGCTTGCGCGATTTTGCGCGGCGAGAAGTCATAGAACCGCGCGGAGGGACAGGCGGCTACACAAATCCCACACTCGTAGCAACCATATAACACCGACGGGAAACGCACATCGGCCTTGACTTGTTCCCAGAGGCGTTCTTTTTCTTCGTAAGTAACGTCGGGGTATTTGTCGGCGAATAAACCCATAAGGAAAATCCAAAAATCAAACTTCAAATTTCAAACGCCAAAGTTGGGGGTTTGGTTTTTGAATTTTGAAGTTTCGCTTAAAAAGCGATGACCGCATCTGCGTTGAGCGCCATGTCGTTAAAGGCCGCGCCGCCGATCATTTCCACGCCGTCAATCAGGTCGTCAAATTTCAGCGCGTGGAGGTCAAGCGAGGGCTGGCAGACATAGAGTTTGACCCCGATGTCTTGCGCTTGCTTGATGAAATACATCAACTCGCGCCCGCCGCCGCCCTTCTTGGGAACGATGAGTTTTTCCGGCACGCCTTTTTGGAGGAGCGTAGGGCCGTTCATGGTGAAGTAAATGCCCACTTCGGCGTCCATGGCCGCCCCGGCCGCCGCGAGGTAGAACGGGGTGGCCGAGCGTTCCGGCATATCCACGCCATGCGTTTGAACGTAGAGGATTTTCTTGTTATCGTCGTCCATGGAAAATTCCCGATTTCAAAACTCAAACTCCAAATGGGGTTTTGAAGTTTGAGTTTTGGGGTTTGAAGTTATATAAACAATTGCACATCCGCGTCAGCGGCGTATTCGAGGAAGGTGGCCGCGCCCGCGACAGTGCATTCAGGGATGAAGTCTTCCTTGCTAAACCCAAAGACTTCCATGGTCATCTGACAAGCGATCATGCTGACGCCCGACTCGACGCACATGGCGCGGAGTTCGGGGATGGTGGCGACGCCTTTATTCTTGAAGGTTTGTTTCATCAAGCCAGTGGCGAGCGCGCCAAAGCCGGGGACAGACATCATCATGGTCGGGATGGGCCAGTTAATGTTCTGGAAACCATCCGGGCCAAAAGGCATTTTCATGGGCATGGCCGGGTTGCCCAGTGGGGTGACCTCGATTTGAAGCTCTTTGAGGAGGAGCGGCAAGCCATAAAAGGTATGGAAGATGGCAACATCCCAACCCATGGCGCCGGCGGTGCTGGCTAAAATCATGGGCGGGTAGGCCCAATCCAAGGTGCCTTTGCTGGCAATCAAGGCAAGTTTGCGCGGGGCGTTAGGGTCGGATTTAGACATGGGAGAGGCTCCTGAGGCGGACGGCTAGGCTATTTGGCGCGTTTGAGGTAGAAGATGAACTGCTCGCCCTCTTTGTGAGAGTCGAGGAGTTCATTGCCGGTTTGGCGGGCCCAGGCTTCCATGTCGGCGGGGGCGCCGGGGTCGGTGGCAATCATCTTTAGAACTTGGCCGATTTGCAGTTCTTTGATGGTCTTGGAGGTTTTGATGACGGGCATGGGACAGAGCATTCCAGAGCAGTCGAGGGTTTTGTCTTCTTGCAGGGTGGTCATGCGATGGTCTCCTTTCACTGGGCCGGGCATCCCGAGCGGGTCACCGCGCCCCGGCGGGCGGCGGTGGTGTGGCGCGGGCTAACGGGGTCCGCGCGGGGTGCGGCAATCCGATGGGCGCGGGTCAGCGCCCGGTCGCTTTCAAATTAAAAATACAGCCTCAACCGAGTGTTTCGGCCAAGGCTGTGCGTTGTTCGAGAACTTTGGCGAGGACTTCGCGCAAGAGGTTGAGCGCTTTGATGATTTTGATGTCGGCGAGCGAGTAGTAGATGTTTGTGCCATTGCGCTCGGCGGTGACCAGGCCCCGGTCGCGTAAAACTTTGAGATGGCGCGAGACGGTGGGTTGGGTGAGGTCGAGGGCTTCGGCCAATTCGCCGACATTGTGCGTGCCTTCACCGAGTTCGTAGAGGATGAGAATGCGGCTGGGGTCGGATAAAGCCGCGCAGATTTCGGCGTGGAGTTGATGGACTTCGCGTTGCAGGGCGTGCGGCATGGTGAATGACCTATATGCGTCTAAGCGAATAAACGAATGCACGCATTGTAGGCGGATTTGAATCAATGTCAATAAGCAAACCGTGAAAAATGAATTTTCTAATCTGCTCGTGAGGTTTGGCGCAAAGGGGGCGAGAAGGTGGCTGGGCGAATTGACTCGGTAACGGCGCGGGGCTATATTGGGGGTGTTGGTGGTTCGCAATCTGTCCGGAGTCTTATACGGAAAGTTTCCGCTCACTTAACGGTTGGGCGGCGTAACTACAACGCCAAGATACAAGGAGAGGCTATCATGATGAAAAATCGCCAAGGGCTTCAACTATGCGCTGTTTGGCTTCTAGTTTGCTTACTAGCATCGTCCTGCGGCACAGTCTTGAATAGCGGCCCTGAAGCCGAAGCCAGAAAGTTGTTCGAGGATTGGGCTCAACAAGCGGGCATACCCTACAAGGATGTCTCTCTAGCGACTGTTAATAATGACGGGGCATTCGCCACTGTGCAGTTAACTGTAAGCCTCAGACAATCTGCCGCTGAAGACTGGTTGCGCAAACAAACCGATATTGACTGTCGACACGTAGGCTCAGAGTGGCAGTGCAACTCTGGATTTTCCTTTTCGCTTACAGCGGAAGAGCAAGCAACACAGGAAAAGATCGTAGCGAATACGGCAACAGCAGTGATGATCAGTTTCAATTCAACGGCGACTGAGTTGGCCAGACAAGTGGCGGCGACCCAAAGTGCCCTTGAGGGTACTCAAAGAGCATTCGAGCAGAGCGCCAACGCAACTAGAACTGCTATTGCTCTGGGAGCTACGGCAACAGCTCTTGCGCCTCGACCATCTGCGGTTGCGACTGTGGAGGGAATCAGTCAGATAGTGGAAGTTGCTGCTGGAAAACCGACCATAGCCTCAAGTTTCTATCGGGGCGGGGGCAACTATTCATTCCAGTCCAGTGGCGTTGTGGATCGTCAAATCAGAGAACTACCTTGCACCACAGGTACGGACGGTGGTAATACATATTGGCTTCTTGCTGACCATCAAACAGGCTGGGTGCAAATAGATCTTCAAGAAAGATATACTATCGTGAAGTTGCGATGGCTAAACACACACAATGGCAATTGCGGAGATCGCGCAACCACCAAATATCGTATCGTACTATCTCAAACAGGCGATTTCTCAGGCGAAGAAATATTAGTTGATAATGGGAATATGAGTTACACGACCTCTCCACAATATCAGGAATTGCCCCTGTCTACACCAGTAATAGCTCAGTATGTGCGTTTCTATGTGGATGACTATTACAACTGGGGAGGTGGACTCAATGAACTCGAAGTCTATGCAGAGATTACAACGCCATAAAGAGAGACTAAGCATAAGTGGCCGCCCAACCCCCGCGTGAACCCGACGTTGCCTCCGCTGCGCTTCGGCAACGCGGGTTACGCGGAACGTCAGCCCCCCACACCTCCCATGTCCAACCCCAACCCGGCCGTAGTGCGCGCCGCCATTCTCGAAGTCGTTGAAAATCAATTACGCCCCCGGAAACCCAACACACCCTGCAACGGCTGGTGGCCGAAGGCCATTCCGCAGAGGAAGCCAAGCGGCTTATCGCGGTGGTGGTGACCTGCGAAATCTTCGATGTGCTTAAGCACAACCAACCCTATAACGAAGCGCGCTATATCGCCGCCTTACGCCGCTTGCCAAAACTGCCGTACGACTGAACGGGGAGTTACCCAATCGGCTGGGTGCCCGCTCCGCGCACGCGGGCATGACGAGCAAGACTAACTGCGTAAGCTGAGTATTTAAAAACCTGCGGGGTCTTGGAAGACCCCGCAGGTTTTAGCAACTGTTTTTTTAGCGCGCGATCAGCGGCAGATAGATTTGTTTGGCGGGCGTGAGCGCCAAGGGCCAGAGTTGCGCGTTATCCCACAGCACGCGTTGGGTCATCTCCCGCCCGTCCACCCGGAATGTCACCCATTGGCCGGGCGCGGCGCATTCGCCCGGAACATCCAGCGCATACACAATCTGACCATCGGCCGCTTGGGTGGTGGCTTGCCCACACAATGAGCCATTGACCCATGCGGTCACGCTGGCCCCGGCGGTGGCCGAGTCGTCTTGCACAACCCCATAGTAGGTAGCGGGCGGGTCGGGCAAGTAGGCGGTCGTGGGCGCTTGCGGCGTGATATAGAGCGTGATGGCTTGAGTCGCGCTAATCCAATAGCCATGACCAAATTCCAGCACTTTCAAATCATTCACCCAGCCCGGCACGCTCGGGTTCGGCGAATACACCTTCCACGGGTCATTGGTGTCAGTGATGACGTAGCCATACACACTGGCATACGTATTGCTGATCGAGACCAGGGCTTCGCTGACCGGGCGCGTCTCCAACACCGGATAAGCCATGAGATTCCACCCGGCGCGATAGAGCGGGATCTGGATACTGCCCATAAGCGCATACAACCCCACACCCTGGCTGGGCGCGGTGGCGAGATTAAAGTATTCGTTGGTGGTGGTCTTAAGCTCGCGCCAGGCCACACCGCCATAGAAGTAGATGGCTAACTGACTTTCGGCGACACCCGCATTCACCACATCATTGGCAAGGTATTGAATGCTGACGGAACCTGTGAGCACAGGGGTGCCAGGCGTGGCGACGAGGCGATAACCTTGCCCGATGACTTCCCGCCCAGCGGGCACGGCGGGCAGGCCGCCCATGCCTTGCACGGTGTAGAACTGACCTTCGGCAAAGACGATGGGATTCTCGGTGAAGAAAATCATCTGGCCATCAGGTGAGACGACGGGCGCGCCGCCACCCCGCAGAGCGCCGCCCCCGCCCCGTAGGGCACCGCCCCCCCCGCGGAGTGCGCCGCCCCCGCCGCGTAAAGCCCCCCCGCCGCCCCGCAGAGCACCGCCCCCGCCCCGCAGGGCACCGGGGTTGCCGCCAATGGCATATTGAATCATGACTTCATGGCGTGGGACAGATTCACTGGCCGTTTCATTCAACCACACTTGCACATGCCCAGCCAGCGAGGGGTCGGGCAGGCTAAATGTGCCGCTATAAACATTTCCATTCAGCGCCAGCGTGATGGTGGGCAACCCATCCCCATATTCGGGGAAGAGCCGCGCCTGCACCGGGACGGCGGGCGTGCCGATAGACTGAACTTGAATGTTCATCGTCGTCGAATTCACGGGCGTCAGCAACACCAACGGATTCCAGGCGGCGTCCTGCCGCATGATCAATTGATCATCGCCCGTCTCGATGGTTTCGCACCCAAACTGCTGACGGGGCCGGTCAAAGACGCACAGCCGGTCGCCGGCCTGCGCGCCCCAGGCATAGACCCGGTTTTGGCCGCCGAAGGGCGCACCGAGGTCGTAAACGTACTTGTCAGCGCGCAGGAGATAAGCGCGCGCCTCGGTGGAGCCCCCCAATGCGCCCGCATAATTCAAGTAAAACGTCGGGTCGGGGAGCGGGTTGGTGGGGGTGAAGGGATCGAGAATCGCGATGGTCGTGAAGTTAAACGGCATCAGGCTCGGGCCGGGGTTAATCGTTGTAGGCGTGACCAACGCCTTGTACCACAAGTCCAGGGTTTCCCATTCATTGCGGCCCAACGATTGCTCGGTGAGGGTCGAACCGCAGTTGGCCAGCCACAGCGCGTCATCGGCGATGAATTCGGTGTTGGCTGGATCAGAGTACAAGTCGCCCATGGCACTGCCCTTACAAGTGCTCACCGCCTGCAAGTTGCCATTGGCATCGAGACCCAAATAAGTATCGTCGAGATAAAACAAGTAGTGGCTTAATTCATGCGCCAGAATGATGGCCCAGTCGTCGCCGATGCTTGTGCCCGGCGCGCCGTACCGATTCCAGGTCGCGCCCATGCGCACCTGGCCGGGGCCGTAGACTACATCGCTATGTTCCGAGTCGGTGACCACCTGATTGGCGATGCCACCCTGCGCGGCCAACGGGCGCAGACGATTGTTGGCATGGATAACCACATCGGTATAAGCCCATTCGTCGGCGTTCTGCTCGACCACGATATTGCCCAAAGCCGCCTGACCGTTGGTAAAGTCGTAGATGTATTCGGAGGCGCGCCGGAGGTTGAACTTGAGTTGCTCCAGATAATTCACGTTGTTATGCGCGTCCCATTCCAGCGAGACGGACAGGTTGAAGAGATAAAGCGGGTTAGTCGCCGAAGCCGTGAGGGTTTGCACCCCGGACTGCGTCATGGTGGTGGCGATCACCCCGGTGGAGTTCGGCGTGCCGCTGGTGTAGTAGAGCGTGTAACTGCCGGTGCCGGTGATGGGCACAAGCGCCATAAGCCGGTCCCCAGAGTTCAAAGTCCCGCGCCCTTGCAGGTAGCCCAGGCCATCCGTCCGGAAGGGATTGTCACTCCCGCCAATCAAGGCCCCGCCGGTGTCGGCCCCGGCCGAGAGCCGATAAACGCGCGCGTTGGCCACCGGGTTATTCGCGACCACTACCCGCACTTGGGTGCCACGCACCCGGAAGGGGAAGGTCTGCGCCGCGAGGTAGGGGCGCTGATACGGGCCAGCGACCGCATTGGCGCGGGGCAAATAGCTCGGGTACGCCTCAATCCGGAAGACCACGTTATCTGACTGCCCGAAGAAGCCACTGGCGAAAGGATCCCAAGTGTAGGTGTAGCTTCGCCCGTTATCCAGCGTGGCCGTGATGCCCCACGACAATAAATTGCCAAAATCACCTCCCGCCGTATCTGCGACGGTCAAGGTCCAAGTGCCATTTAGTTTTGACCGGGCCAATTGGTTAAGCGGCGCTTCGGGCCGGTATCGTCCCGAGAAAGGTGCCGTGCCGGAGAGTATGAGGGTAACGGCGGAATCATCAAAGACGGTGTTGCTAAAGTTATCGCCACCGCCACCGCGTTGGTTGGACAACAACACACTTTGGCCAGACGGCGAGGTAAGCGTGATGACCAGATCACCATCAAAGGTATGCGCCAGATTAATGCTCACATCCACGTCCACAATCGTGTCAGTCGGGGTGAGTGTTAGTGAAGAATAGATTGTGCTTAGATCTTGAATCGCCACCGGGGTCGAATTCACGTAAGTGCGTGTGAAATAATTCGTGGTTCCCAGGTTCTGCGTGAGCGTGCCACCCGCCGCCGTGGCCGGGTACCACTTACCCCCACCATCCGGGGAGTAATAGGCGCGGATCAAGCCCACCGAGTCACCCTCCGAGTCCGATAATGTGTAGGTGATCGGAATCATGGAACTATTAAAGATGTTGGGGGTCGAGAGGAAATTCGCGTTCTGGGTGGCGCTCGGGCGGGTCACGACCACGCGCGCCGGGGTATTGGCCAGCCGCGCGCCCTGCGCGGTGCGATTCAAATAGACATTGCTCGACTGTTGATAATTCGCCAGCACCACATCCAACAAGCCGTCCCGGTTGAAATCACCGAGCGCCGCGCCATAGGCACTTCCCCCGCTCCCCAGCGTGGTAGCCATCTGGAAATTGCCACTGCCATCGTTGAGAAAAACCTGCGAGGTCTGGATGAAGCCGTTGCTGAGAATCACATCCAGTGCGCCATCGCCGTTAAGGTCGCCCACGGCCAGGCCATGCGTGTACGCCCCACTGCCGAGGGTCACGCCGGTCGTGAACTGCCCCGCGCCGTCGTTCAGGTAGGTCTGCACCGGCTCCAGATAATTGCCGAGGATGACATCTAAAGTGCCATCGCCATTTACATCCCCCACGGCCAGGTCGTAAGTGCTGAAGCTATCGCCCAGTGAGGCCGTGAGCGCGAAACCGCCCACGCCATCATTCAGATATAACCGACTCGGTTGTTGATAATTACCCACCACAATATCCAGCGCGCCGTCGCCGTTCATATCGCCGAGCGCAAGGCTGGTGGTGTTGGAGGTGCCGAGCGTGGCGAGCAGGGTAAAACTGCCGGAGCCATTGTTTTTGTAAGCCCGACTGGGTTGACCGCTGTTGCCTAACACCACGTCCAAGGCACCATCACCATTGAGGTCGCCTACCGCCACGCTTTGCGTAGCGTCGCCGCCCCCCAGGGTGCTCCCGGAAGAGAACACGCCCACGCCATCGTTCAAGTACACCTGGCTGGGTCGGCCGTCATTACCCAAAACCACATCCAGGGTGCCGTTACCGTTGAAGTCGCCCACGGCCAAACTCTTGGTCGCGGTGATGGTCAGGCCCACAATGGGGCCGCTGGTCGGGAAACCGCCACCGCCATTATTCCAATACAGCGGGCTGGCCGAACCGTAGGTGGCTAAAATCACATCCAGCGCGGCATCCCCGTTGAAGTCGCCGACGGCGGCCTGGTAGGTGTTGGCGACGCTTCCCAGGGAAGTGGCAAAGGTGAACCCGATGATGCCGTTGTTTAAGTACAACTGATTGGGTTGGCCGGTGTTCCCCAGCACCACATCGAGCGCGGCATCCCCATTGAAATCGGCCACCGCGAGGGCGCGGGTGAACGAGCCATTCCCCAGCGTCAATCCCAGGGTGAAACTGCCCGAGCCGTTGTTCACATAGATTTGCGTCGGGCGGCTAAAGCCATTGCCCACCACGATATCCAGCGCGCCATCGCCGTTCAGGTCGCCAAGCGCGTTGCTGAACAAGCTACTGCCATCGCCAATGCTCGTGCCGGAGGGGAAACCGCCGGAGCCGTTGTTGAGATACACAGTGGTATTGAGCACCACATCCAATTTGT
>CAYUFY010000003.1:0-39175 GCA_964443795.1 uncultured Anaerolineales bacterium | reverse complement strand
TTATTATTTTGTCCAGAGCGCCGGTCAAATTGACCTAGCGAACTCTAAACTCAAGGAGTTAGCTCACCCAGAAATTCTCGTGAACGGCACGGGCTTCCACTTCCACGGCGGGTATCGGGCCATGGACTTCGATCGGGCGTTGACGACGAGCAAAGACTTCCCGACAAGGAAGTAACAGATGTTCAGGGGAGGCGCCGACGATGGCATACAGATCAGTCTCACTGAGGGCATAAATGACCCGCCCGATTTGACTCCAATGAATTGCTCCGGCGCACATGGCACACGGTTCCGTGCTTGAGTAGAGGGTATAGCGCACGAGTTGCTCCGGTGAAAAGCGTTGCGTCGCCAGTCGCACCAGATTGGTTTCGGCGTGACCAGTGCAATCGCCCCCGGTGACAACCGTGTTTTCCGCTTGCAGAAGCACCTGATTAGATTCATCCACCAGCACCGCCCCAAAGGGGTGATTGCCATGTTCCCGCGCCCGCCACGCCACCGAAATCGCCAGCCGCAGATGATCTATTTCGACAGTCAGCATATTATCTACTCCGTTATAAGTTGGGCGCTAATCGTCATAGAAATTACGATATGCCAACGGCAATAGATCGCCGATGCTTACCTTGATCAAGCGCCCATCCTTCTGAAGCAAGACCCGGGCTTCTGGCGCATAATCCCATAACAGTTGGCGACAGTTGCCGCACGGGGCCAGGAGGGGATGCCGGGTATCCCAGCCGCCGATCGCCACAATTGTCGCGAAAATTTTTTCCCCGTGACTCACCGCCGCCCCAATGGCGACTGGCTCGGCGCAGGGGCCGTAACCGCACGATTCTACATTGACCCCCGTGTAAATTTTGCCAGACCCACACTGCACCGCCGCGCCCACCGTATGCCGCTCGTCTCGAAAATTCTGGCTAATAACATCAATGGCGGCCTGAACCAGTTGCTGATCCTGAGAAGTAATTTCGATATATTTCATGGGTAGCCCAATTAAATTTAAAGTTTCAATCATTAAACATTCGCAAGTTATTGTAATCGATAACCCTGGGCAGTTAACCCGCGCCAGACGAGCCGCGTGCCCGTGACTCCCGGCCTGGGAGGGGGTATCATCATAGCGTATGTATTGAGCGCCCGTGCGATAAGGATAAAAGGTTATGACTTATTATCTCAAACTCTACCTCGCCACCCTGATTACCTTCTTTGCCATTGATCTGCTTTGGTTGGGCCTGGTGGCCCGCTCGTTTTACCAAAAACATCTGGGCTTTTTAATGGCCCCCTCCCCGAACTGGCCCGCCGCCATAATGTTCTATTTGTTGTTTATCGTCGGCATCCTGGTGTTTGTCGTTGTACCAGGTTTGAAAGATGACTCGCTGAAGACAACCTTAATCCGCGCGGCGCTGTTTGGGCTGATCACCTATGCCACTTATGATCTTACCAACCTGGCTACCCTCAAAGATTGGCCAGTTGGGTTGACCCTTGTGGATATGCTCTGGGGAACGGTTTTGAGTGTGGCTGTAAGTTTGACCAGCTTTGCTATAGGCAAGCGGTTAAGTTAGTCCGGCGATCTGCTGGATGGCCGACCACCATAGACCGGCAGAACATAATTTGCATATTAACTATAGGAGCTTAAATATGAACTATCGAACTTTAGGTCGGTCTGGCGTGCTGGTTTCACCCCTGTGTCTGGGGGCGATGAATTTTGGAGACCCCACCAGTGAAGCCGAGGCGTTTCAAATTTTACAGCGGGCGCTGGAAGCCGGAGTCAATTTTATTGACACGGCCAATTCGTATAACAAGGGCGAGAGCGAGCGTATCGTCGGCAAATATCTACAGGAACACCAGCGGCGCGATCAGGTGGTGCTGGCCACCAAGGTCTTTAGCCGCACAGGCGAGGGGCCGAATCAAGGCGGGGCATCGCGGTATCACATCATCCACGAGTGCGAAAACTCCCTGCGGCGCTTACAGACTGACCACATTGACCTTTATCAACTGCACCGCCCCCCGCTGACTCACCCGCAGGACGAAACCCTGCGCGCATTTGACGACCTAATCCGGGCCGGCAAAGTGCGTTACATCGGTTGCTCGACCCATCCAGCGTGGATGGTGATGGAAGCCCTGGCGCTCAGTGAGCGTTACGGCCTGAATCGCTATATCAGTGAGCAACCGCCTTACAATTTGTTGGATCGGCGGATTGAAAATGAACTACTCCCGTTGTGCGAAAAATATGGGTTGGCCGTGTTGCCCTGGTCGCCGCTGGCGATGGGCCTGTTGGCCGGGCGCTATCCGCCGGGGGGCGAGTACCCCGAAGGTTCACGCGTCGCCCGCTGGAAGACCAAACAAGTTCAAGACCGGGTCACGGCCCGCGCGGTGGAGGTCGGCCAAGCCGTGAGTCAACTGGCCCACGAGCGAGGTTTCACCCCCTCCCAATTCGCTTTGCTGTGGGTCAAGGACCAACCCGGCGTGACTGCGCCCATCATTGGCCCGCGCACACTGGCCCACCTCGACGATGCGCTTGTCATTTTGGATAAGACTTTTGCGGATGCCGATCGCCCATTAATGGATGCGCTTGTTCACCCCGGCACCGCCGTGGCCGACTTTCACAATTCCAATGAGTGGATGAAGGCGCGTATCCTGGCTTGACCCATCATGCGCCAGCGGCTAACGCTTAAGATTTTTATACTTTATCGCGGGCTACACTTCGCATAAGTGCGACGATGACACTGGCGGATGCCTTGTTTTTGCAAGCATTGAATTACAAATCTATGGCCTGTAAGATAAATTTATAGGCAACGGGCCACACGGCCACATCTTAGCGCACAGCGCCTACAAGACAGCCGCGTTCCACTTGATGAGCAATTATCGGGTGGGGCGCGGCTGTTTTCGTTTAACCCGGTGCCGTGGAGATGACTCTATGCGAGAACGGTTTGCTTTTTGGTTGGACAGGGACACAGCGCGCGCACTCCGACAGATAGCTAGCCGATGGCGGCCCCCAAGTGAAACGCACCCCCAGACCGAAGACCGACACGGTTTCCGCAAAGCGAACCGCATCGGTCTCAGTTGGATACAAAAAAGCCGAGGCTTACGAGCCTCGGCTTTGACATCAACCATCCGCGCCATCCGTTGAAAAAAACTACCGGATGGCCTTCTCGGTTTCCTTGTCGAACAAATGGATGTTATCCATATTCATCGCAATCTGCACTTTATTGCCCACGCGCGCCTGACTGCGCGGGTCAACGCGGCCCACAAAATTCTGTTCACCACTCTTGAGGTAGAGGAAGACTTCGTTGCCCATTAACTCGGTGACTTCCACCGTGGTTTCAATCAGCGCCTGGTGGATGCCGGGCGGGGCGTAGCTGGGGTCGTGCAAGTCCTCGGGGCGGATGCCGAAGATGACCGACTTGCCGGCATGGCCTTTGTATGGCCCAGCTTTGCTTTCGGGAATGGGGACGGCGAAAGCACCAGCGTCCACCATCAACTTGCCATCGCTCTGTGACAACTTGGCATCAAAGAAATTCATGGCCGGAGAGCCGATGAAGCCCGCGACGAAGACGTTGTCGGGGTTGTCGTAGAGTTTTTGCGGCGTGTCGAGCTGTTGCAGAACGCCGTCCTTCATCACCACAATGCGGCTGGCCATGGTCATGGCTTCCACTTGGTCGTGGGTGACGTAGATGAAGGTGGTTTGCAGACGCTGATGCAGTTTGGAGATTTGCGCGCGGGTCTCCACGCGGAGTTTGGCATCGAGGTTCGAGAGCGGCTCATCGAAGAGGAACACCGCGGGTTCGCGCACAATGGCGCGGCCCACCGCCACGCGCTGGCGTTGGCCGCCGGAGAGTTGCTTGGGCTTGCGCTGAAGCAAATGGCCGATGCCGAGAATCTCGGCGGCTTCCTTCACGCGGCGGTCAATCTCGTTCTTAGGGGTCTTGCGGAGCTTGAGACCAAAGGCCATATTGTCGTACACGCTCATGTGCGGGTAGAGCGCATAGGATTGAAAGACCATGGCGATGTCACGGTCTTTCGGCGCGACATTGGTCACTTCGCGATCACCAATGAGAATGCGCCCTTCGGTGATTTCTTCCAGCCCGGCCAGACAGCGGAGGGCGGTGGATTTGCCACAGCCCGACGGGCCAACGAGGACGAGAAACTCTTTATCCTGCACCTGGATGTTGACATCTTTCAAAACCATATTGTCGCCGAACTTCTTAATGACATGCTCATAGGTTACGCTGGCCATGCTGGGAATCTCCTTTAGGGGAATAGTATAGTAAGCTTATTATAGCCGCGCCGGAAACAATGTCAATTTAATTTTGATACCGGGGACGAATTTTGCTAATTGCTCTGGCGTCGGCGTTGCAGAGCGTGCCGATGGTGGCTCCCAAGTTGGGATGCTCCCCTGAGCCAGAATCCCCGGCCCTGTTCACTAAAAAAGGGAACGGGGAGAAGGAATAGGAAATGAACGCAATCGAAGTTAAAAATCTCAAAAAATCTTTTGGCGAACTCCAAGCCGTGCGGGGCGCCAACTTTCAGGTCGAGGCTGGCCGGGTGTTCAGCCTACTTGGCCCCAACGGCGCCGGGAAATCCACCACCATCTCGATGCTGTCCGGGCTGATCGCGCCCTCCGAGGGGGAGGCCTTCATCATGGGGCATTCGGTGACCCGAGAACCGGAAGCGGCGAAAGCCAGCCTGGGCGTGGTCCCGCAGGATATTGCGCTCTACCCCGACCTATCGGCCCGCGAGAACCTGGATTTTTGGGGCAAGATGTATGGTCTGCGCGGCGCGGCGCTGAAAGCCCGCGTGGCTGAAGTCCTCGACATCATCGGGTTGACTGACCGCCAGAAGGATCCTGTGGGTAAGTTTTCGGGTGGCATGAAACGGCGCGTCAACATTGGCGCGGCCTTGCTCCACAAACCAGCCGTGGTCATCATGGACGAGCCGACCGTGGGGATTGACCCACAGTCGCGCCGCCACATTCTGGACAATGTCAAGGCCCTCAACCGCCAGGGCATGACCGTGCTCTATACCACGCATTATATGGAAGAAGCCGCCGAGCTATCGCATTACATCGCCATTATGGATCAGGGCAAAATTATCGCCGGGGGCACGCATGGCGAACTGATCAAACTGGTTGGCGGACAAACGCGGCTGGACTTGACGCTTAACGTCGAGGCCGAGAAGATGTTGGGGGCGTGGCAGACCGTCGAGGGCGTGTCCCGCGTTGACGCTCAGGAGGGCAAGGTCACTGTTTTGGTGGATGACTCCAATCGGGTTCTCCCCCGCCTGTTTGACGCGGCGTCCCACAAGGGCGCGCGCATCATCGGCGTGGACATCCAGGAGCCTAATCTGGAGATGGTGTTCCTGCACCTGACGGGGCGGGCGTTGCGCGACTGATTTTTCGCGGAAGATTGATGCATGCGTAGGAGATCGACATGAAAATCCTGGATATTGCTTTCAAAGACTTGGTGCGCTCATCCCGCAATATGTTCCTGATCGGGATGACGATCTTCGCACCATTGTTGCTTACTGGCTTGATGTATTTCGCCTTTGGCGGACTGACCCGTGGTGAGGTGAGCCTGACCCCGATTAAAGTGGGCGTGGTCAACGCCGATACCTTGCCCCCCAATTCCCCGCTCGATAAGTCGTTGGGGGAAAGCGTGCGGAGTATGTTCTTTGACGAAAGTGTGCGGTCGTGGATTGTCGCCACGGATTACCCCGACCAAGCCGCCGCGCGGGCCGCTCTGGACGCGCAGACAATTGGCGTGGCCGTTTTTATCCCCGCGACGTTCACGGCGGAATATTTTGCTGGAGAGGTTCGGACGCCCATTGGCATTGTGCAGGACCCCACCTTGACCATTGGCCCCAACGTGGTGCGCGATATGGTGATCGTCCTGTTGGATGGGGTGGCGGGCGGCGGGGTGGCCTACAAAACCATCGGCGGGCGCATGGAAGCCAACGGGAAAAACCTCGACCCGGCGGGCCTCGCGGCGCTGTTCGAGCAGTATGCGATCTGGTATGCCGATTTCCAACGGGCCATGTTCCACGCCCCGGATCAGGCCGCGCTTGTAACCGTTTCACCCACGGTCAGCGGCGAAAGCGCCAACGCTCTGCCAAACATGATGGGCCTGATCATGGCCGGGCAGATGATCTTCTTCTCGTTCTTCACCAGCGCCTATGCCATGCAATCCATTTTGCAAGAAGCTGAGGAAGGCACGCTGGCGCGCCTGTTCACCACCCCCACCCACCGCACCACCATCCTGACCGGTAAATTTGTGGCCGTCTTCCTGACCGTGGTTATCCAGGGCCTGGTCATGCTGGGGGCGGGGCATTTCCTGTTTCAAATCAACTGGGGTGAACCGGCGGCCATCGCGCTGGGTTTCCTCGGGCAGATGTTTGCCTCGGTGGGGCTGGCGGTTTTACTCGTCTCATTACTTAAGACCACCAAGCAAGCCGGGCCAGTTTTTGGCGGCGCGCTGACCGGGTTGGGCATGATCAGTGGCTTGTTCACAGCCAACATTCCCATGCCCGAATCATTCAACGCCATGGGGAACTTCACGCCACAGGGCTGGGTGCTCAAAGCCTGGAAACTCATCCTCGCAGGACAGCCGGTCAGCGAATTGGTGTTGCCCTTCGTCGTGCTCGTCGTTATGGGCGTCGCCATGTTTGCCCTGGGCGCGGGGCTGTTTCGAAAACGCTTTGCTTAGTCGTCCGGTCACGGAGAACCACCATGCGAATTCTGGATATTACGCTCAAAGACCTCACGCAAATCCTGCGTGACAAACGCTCCCTGTTGTTCCTGGTGGCGATGCCGATCGTGTTTACACTCTTCATGGGATTTGCCTACAACAGCGGCGGGGATACGGAGACCGCGACGGATGCGCGCCTTCCGCTCGGGTGGGTGAACAATGATCCGGGCGGTTGGCTCTCCGCCCGGTTGTTTGATCTGCTCTCGCAGTCTGATTCGGTGCGATTGGTGGAACTCGCTCCCGACGGGGTGACCGCCTCCGTCCGCCAGGGGGAGGTGGCCGGGGCGTTAATCGTGCCCGTTGGTTACAGCGGACAAACTCCGGCTGGGCCACGCCAATTAACGCTGATCACCGACCTGAACACTCCAGCGGGGCAATCTTTATTTCAGACCTTGCGCGCTCCGATCACCCACCTGCTGAGTTCTATCGAAATCGCGCGGTTGAGTGCCCAGACAGTGGGGGCCCCAGACGAGTTCGAGCCATCCTTCAGTGCGGCATTGCAAGCTTGGGCCGAGACAGATAGCGCCGGGCTGGTGAAAGTGGAAATGGCCGTCGCCGAACCCGAGCAGGCCTGGTATGGCGATAACCCCTACAATCAAGCCTCCCCCGGCATCCTGGTGCAATTTGCCATTTTCGGATTGGTGACTTCCGGACAGATTTTGGTGCAGGAACGTAAAACCCGGACCCTGCAACGCATGCGATCCACTACCCTGCATGCCTGGCAGATTGTGGCCGGGCATCTGCTGGCCATGTTTGCCCTGGTGTTTCTCCAAGAGATATTGCTCATCGTTTTTGGGCAACTGGTGCTGGGCGTGAACTACGCCCGCGAACCGCTGGGGACTCTGCTGGTGTCGGTGGCGCTCGGGCTGTGGATTGCCTCGATGGGGTTGTTGATTGGCGTGCTGGTGAAGGATGACGCGCAAGTGATTTTATTTTCGCTCATCGGGATGTTCGTCTTCTCCGCTTTGGGGGGCGCCTGGTTCCCGTTGGAAGCGAGCGGCACTGCGTTTGCCACCCTCGGCAAAATGATGCCTTCGGCTTGGGCGATGACCGGCTACCAGAACATCCTAATCCGTGGGTTGGGACTGGCATCGGTCGGGTTGCCCGCGCTGATCTTGTTGACCTATGCCCTCGGTTTCTTTGGGCTGGCCGTCTGGCAATTTAGGCGGCGGGGGGATGATTAGTTAATCAACTTACGCTGTAACTTTGTTTTGACTATTGACAAATGAAATATCCATGATAATATTTTGCGCGGCAACACGCAATAGAAACTGGCTCTAACCTCGCTTTGAAGCAAAATTTCCACTCTGCTGACCAAAAGATTGTCAGGCAACTGAACAAAGGTTTGGTGATTGACCTGATCCGCAAATCGGCGGAGGGTATCTCGCGCGCCGGGATTGCCGAGCTTTTGCGAGTCAGCCGCTCAACGGCCTCCATTATTGTAGATGACCTGATTAATAGCGGTTTGGTTGTGGAGCGCGGTGCGGGGGTTTCGCGGGGTGGGCGTAAGCCGATTGTGGTCGAGATCAATCCCGGCGCCGGGAGTGTGGTCGGGGTGGATGTTGGCGCAACACACATTCTCGTGGTCGTGGCCGACCTGTTGGGCCAAAGTCTGGCCGAGGTTGAAGTTCCACTGACCATTGCCGAAGGCCCGGTGATAGGTTTGCCAAAAATTTATGCCGCTGTGGACGAGGCGGTTCGGGCCGCGAAACAGCGATGGGGGAACGTCACTGCGGTGGGCGTGGGGGTGCCGGGGCCGGTGGATATCAATCGAGGTCTGGTGTCGGCGCCGCCCATCATGCCCGGCTGGGATGGTTTCCCTATCTTGCAATCCTTGGAAGACCGTTGGCGCAAGCCGATCTCGCTTGATAACGACGCCGATTTGGGCGCGGTGGGCGAATGGAGTTTTGGCGCAGGGCAGGGCGAAAGCAATATGGCCTATGTCAAGATTGGCACGGGCATTGGTTGTGGCATTCTCATTGATGGCCAGATTTATCATGGTGTGTTGGGCACGGCGGGCGAGATTGGGCATGTGACGATTAGCGAATCTGGCGCGCCCTGCACCTGTGGCAACTATGGCTGTCTCGAAGCGATGGCTGGTGGGCGGGCGATTGCGCAACGCGCGCAGATGGCGATCCGCGCCGGACAACGTACCTGTTTGTCAGAAATCACTGGGCGTGAACTATCGGCGCAAGATGTGGCTCAAGCCGCCACGGTTGGGGATGTGGTTAGCCAGCAGTTGCTTAGTGATGCCGGGCGGCATATTGGCAGTGCGGTGGCGAGTCTGATTAATTTGCTTAACCCGGGCCTGGTGCTCATTGGCGGTGGGGTGGCCGAAGCCGGCGACTATTTGCTCGCGCCCTTACAAGCCACCGTGCATGAGCGCAGTCTGCGCGCTTCCATGCAAGCCGCCCGGATCACCCGGGCGGCATTGGGGCGCCGCTCCACCGCCCTGGGCGCAGTGGCCAGTGCCTTAACGCAGACCTTTCAAAGTTATATCGAGCCGGATGCGACCCGTCGGATTTACCAGCCCCAATTCGGGGTGATGTATGTCTGACCTTTGACAAGCCTCTTGCCGAAAGTGATTTCATGCGCGAGAATCAAAGTATTCATTATGAGGAGGTGGTTGAACACAGCCAGACCTTGTACCGTGACCAAATAACTTGTCCCTCAGTAACCATTAGGCTCACCGTGAGCCGCCACTTTTTTACTCTGGAGGAGTAATAAGATGAAAAAAACCCTTTGGACCGCCCTCAGCTTTATGCTGATTGCGGCTTTCGCCCTTTCGGCCTGTGGCGCCCCCGCGACCACTCAGGCCCCTCAACCGACTCAGGTGCCGCCAACTGCGGTGCCTCCAACCAAGGCCCCCACCGCGGTGCCCCCGACCGAGGCCCCAACGGCTGTTCCCGCCCCGTCTGCCACCATCCGCATCTGGGCGGATGAAACTCGCGCCCCCATCCTGCAAGGTCTCGCCGATGCGGTGCTCGCCACTTATAACGTTGAACTCGTGATTGAGCTGAAATCGGCCCTCCGCGACGACTTCCAAGTGGCGGCCCCCAATGGTGAAGGTCCCGACATTCTCTTCGGTGTGGCGCATGACCAGGCTGGTGCCCTGGTGGCCAATGGCCTGCTGGCCCCGATTGACCTCGGCGACAAAGCCAAGGATTTCTCGCCGGTGGCCCTCGGTGCCTGCACTTTCGATGGTGTGCTTTACTGCATGCCCTACGCTACCGAAAATCTCGGCTTTTTCTATAACACCGATCTGGTGGCGACCCCGCCCACCACGTGGGATGAAGTGGTCGAGATGGGCGAAGCCCTGAAAGCCGATGGCAAAGTTGATTACATCATGGCTGTCACTGGCTCGACCTACGATATTTACCCGCTCTTCACTGCCTTTGGTGGTTACATCTTCAGCAAGGATGACAAAGGTAATTACAACGATCAGGACCTCGGCCTCGATAACGAGGGCATGATTGCCGCGACCGCTTGGATTGCCGATCTGGTGAAGAAAGGCGACCTGCCCGCTGACTGGGACTGGGCGAATAACCACGCGCTGTTCGAGACCGGCAAGGTGCCCTTTATGATGGCTGGCCCGTGGGCGTTGGACCGCATTCGCGAATCCAAAGTCCCGTACGCGGTGACTAACTTCCCCGAAGGCCCTGCTGGGCCTGGCGCGCCCTTTGCCGGCACCCAAGGCATCTACATCAATGCACAAAGCAAGAACGTGCTTTTGGCTCAGGCCCTCCTGACGGAATTTGTAGCCACCCCTGAAGCCATGCAACTGCTGTACGAAGTGGGCAAGCGCCCCTCGGCCTATCTGCCCGTGCTCGAAAAGACCGACGACCCCGACCTGCTCGCCATGGGCGAAGCGGGCGCCGATGCGGTCATGATGCCCGCCATCCCTGCCATGGGTTCCGTGTGGGGCAGTTGGAATGATGCAGTCGTCCTCGCCCGCGATGGCAAGCAAGATGCCGAAGCCGCGCTCACGGACGCTGGCACCAAGATCCGCGCGCTCATCGCCAACCCGCTCACCGGCATGGTGAACGTCCCTGGCGCTTACCAAGCCGCCGCGGGTTGCCCGGGCGATTGGCAACCGGAATGCGCTGTCACCGCCATGGCCAAGGGCGACGATGGCCTGTGGCACAGTGGCCCCTTCACCGTGAAGGCTGGCGACTATGAGTTCAAAGTCGCGCTCGATGGCTCCTGGACCACGAACTTTGGCTCCGATGGCAAACAAGATGGCCCGAACTACAAGGCCACCCTCGCCGCCGACGGCACCATCGAATTCACCTACGATGAAGCCACGAAACTGCTCGAAGTTGTGACCAAGTAGTTAAGTAACACATAATGAAGGCCGAGGCAGTAAGCCTCGGCCTTCATTAATTTTGCCGCTTTGCCTTCCTTACCCCTGGCCAGTTCGATCACCACCCGATGGATTCCTCTTCCCTAAAGCCATTCTTAGTTTTGTGGAGGCCGTTATGAAGATAAGCGCTAATAAACCGACCAGCACTGTCAGTTTGCCGGCCGAGTCGCCGATTTCGGTGGCCTTGCGCATCTTGTTTGTGCTGATTTTCGATGTGGGGGCGATCTGGTTTATCTCCAACGCCGTTGCCAAAGGTTTTCTCCAGTTGGCGGTTGTGCTCGGCGTGATTGTTGTCATGTTCAACCTGATTTTCTTCATCCCCAAGGCTTACCCCTTTCGATGGATGGCGATTGGCTTGGGGTTTCTCATCCTCTTCACGATTTATCCCATTCTGTTCACAATTTATATTGCCTTCACCAACTATGGCGATGGCCACCTGTTGACCAAAGAACAGGCGTTGCCCATCATCCAAAGGGCCACTTATCTGCCCGAAAGTGGCAAGTCTTATAGCTGGACGGCCTATAAGTCGGAAGCGGGCGCGTATACCTTGTGGTTGGTCAATGAAGTCGGCGAGGCCTTTATTGCCCGCGTGGGCGAGCCTATCACCCCGGCCAAACCCGGCGATCCTGGCATTGGTGAAGCGGACAGTAAAGGCATCCCGCAGACCATCGAGGGCTATAAGCGCCTGAATGTTCTCCTCGCCGCCTCGGATAAAGAGTTGGTTAATATTAAATTTGGACCGGAGGACGGCACGACGGTCCAAGTCCGTTCGCCCAGTGAGGCCGCCGAGTTACAAATTCGCTATATTTATGACGCGACCTCCGACACCGTCACTGATCAGTCTAATGGCGACGTGTATGCCAACGTCTTTGGCACTTTTACCACCCGGGATGGCAAGGAACTTAAGCCCGGTTTTCGCGCGGTTGTTGGCGCTGATAATTTCATCCAATTTGCCACCAGCCCGGCCCTGCGTGGCCCACTGGTGCAGATTGTGACTTGGAATTTTGTTTTCCCAACCGTCAGTGTGATCTCCACTTTTGCCCTGGGTTTGGCCATTGCCGTGATGTTTAACGACAAAGATTTCCCGCTCAAGAAAATTATCCGGTCACTATTGCTCGTCCCCTATACCATTCCTGGCCTCATCACCATTTTGATCTGGCGTGGAATGATGAACTCGGAATTTGGGGTGATTAACCGCGTTTTGGATGCCTGGTTTGGTTGGGCTCCGCCGTGGACGACGGAACCATTCTGGGCGCAAGTGGCGGTGTTATTGGTGAACCTGTGGTTGGGTTATCCTTACTTTATGCTGGTCACCAGTGGCGCTTTACAGTCCATCTCCTCGGATCTATACGAGGCCGCCACTGTGGATGGCGCCAACGCGTGGCAGAAATTCCAGAATATCACCCTGCCGCTTTTGTTGGTCGCCGTTGGCCCGCTATTGATTGCCTCATATGTGTATAACTTCAACAACTTCAACTTGATTTACTTGTTCATTCAGGGAGGCCCACCGATTGTGGGGGCGACGACCCAGGCGGGGCATACCGACATCCTGATTAGCTATGTTTATAAACTGGCTTTTGAAAGTGGTGGGCGTGGGGTGCAATATGGTTTGGCCTCGGCGCTTTCCATCGTCGTGTTTATCATCGTCGGTGGCCTAACACTGTTTCAGTACCGCTTCACGAATATGTGGGAGGAGGTTGGCGAAAATGTCTAGTCTGACACAAACTTATACAGAACTCCGCTCAAGCCAAAAATTCCAAAAGCGCTTTGGCGTTGGCGCGCGCTTGGTCGTGGCCATCTTTCTGATCATGTTCTCGCTCTTCCCGGTGTTGTGGATTATCTCGGCTTCATTTGACAACACCAATTCCCTTGCCACCCAAAATCTCATCCCGGTGCAGGCGGGAATTAAAAACTACGAGTATTTGTTTTCAACGGACGGCAACTTGTTTTATTGGAAATGGGTGTTCAATTCGGTCAAAGTGGCCGCTATTTCCACCGTCCTCAGCTTATCGCTGACGACCATGGCGGCCTTCGCTTTTTCACGATTGCGTTTCGCCGGGCGGGTCGCCATGCTCAAAGGCATCCTGCTCATTCAGGTGTTCCCCAACCTGCTCGCCTTGGTGGCCATTTACGTCATGATTTTCCAGGCCGGAGAAATCATCCCGGCGCTTGGCCTCAACACCCATGCCGGGCTAATCCTCGTCTATCTGGGCGGCTCCATGGGCATGAATATCTGGTTGATGAAAGGCTTTCTCGATACGGTGCCCCGACAGATTGATGAGTCGGGCATGATTGACGGCGCTTCGCACTTCCAGATTTTTTGGACGCTCATCCTGCCCCTCTTGCGCCCGATTCTTACGGTCATCGGCATCCTCTCATTCATCGGCACTTACGGTGACTTTATCCTCGCCCGCATCTTGCTCAATGACCCCAGCCAATACACGCTCATGGTCGGTTTGCAACTCTACACGTCCGGCCAGTTCGACAAAAAATGGGGCGTGTTTGCCGCAGGGGCCCTCATCGGCGCATTGCCCATCATGTTCATCTACCTTGCTTTGCAAGACCAAATTGCGGGTGGCCTGACGGCCGGCGCGGTGAAGGAATAAATTTGCTCGCAGGCTGTCAACGAGTAACCGACGCATAAACGAATAGGGTGCGCTCTATTCGTTTATGCGTTTCACCTCCGTTGCCAGGTTGTCCTATGCGTCGCTTTTCGCTTCTTGTAATCGCTGTTTTGTTCGGGTTAGCCCTGTTATTCCAACAGGGCTATTTTCATCCTGCGGCGGCTCAGTCCCTCGCCGCGGTGCCCACGTTCGTCGAAGTCAGTCGCCCGGCGGGCGTGGTTAACAACCGCGTGGTCAGCCTCGAACTCGCCATCGGGCAGGCGTGGGGCGATTACGATAACGATGGTTGGGTGGATTTGTATGTCACCGATCCGGCGGGGCCAAACACCCTCTACCGCAATAACGGCGATGGCACATTCTCGGTCTCGTCTCTGCAAGAACAAGTGGCCTTGAAAGCGGCCTACAGCAACGGCGCGGTTTTCGCCGACTACGACAACGACGGCTGGAAAGATTTGTACGTTTCTAACTGGGGGCAGGATACGTTGTTTCATAACCAGCAAGGGCAAGGGTTCGTCAACGTTGCGCGGGCGGCGGGAATTGTAGAAGACCGCAACAGCAAGACCGCCTCGTGGGGCGACTTTGATAATGACGGCTTTCTCGATTTATACGTCGCCAACTGGTCGTGCTACCCCAAGTGTGGTCGCCCCATGGAAGGCGAGGCTGACCGCCTCTACCGTAATAACGCCGACGGTACGTTTACCGATGTCTCCGCTTATCTGGTCAGCGGGCTGAACGGCGCGGGCTTTGTCGCGAGTTTCAATGACTTCGATAACGATGGCGACCTGGATATTTATCTGGTCAACGATGAATTCGTCAACGGCATCGGCAACAAGTTGTGGCGCAATGATGGGGCGGGGTGCGCGGGCTGGTGCTTTACCCAAATCGCCAAAGAAGCGGGCGCGGACTCGCGGCTCTTCGGCATGGGCTTGGCCGTGGGCGATTACGACAACGATGGCTATTTAGATTACTACTACTCCAACGTCGGCCCGATGGAACTCCTGCACAACAACGGGGATGGGACGTTTGCGGAGGTCGCCGCCCGCGCGGGGGTGCAGAGTCCCAACGGGATCGGGTGGGGGGCCGTGTTCCTCGACTACAACAACGACGGCTGGCGCGATCTCTACCTCACCATCGCCGACACCACCAATCACGAAGACATCGCCGCCAATCATCTCTTCCGCAACAACGCCGATGGCACGTTTACCCCGGTGGCGTGCAACAACGAAGCCAGCGACATCCGCATGAGCGCGGGCGTGGCCTACGCCGACTACGACCACGATGGCTGGGTGGATTTGGTGGTGGGCAACATGGACGAGGGTTATCGCCTGTATCGCAACCAGATGGGACAGACCGAGTCCAACCATTGGCTCTCACTGGAACTGATGGGCGCGGGGCCAGTTAATCGCGATGCCATTGGCGCGCGGGTTTACCTCACCACGCCTGACGGGGTGACTCAAATGCAGGACGTTATCGCCGGTTCGAGTCTGGGTGCGGGGAATGATCTGACCCTGTACTTCGGAATGGGACAAGCCGCCTCGGCCCACCTCACCGTGCGCTGGCCCGATGGCGCGCAACAGACTTTTGCGAACATGGGCGTTAACCACCGCTATCGCCTCCAGTACCCGCTCACCGGCGCGACGACTCCCGAGCTTTTGGAACATACCGCGCCTGCGCGCGTGGGGGTAGCCCGACCCCAGCCAACCGCCAGCCCATCGGCTTACATTTTTATCGGCGCATTGGCTGGCTTTTTGGGAGTGAGTGTGCTGGTCATGCGCTCACCCAAGTTGGGATTAACTTTGGTGGGAGGCGCATTGCTGGCGCTGGCGATTGGGATTGGCGCTCAAGCGCTTCCTCAGCCCGTGGATGCCCGGCTCAAGACTCTCCTGACCCGCGCGGAGGTGCGCTCCCCCACCAATCCACCCGCGCCCCGCGCGGAACTCGTTAAACTGGGCGAAGCCTTATTTTGGGACCCCGAACTCAGCGGCAACCGCGACATCACTTGCGCCACTTGCCACCATGCCAACAAAGCCACCGGCGATAATCTCTCGCTCTCTATCGGCACGTTGGGGCAGGGGCTGGGCGAGTTGCGCGTCAAACTCGAAGAACGCCGCGACTTCATCCCGCGCAACGCGCAACCGCTGTTCAACCTCGGCTATGAAGAATGGCAAATTTTATTTTGGGATGGCCGCGTCTCCGAGGCCGCCGTGCCCGGCTTTTTCAACTCGCCCGCCAGCGACCGTTTGCCCGCTGGCCTCGACAATCTGCTCGCGGCCCAAGCCATGTTCCCCGTCACCTCGCGTGACGAGATGCGCGGTTTGCGCGGCGACCATGACATTTTTGGCAACACCAATGAATTGGCGAGTCTGGTGGATTATGCGGCCCGCCCGATTTGGAAAGCGTTGATGAAGCGCTTACTCGCCATTCCGGGCTACGTCGAATTGTTCAACGCCGCATATCCCGACGTGCCAGTGGAGGCGCTCGGCTTTCAACAAGCCGCCAATGCCCTGGCCGCCTATGAAATCGCCACCTTTACTTTTGAAGATAGCCCCTTTGATCGTTACTTGCAGGGCGACCCGCGCGCGCTCTCGCCCGAAGTCAAACGCGGGGCCTTGCTTTTTTACGGCCAAGCCGAATGTGCCGCCTGCCACTCCGGCGGCTTGTTCACCGATCAAAAATTCCACAACCTCGCCGTCCCGCAAATCGGTGATGGCAAGGGCCGCGAGCAACCGTTCGATTTAGGCCGTGCCCGCGAGACCGGCAACGACTGCGACCGCTACGCCTTCCGCACCCCGCCGCTCCGCAATGTGGCCATCACCGGCCCGTGGATGCACAACGGCGCATTCGCCACGCTGGAAGGGGCCATTCGGCATCATCTTAACCCGGCGGCGGGCCTGCAAAACTACGACCCGCAACAACTCACGCTGTTGTTACAAGCCAAATGCCAAGACCAACCCGAGACCCTCGCCGCTATTCTGGCGACCAAAGTGAACATCGCCACCGAGCACGTGCAACTCTCCGACGCTGAAATGCAAGACCTGTTGGCTTTCATGGACGCGCTCACCGCGTCCAGCGCGCTCCATATGGAAGACACCATCCCGGCCTCCGTGCCCAGCGGCTTGACTGTCGGGGGAAATATCCAGAACCTGCCGCCGGCCGGGCAGTCCGGCTTTGCCATTCAGCCATAAACCCAGGAAGGGCGTCAGCGCCAAACCACCCATGACCATTTCTCGAAAATTTTTGCTGATCGTCATCACGCTGAGTTTGCTCGGCGCGTGTGCGGCCCCGCCCGCGCCGGCGACCCTGACTCCGGTCGTGGTCTTCACCGCCTCGCCCGCGCCGACTCTGGCCCCAACTGTCACGCCTGAGCCTGCCGGTCCATGGTGGAACGACGCCGTCTTCTACGAAATTTTTGTCCGCAGTTTCAAAGACTCCGATGGGGACGGCATCGGCGACTTTAACGGCATCACCCAAAAACTGGATTACCTCCAAGCGCTGGGCATCACGGCGCTCTGGCTCATGCCCATTCACCCCTCGCCCTCTTATCACGGCTACGATGTGACCGATTACTACGCCGTTAACCCCGACTATGGCACGCTGGCTGATTTCAAAAATCTGTTGGTCGAAGCCCACCAGCGGGGTATGCGGGTCATTATTGACCTCGTTCTCAACCACACGGCTTACAACCACCCGTGGTTTCAGGCCGCGCTCAAATCCGACCCCACCTATCGGCAGTGGTATGTCTGGCGCGACACCGCCTCCAACGCCACTGGCCCGTGGGGGCAACAAATCTGGTACAAATCCCTCAGTGGCTATTACCTCGCCCTCTTTTGGGATCGGATGCCCGACCTGAATTACGATAATCCGGCGGTGCGGGCAGAAGCAAAAAAGATCGCCGCCTTTTGGTTACAAGAAGTGGGCATTGATGGTTTTCGTCTCGATGCTGTGCGCTATTTGGTTGAGGAAGGCCAGCGCATGGCCGACTCGCCCGGCACCCATGCTTTTCTCGCCGAATGGGGCGCCGACTATCGTTCGCTCAACCCCGAAGCCTTTACCGTGGGCGAGGCCTGGACCGACAACGGCAACGTCTCCCAATACACCAAGACTGACACCGAACTCGACTCCGCTTTTAATTTTGATCTATCCGCCGCCATCTTAACCGCGCTCAGCGACGGTAATACCAACCTACTCAACTTTCAACTCAAGGCGGGGTTGCGCTACTTTCCTCAGCGCGACAATGCCAATTTCATCACCAATCATGACCAACCGCGGGTGATGACCCAACTCAGCGGGACGGATGCCGTGAAACTTGCCAAGGCCAAAGTCGCCGCCGCCATTCTGCTTACCGCGCCTGGCTTTCCGTTTATTTACTACGGCGAAGAAATTGGCATGACTGGTCCCAAGCCCGACGAGCGCATCCGCACCCCCATGCAATGGAGCGCTGAGCCGGGCGCGGGGTTCACCACCAGCTCGGCCTGGTCATTGATCAATGCCGATTACAAACAGGTCAACGTCACCGCGCAAACCGGGCAGAGTGATTCGCTGTTGGAACACTACCGGGCACTCATCGCGCTCCGGCACACCCATGCCGCCCTGCGCTCTGGCGAAACCCTCCTGCTCGACGCGGGTACCCGCAAGCTCTACGCCGCCGTGCGTTACGACCAAGACGAAGCGCTGTTGCTCCTCATCAACATCAGTTCCACGCCGCTCACGGCCGACCTCTATGGCTTGCAATTGGAAAAAGGCCCCTTCACCCAACCGCTCCGGACCGCAACCCTGTTCGGGTCAGCCACCCCGGCGGCCCCCGACTTCAATGCCCAGGGCGGGTTCGCCGACTACCGCCCTATGGCCGAAATTCCGGCTTACTCGACGACCATCATTCAACTGCGCCCCTAATCCATCTGTCACAGGTCATCATGGACGATTTTATTTTTGGCTCACTCAATTCTGAAGCCTCCCGCCTCGCGCACGTCCGCGCCCAACGCGAGGGCGTAACCCACGCGCAACGGCGCTCGCCGCGTGACCCGTTGCCCGGGCAGTCGGTGGCCCTCGAGCTGACGCTTGGCCCCACGCACACCCAAACCCGCGCGTGGGTGTATTGGACCAATGATGGCACGGACCCATCGCCGGATAACGGCCAGACCGCCCCCCTCACTTTTGTGGCCTCCGAATGGGATACGTTGGTGTGGGGCTACGTCTGGCGCTATCGCGGCGAAATCCCCGGGCAACCCGCTGGCACGGTGGTCCGCTATCGTTTGGCCGCCGGTGATACCCTGGCGGACAAAGGCACCTACTATGGTTATTACGTGGATGACGACCCGCCACCCGCGTGGGCCAAAGATGCGATCATCTACCAGATTTTTGCCGATCGGTTTTACAGCGCGGCCCCCGGCTTCCCGCACATAGAAAAAAAGCCCTCGCTCAAAGGTAATGGCACTTTACGCGGCATCATTGACAAACTGGATTACATTGCCGCGCTGGGAGTCAACTGCTTGTGGCTCACGCCAGTCTTCCCCAGCCCCAGTTATCATCATTACGATGCCACCAGTTTTTTCGAGATAAACCCGCGCCTCGGCACGAAGGCCGATTTCAAAGAATTGTTGGAACAGGCCCATGCGCGGGGGATGCGCTTCATCATGGACTTCGTGCCGAACCACTGGTCGGACCAGCACCCCAGCTTTGTGGAAGCCGCCACCAACCGCGCCAGCCCGTATGTGGCGTGGTACACCTTTGACCAATGGCCGGAGGAGTACAAGACTTTTTTCGGCGTGCAAGACCTGCCGCAAATTAACTTGCGCTACGGCCCAGCCCGCGACCACGTTTTAGAAGCCGCCAAGTACTGGCTCGATTTTGGCGTGGACGGCTATCGCGTGGATTATTGCATTGGCCCCACGCCGGACTTTTACGCCGACTTCCGCCGCGTCACCCGCGCGGCCAAGCCCGATTGCTGGACCTTTGGCGAGGCGATTGATCTGCCCGACACGCAAATCGCGTTCGAGGGCGGTCTGGATGGCACCCTGGATTTTATTTTGCTCGAAGCCTTGCGGAACACCTTTGCTTATGGTGCCTGGGATGCACAGCGCCTCGCGGATTTCCTCGACCGGCACGAAGCTTTTTTCCCGGCGGATTTCTCGCGCCCCTCGTTTCTGGACAACCACGACATGAACCGCTTCCTGTGGGTGGCGCAGGGGGACACCCGCAAGCTCAAACTCGCCGCGCTGTGTCAGTTCACACTGGCGGGCGCGCCGGTCATTTATTATGGCACCGAGGTCGGCTTGTCACAGGACCGCGATGTGCGCCAAAAAGGTTGGGCCATTCACGAGGAGGCCCGCCTGCCCATGGTGTGGGGGCAGGCGCAGGACGCTGAGTTGTACGCTTTTTATCAAGCTTTGTGTCAGGCGCGGCATCAGCACGCGGCTTTACGGCAGGGGCCGCGCGAAACTATTTTGGCCAAAGGCCATATTCTGGCCTATCGCCGCGTCGAGGCGAACGGGAGCATGGTGTGTGTCTTGAACCTGAGTGAGACGCCAGTCGAGGTCACGCTCGGCATCACGGAAAAAACTCTGGTATTGGCCACTGATACCCATTGCTCGATCCGCGCGGGGGCCGCTGACGTGCGGGTGAGCCTCCCCCCGCTGGGCGGCGTCCTGCTCGCGTAACCCGGTGGGGTTGCCATCGCTCGGCGCGGGCGGTGGCAGTTTTGCCACTAATCCCAGAAGAGGGTATATTTACCGCACTATCTCGCCTTGTTAATAAGGAATTTGACCCATGCGTTTTCTTCTCGATGATCAATCTTATGCGCAGATGCGCCAGCGCAAGGATCATACGGCCGATTGCTATGTGCGCCCCGGCGAATATCTCCACCATATGTATGTGGACGGGGTGAAATATGACATTGCCCGCGCTATTATGGAATGTTTGAAGGAAGCGCAGGCCAAAAAGGATGTGGAAGCTCTGCAACATCTCGTGTTGCATAAGGAGCAGTTGGACGCGTTGGTGGCGGCGCAACAACAAAAAGGCGGCATGGCGGGCGTTAAACTCCTCGGCGACCCGCCCCCGGTGGATGGCGGCACCGGGCCTTTGATGTTGAACAATTATTTCCCGGTGGCGCCTAAAAGCTTGGAAGAGACCGGGGTCCCGCGCACGCTCGTCACCGAGATGATTTTGCGCGCCATTTTTTCTAAAGGCCGCCCCACGGGTATCGAAATTTCCCAGATCATCGGGTTGTCGTTCGAAATGGTCGGTGCGATTTTGGCCTCCATGCGCCAGCAGGATTTGCTGGATGTGGCCGGTCAGAAGGGCATTGGGGACGCTGGTTATGAATATGTGCTGAAACCCCCCCGCGGCCAGCGGGCGGTGGAGGATGCGCTTAAGAAAACGGAATATACCGGCCCCACGCCAGTCTCGTTCAAGCAATATCTCGAATCCATCAAAGCCCAGACCATCAAAAATGTGACCGTTACACGCCGCACCGTGCGGGAGGCGTTTAAAGACCTGGTTGTCAGCGAGACGGTGTTGAATGAAATCGGGCCGGGGGTCAACTCCGGCTCATCCATGTTTCTCTTCGGTTACCCCGGCAATGGCAAGACCAGCGTGGCCGAGCGTATCACGCGCCTGATGGGCGATGACATCTATATCCCCTATGCGGTGGAAGCCAACGGGCAAATCATTAAGATCTTCGACACCATCGTTCACGAAATGGCCAAGGGGCAAGATGTCGGCCCGGCATTTAACCCGAACGCCCCGGCCGCCGCCATTTCGGGCGAGGTGGATAAACGGTGGGTCAAAGTCAAACGCCCGGTGGTCGTCGTCGGCGGCGAACTGACCCTCAAGATGCTGGACCTGACCTACAATGAAGTCGGTAAGTTTTATGAAGCGCCCTTCCAGATGAAGGCCAATGGCGGCATTTTTATGATTGACGACTTTGGCCGCCAGCAAGTGCGCCCCATGGATTTGCTCAACCGCTGGATTGTGCCGCTCGAAAAGAAATACGATTACCTCACCACGGTCTCGGGCACCAAATTGGAAATTCCCTTCGACCAGTTGCTCATCTTCTCCACCAATCTCGACCCCAACCAACTGGCCGATGAGGCTTTTCTGCGCCGCATTAAATTCAAAATCGAAATTCGCGACCCCGATGAGACGCAATGGCGCAAAATTTGGGAACTGGTCTGCAAAGCGCGCAAGGTGGAGTATGACGAGAAAGGCCTGGATTATCTCGTCGCCAAGTGGTACAAGCCCTATAACCGCCCCTTCCGCATGTGCCAGCCGCGCGATGTCCTCGACCAGATGATTAGCATCGCCAAATACAACATGGAAAGCGTCACCTTTAACCCGGATTTGATTGACGCGGGATGCGCGACTTACTTTGTGAGTCAGGAAAAGAAGGACTTCGGCGCGAAAGTCCGGCTGGAATGATGCCCGCCTGACCGGCGGCTTGTGGCCCAATTATTTTGGCGCGCGCCCGGCGGCTTGTGAGAGCCGTCGTCGGCGCGCGTTGTTTTATCACTCAGCCCCCTTACGGATTACTAACCGTCAGTGAGAAATCTTATGCGCGCGCATCTTGATCGTTGGCTTGGGCCCCCCACTTTTGTGGATGAAGAAGCAACTCTGACCGCCCGGTTGCTTCACCGCATTTTGCTGTTGACGGTCAGTGCCAGTGGAGTGTTTAGCGGCTGGCGCTAATGACTACCTCCCCAAGCCGGTTAATCTTGAACATCTCAGCCAGCTTCTTAACGCTTGGTTATCGGCTTGAACCGATTTGACTTATGCCCTATCTCCGTAATCAGCTCCTGAGCTTTTTCTCGGGTCGCCCCCAACGCTCTTGGGTGTTGGGCGTGGTTGTTTTATACCTGATCCTTGTCCCCCTCCTGGTCCCGAGATTGGGCTCAGCAGTTGGGCTGTTGGCCGCGCTTCCATTAATCCTGGTGGCCGGCGGGTATGGCATGCGGTGGGGCGCGGCGGCTGGGGCGGGTCTGACCGCTTATGCCTGGTTGGTGAATTATTGGCACGCCCCGGCCAATCTGAACCTGGCCTACGTTTTTGCCACGCTCATCATCTCCACCGGGGTGGGCACGGTGTTGGGGCATGTGCACGACCAATTGGTGGGTTTGCATATGCTCGAAGCCCAGTTACAGACCCGTGTCCAGGAGCAAACCGCCACCGTGCACGCCACGGTGGCCCAACTCCAGGCCGAAGTGATCGAGCGGATGCAAATCGAAACTGCCTTGCGCCAGAGCGAAGAACGCTTCCGGCGGCTCACCGAGGCCACCCTGGAAGGCCTGATTTTCTACCACGCTGACCAAATTGTGGATCTCAACCAGGCCGGGTTGAACTTGTTGGGCTATACCACCCCGGCGGAGATGCTGGGGAAAAATGTGCTTGATTTTATCGCGCCCGCCGCGCGCGCCGCGGCCCAGGCGTTGATCGGCGCCCCCACGCCGCTGCCGTTTGAAACGCAACTGGTGCGCCGCGCAGGCGATATATTTCCCGCCGAGGCGCAGGTCCGGGTATATATGGATGAGGGGCAGATGACGCATGTCATTTCTTTTTATGACATCACCGAACGTCAGCAATCCATCAACTTGCGGGCCGTGGTCTATGAAATCGCCCAAGCCACCCATCTCTCCCATGACCTGCCTTCGTTGTTTCATTCCATCCATCAGGCATTGGGCAAACTTCTGGATGCGCGCAATTTTTTCGTTGCTTTGCGTGAACCGGGGAGCGCGGACTTGTTTTCCTTCCCCTACGCCGTCTCGGAGCGTGACAGCTTTGAAGCTGTTGAAGACTTAACCGGCAGTCTCACCGCTTATGTGGCCCGGCTGGGGCGCCCGCTCTTGGTGGATGCCGCCGGTCACGCCGCGCTCATTCAGGCGGGCGCGGTGCGGTTGTTGGGCGTTGATGCGGCCAGTTGGCTGGGGGTGCCGTTGGTGGTCAATACGGAAATTCTCGGCGTGGCCGTGCTTCAGAGCTATACCGACCCGCATTGTTACACTCAGCGCCATGTTGAACTCATGAGCTTTGTCTCCGGGCAAATTGCCCTGGCCACCGAGCGCAAGCGCGCCGAAGAAGCGCTGCGTTCCAGTGAACAAAAATATCGCCAGTTGTTCGAGAACATGACCAGTGGCTTTGCCCTGCACGAAGTCCTGTGTGATGCTCAGGGGCGGCCGGTCAACTATCGGTATCTGGAAATCAACCCGGCCTTTGAACGGCTAACCGGCGTGCCCGCCACGGCGTTGCTGGGCAAAACCATCCGTGATGTCATGCCGAACACGGAGGACTATTGGATTGAAATCTTCGGGAAGGTGGCGCTCACCGGCGAACCTCTGGCCTATGAAAACTTTTCGCGTGAACTGGGCAAGTATTACGACACCTGGGTCTTTAGCCCCAAACCCCAGCAATTTGCCGTCATCTTCACCGATTGCACCGAGCGCAAGCTGGCTGAGGCCGAAATCCGGCAACTCAATACCGATCTCGAACAACGGGTGACCGCGCGCACGGAGGAATTGCGCGCCGTGAATGAGGCGCTGTCGCGCGCGTCGCGTTCCAAGGATGAATTTTTGGCCAGCATGAGTCACGAACTCCGCACCCCGCTCACCGGCATCCTCGCCTTCTCGCAATCCTTACAAAAGCAGATTTACGGCCCGGTGAGCGACCGACAACTGCGCGCTTTGCGTTCCATTGAAGACAGTGGCAAGCATCTGCTGGAATTGATTAACGACATTTTGGATCTGTCCAAAGTGGAGGCGGGCAAACTGAGACTTGACCCCGAGGTGATCCTGGCCGACGAAGTTTGTCAGGCCGCCTTGCGCCTGGTGCGCCAAGTGGCCCACGACAAGCGTCAGGAAATCGCCTATCACTTGTCACCGCTCGACTTGCGCCTCGTGGCCGATAATCGCCGACTTAAGCAAATGCTGGTTAACCTGCTCAGCAACGCGGTCAAGTTTACGCCGGAGGGGGGCGCCCTGGGGTTGACCGTGGAGGGGGATGCCGTCGCCAAAGTCGCTCACTTTACGGTTTGGGATAAAGGCATTGGCATTGCCCCCGATAATCTCGCCAAGTTATTTCAATCCTTTGTGCAGTTGGATACCCGGCTGGCGCGCGAATATTCCGGCACCGGCTTGGGGCTGGCGCTGGTGCGGCAGATGGCGGAATTGCACGGGGGCGGCGTGGCCGTGGAAAGCACGGTTGGGGCCGGGAGTCGCTTCACCATCACCTTGCCCTGGGGTGCCTCACCCGAGCCGGGTTTGGAACTTCATCGCGCCCTGCCAACCTCACCCGCCGCCCTGCGCCAGGCGCTCACCGTTGAAGACTCCGCGGCTCAGGCCGAGCAACTCACCCATTATTTGAGTGAACTGGGCTTGGCGAATGAAACCTACCCCCGGGCCGAGGGCGTGGTCGCCCGGGCGGCGACGCTTCAGCCCGGAGTCATTTTGCTCGATATCTTCCTCTCTGATTATCAATCGGGCTGGGAGGTGCTGGCCCAACTTAAGGCTGACCCGCGCACCCGTGATATTCCAGTCGTGGTGGTCTCGGTCGTGGATGACCGCCCACGGGGGCTGGGGTTGGGCGCGGCTGATTATCTGATGAAACCCATTTCCCTGTCTGACTTGCGCGCCGCCCTGGAGCGGGTGGCCCAAGGGCGGGTCGTGAATGGAACGCATCCGGCGTTGGTGGTGACGCCCATGCATCCTGAACGCCGCAAACCGCATCTGCTTTTGGCGGAGGATAACCCCATGATTATCAGCGTTCTGTCCGACTATCTCTCTGCCGAGGGCTACGACATCACCCTGGCCCACAACGGCCACGAGGCGGTCTCACAGGCCCGGATTACTCAGCCCGACCTGATTTTGATGGATGTGCAAATGCCCGAGATGGATGGTTTGGAGGCGACCCAGCGTATTCGCCGCGAGAACAACCTGGCCCAAACGCCCATCATCATGCTGACTGCCTTGGCCATGCCCGGCGACCGGGAGCGTTGTTTAAGCGCCGGCGCCAATGATTATCTGACCAAACCCATCAATTTGACTCAATTGGCCCGGATCGTGCCATATTGGCTCAAGCGTTGATGCTGGGTACCCCACCGGAGAACCGTATGTTGACTCGGCTACGTTCCTGGCTCGATCCGTCTCTGTTGGATGAAGAGACGAAAAACCATACCGCGCGCTTGTTGTGGTTAATCATGTGGGTGATATTGGGGGTGGCGGGGTTATATCTGCTTTCGGCGTTGGCCAAGCTTTCGTTCTGGCTCGGTGCGCAGGTCGGAGTGGTTTGGTTGTCCACCCTGGGGCTGATGCTCTTGTTGCGGCGCGGTCAGGTCCGGTTGACCGCCCTTCTCCTGGTAACAACCTTGTGGCTATTCTTAACCCTCCTGGCCCTAACTGGCGGAGGCGTTCATGGCCCTGCCTATGTTGCCTATCTGGTGCTGATTGCCATGACCGGGTTGTTGTTGGGCGGCAAGGCGGGCATTGGGCTGGCGCTGGTGAGTGTCATGGGCGGGGGCGTGATGGCCTGGATGGAAGAGACGGGCTGGCTCCCGCCGACCGCCGGAGCCGACACGGCCTCGGCCCTATGGGTTGACTCGGTCATTGCGTTTATGCTGGTCGCCGTTTTTCAAAACATGGCCACGCGCCGGATCAGCGATTTGCTGACCCGCACCCGCGCCGAACTCGCGGAGCGGCAACGCGCCGAACAAGCCTTGAGTCACAGCGAAGAACGCCTGCAACTGGCCCTCGCCGCCGCTCACACCGGCACCTGGGATTGGGATATTCCCCGGGAGGTTGTAACCTGGTCGGATAACGTGGCGGCCCTCTTTGGCCTCGAACGTCACGAATTTTCGGGTCAATATGCCGATTACTTGAAACTCATTCATCCCGCCGATGTGCATTTGGTGCAAACCGCCATTGCCGACGCGCTCACTGGCAAATTGACGCCGTATTTTGTTGAGCATCGCATCTGCCTGCCGGACGGCACCCTCCGCTGGCTGGAAGGCAAAGGCACCGTTCGGCGTGATGCGACGGGCCGCCCCCTGCGGATGATCGGCACAGTGTTGGATATTACCGCCCGGAAACAGGCTGAGCACGAGCGTCAAAGTGCGGCGGCGTTATTGAGTTTGGTCATGAATGCCGTGCCCGATCTGGTCTTCGTCAAGGACCCGGCTTTGCGCACAATTTTGTGCAACGAGGCGTTTGCGCGCGCGCTGGGCCAGCGCCCGGAAGATTTATATGGTCACACCGATCTTGAAAACGGCTGGGCCCCCGATCTGGTGCATGGCGACCCGGCCCGCGGGGTGCGAGGTTTTCGGGCCGACGATTTGACCGCGCTCAGCGGTCAGGCGGTGCATAACCCCTACGACCCGGCCAATGTCGAGGGAGACATTCGCATCTTTGATACCCATAAATTGCCTTTGCGCGACGCGGCAGGCCAGGTCATCGGCGTGCTGGGGGTGGCGCGCGATGTCACCGAGCGGGAACGGGTGGCCGACGCTTTGCGCGATGCCGAGCATAAATACCGGACTTTGGTCGAACAATTGCCCGTGGTGGTGTATACGTGTGAAGTGGGCGCATTGGGACGCTGGCATTTTGTCAGCCCGCAGATTGAAACATTATTGGGCTTCACCCCGGAGGCCTGGTTGGCCGATCCGGGCTTGTGGTTTCGACAGATGCACCCGGATGACCGCGCGCGTCAAATGCAACTTGAAGAGCAGGCCTATGCCTCGGCGCAATCACTGGTGGCGGAATATCGGATTTTTACCCAAGCCGGGCAGGAACGCTGGATCCGCGATGAGTTGCGCGTTCTGCCTCAGGCGGCGAGCGGCCCGCTGGTGGTGCAGGGGACTTTGTCGGATGTCACCGCGTGGCACCGGGCGGCGGCGGCGACTCAGGGGTATCTCGCGCGGTTGGAAGTGTTGCACGAGATTGAGCAATCCCTGCGGGCCGCCGAGTCACCGCAGGCCATCGCGCAGGCCGCCACCGATAATCTGCGCCGCTTGGTGGCTTGCGAACGGGTCAGTATCGCGCTGTTTAACTTTGCCACCCAGCGCGTTGCTTTTATTGCCGTCAGTTCCGCCATTCCCACCCATTTGCCCACCGGGGCAGTCGTGACGCTGGATGAATTCGGGCAGGCGCTTATCAATCGTTTGCGCTCGGACGAGTTGCATCGCATTGACGATGTCAGCGCCTTGACGGAAATCCCGGAAACCGACCGCCGCCATCTGGCCGATGGTATCCGGACCTGGTTGTATGCGCCCTTGTTATATCGGGGGGAATTAATTGGCTCGGTGAATTTGGGGGCGATACGCTCGCATGTCTTTACGGCCGATCAGGCCGATCTGGTGCGCGATGTGGCTAATCTGCTGTCCATCGCCATTCAGCAAAGCCGCTTGTTTGAGTCCACCCACCGGCGGGTGCGTGAATTATCCACGTTGCATTTGGTCGGGGTGACTATTGGCACCGCTCAAACCGAGGCGGCTTTATTACAGCAGGTGGCGCAGATTATTAGCGACCAACTGTATTCCATGGTGCTGGGGATTTTGTTGCTCGACCCGGCGGCCGGAGTGTTGCGCCCGCATGAGGCCAGTCGCGGTATTCGCCCGGAGATCTTGCGCGAAACGGCCCCGCTGGGTCAGGGCGTTATTGGCACGGTGGCGGCGCAAGGAGTGGCACGCCGGCTGCCCGATGTGCGGCGCGCCCCCGACTATGTCGTCATGAACCCCGACACACTTTCGGAACTGTGCGTGCCCCTTAAAGTCGGCGACCGTGTTTTGGGGGTGATTAATCTGGAAAGCGATCAGCTGAATAGCTTCAGCGAAGATGATGAGCGGGTGTTAAGCACCCTGGCCGGACAACTGGCCACGGCATTGGAGCGCTTGCGCGCCGAGCAGGCCGTGCGCGATTCCGAGGCGCTTTATCGGCGCGCCATTGCCGCCGCCGGGGCTGTGCCGTATTACTTCGATTACGCCTCCAACACTTACCGCTTTATGGGGGAGGGGATTGAGCCGCTCACCGGCTATGCGGCGGATGAAATGACACCGGAGTTATGGGCTGGTCTGCAGGTGGAATATCACCTGATGGGCCCGGCGGCCCAATATGCTCAACCGGAAGCGGTGCAACGGGCTCGGGCCGGGGAGTTCCCCTGGAAAGTGGATAGCCGCATCCGCACGCGCACCGGGGCCACCCGTTGGGTGGCCGATGCCTCCGTGGAAATCCGAACGGAAACGGGGCAGTCACAAGGGGCCATCGGTATTTTGCAGGATGTCACCGAGCGCCGGGAGGCCGAAGCCCGCATCCGTCAGTTGAATGAAAGCCTTGAACACCGGGTGGCCGAGCGCACCGAGGCATTAAGCGCCGCAAATGCCGCCCTGGCCAAAGCCTCGCGCCTGAAGGATGAATTCCTGGCCAGTATGAGTCACGAACTGCGCACCCCGCTCACCGGTATTTTGGCCTTTGCCCAAGTCATGCAAAAACAGATCTATGGCCCGCTGACCGAGAAACAGCTCAAGGCCATGCGCTCCATCGAAGATAGCGGCAAACATCTGCTCGAACTCATTAATGATATTTTGGATCTCTCCAAAATTGAAGCAGGTAAATTAGAACTGGAGCCGGGGTTGGTCTTAGCCGACGATATCTGTCAGGCCAGTTTGCGGCTGGTAAAGCAGATGGCGCAAACCAAACAGCTCGACTTGAGTTTTCAACTCGACCCCTCCGACTTGCAGGTGTGGGCCGACGCGCGCCGTTTGAAACAGATGCTGGTTAATCTGCTGAGCAATGCGGTGAAATTCACGCCGGAGGGCGGGCGCGTGGGGTTGGAGGTCAGCGGCGATACGCTGGCGCACGTGGCGCGCTTTACTGTGTGGGATACTGGCATTGGCATCGCCCCGGAAGACCTGCCCAAACTTTTTCAATCCTTTGTGCAGTTGGATAGTCGCCTGGCGCGTGAATATAGCGGCACCGGGTTGGGGTTGGCGCTGGTGCGGCGGATGGCCGAAATGCATGGGGGCGGGGTGCGCGTGGAGAGCGACGGCATTCCGGGGCGCGGCAGTCGCTTCACCATCACCTTGCCCTGGAATCGCGCGCCGGAATCAGGCCTGGCCGCGCCGCTCGCCCCGGCTTGGCGGCCAATCCTGACAGTTGAAGACGCTCCCAGCCTGGCCGAACAACAGGCGCATCATTCAAATCGGCGCCCCTACTTGCTTCTGGCCGAGGACAACCCCATGACCATTACGGTTATTACCGACTACCTGATTGCTCAAGGCTATGAGGTGCAAGTGGCGCCCAATGGGCAGGCCGCTGTTCAACAGGCCCGCGCCCGCCAGCCACAACTGATTTTGATGGATGTGCAAATGCCCGGCGTGGATGGATTGGAGGCCACCCGGCTCATCCGGCGCGAGCCTGGGTTGGAGACCGTCCCCATCATTGCCCTTACCGCGTTGGTGATGCCGGGGGATCGGGAACGCTGTTTGGCCGCCGGGGCCGATGGCTATCTCACCAAGCCAATTAACTTAGACGAACTGGCCCAGCTTATCCGGACGCACTTGTCGGCGGCAGGCTAACCAGCCCTTTGCATCTCCCGCGTTTTAGAGTAAAACATACACATCTGGCCCCTCAGTTGTTTAGTCCTATTTTAGGAGCTCTTGTGACTAATTCCATTATCCTGGTGATTGATGACACGCCCACCGCGCGGGACGCGGTGGAAGCCCTGCTCGCCGGCGAAAACTACACGCTCGAATTTGCCGCGAACGGCCCGGAGGGATTGGAGAAGGCCATCACCGTCAGGCCCGATGTCATTCTGTTGGATGTGATGATGCCGGGCATGGATGGCTATGAAGTCTGCCGCCGATTGCGCGCTGACCCGCAAACCGCCGAAGTCCCCATCCTCATGGTCACCGCGCTCGATGACCGCGAATCGCGGCTCGAGGGGATTGGCGCCGGGGCCGACGACTTCATCACCAAACCCTATGACGATATGGAGTTGACGACCCGGTTGCAATCTATCACCCGGCTCAACCGCTATCGCCGCCTGCAAACCGAGCGCATTCGGCTGGCCTGGGTTTTGGACCACGCCAACGATGGCTACCTCATTCTTGATGACCAGGATCACCTTCAATACGCCAACCCCCGCGCGTATCTTTACCTGGGCTTGCCGCTGGCCGACACCGCCCCCTCCGGCAGATTTTTGGACCTCGCCCGGCGGCAATATCGGCTGGAGCCTGAAGCCGCCTGGGCCGCTTGGCCCAAACTCACCACGCGGGCTTATCTCCTCCGCCCCGAGTCGTTTAATACCCGCGCGTTTTGGTTGCAAGTTTCCACCTTTCAACCCGCCGCCCCCGGCTCGGGCCGGGTCATCCAATTGCGCGATGTCACCGAGCAAGTCACGTCGCACCGCGATATGCGCAAATTCCACACGGCCATCTCGCATAAATTGCTGACGCCCCTCAATTATTTGTATAGCGGGCTGGAGCCCCTGGCGGACGATATTGAGACACTTGAGCCTGCTGAAATCAAACAACTCGCCCGCGCCGCGCTCGCGGGGGCCAAGCGCCTCCACGCCGAACTGCAGGATATCTTCCAATACGTCAACGCGCCGAGTTTGGCCAAGCCGGGCGAAGGCATGGCGCTCGACCAGTTGCCGACGGATGTGGGGAGTATTGGCACCACCCTGAACCTCCCGGCCCTCACCGTCACCGTCGCTGACGATATCAGCACCGCGCGGCTCACGCTCTCTCGGCGGGCGCTGGAATTGATTCTCTTTGAAGTGCTGGAGAATTCCAAAAAATTCCACCCAGAGCACACGCCGGCGGTCACCCTCACCGCGACCCGCACCCCCAACCACGAACTCCGCCTCCAAATTGTGGATAACGGCCTGACCCTGGCGCCCGATCAACTGGCCCAGGTCTGGTCGCCGTATATTCAGGGCGAGAAACACTTTACGGGCGAGGCTCCCGGCATGGGCCTGGGGTTGCCGATGGTGGCCACTATCGTCTGGCAGGCCAAGGGCCAAGTCACCCTCACCAATCGGCCCGACGGGCCGGGGGTGATGGTGGAGTTGATCCTGCCCCTCGCATGAACCCGCGCGCCACCATTCTGGTCATTGACGACACCATCGAGGCGCGGGACGCGGTGGAAGCCCTGCTGGGGGCCGAGGGCTACGTTCTGGAATTCGCCGCCAACGGCTTCGAAGGTCTGGAGAAGGCCGCGCGGTTCATGCCGGATGTCATTTTGCTCGACGTGATGATGCCCGGCCTGGATGGTTATGAAACCTGCCGCCGTTTGCGCGCCACCCCGGCCACGGCCGAAGTCCCCATCCTGTTGGTCACCGCGCTGGATGATAATCAATCCCGCCTCACCGGTCTGAGCGCGGGGGCCGATGACTTTATTTCCAAACCCTACAACGCGCTGGAATTGCTCGCCCGCTTGCAATCCATCACCCGGCTGAATCGTTATCGGCGTCTGCTCACCGAGCGCAACCGCCTCACCTGGATTTTGGAACACACGCATGATGGCTATGTTTATTTGGATGCCGACGAGCGCATTAGCTACGCCAACCCGCAAGCGTGCGCGTATTTGGGCCTGACCCCGAACGCTTGGCCGAGCGCGGAACCGTTTCGGCAGGTGGCCGAAAAGAAATACCGTTTGGAACCAGCCTCGGCCTGGGCGCAGTGGCCGCGTGTGATGGCCGGGTGTTATCTGGTGTGCCCGAGCGTGCCACCCGCGCCCGCGCTCTGGCTGGAACTGGCCGCTCTGCAATTGGCCGACTCCACCGCCTCCGGTCACTTATTACAACTCCGCGATATTTCGGCGCAACTGGGCGCCCGCCAGGATTTGCGCAAATTCCGCAAGGCGGTCTCGCACAAGCTCCTGGTGCCGCTTTATCAGCTTTATCGCGGCCTGGAAGAACTCCTGCAACGCGCCTCACTGATGTCGGCCAGCGAGACGACTGAGATCGCCGCGCAGACCATGCGGAGCGCCTTGCGGTTGCATGGCGAGACTGACAACTTGTTTGATTACATCTCGGCGCCAGTCGTGGCCTTGCCCTCCGAGGGGTTCGCCCTCAGCGCCCTCCCGGCGCGGTTGGCCGCCATTTCCCAGGCGCTTAATCTTCCCGCCGCGCTGGTCACGCTTGCCCCCCCGCTCGAGGCCTTGCGCCTCACCCTGTCCTCCCAATCGGTGGACCTGATCTTGTGGGAACTGGCGGACAACGCCAAAAAATATCATCCACAGAACAAACCCAAACTCACGGTCACAGTGGAACGGACGCCCGCGGCCCAAACGGTGAATCTGCAATTTGGCGATAACGGGCTGACGCTGGCCCCCGAGCAACTCGCCACCCTTCTTCAGCCCGACGCGCCCGTGGTTGACCCCGCCGCTGAAACCCGGGGCTTGCCGTTGGTGGCCGCGCTCACTTGGCAGGCCGGTGGCCAGGCGCGCATCACCAACCGTTCCGATGGCCCCGGCCTGGTGGTCGAACTCACTTTGCCAGTGGCCTAAACCTACCCCGGTCATTCCGCCTCACTGGGGGCATTGCTTCTTCTGGATAAACTTCATGTTCACTTCCCGCCGCATCCGTCATTCTTTCCTCGCGCTCGTCTATCTGCTCTCCACCCTGAGCACTCCGGCCCTCGCCGCCGATACCCCGCCGCCCACCCTCGTCGTCATCCCCGGCACCCTGCAAAAAATTCTCGGGTGCCCCGGCGACTGGCAACCCGAATGTGAAAAGACTGCGCTGGTCTACGATCAGGCCAATGATATCTGGACGGCCACGTTCACTATTCCCGCCGGAAAATATGAATACAAAGTCGCCCTCAACGGTTCGTGGGCTGAGAACTACGGCCTCGAGGCCAAACGTGATGGCTCCAATCTCCCGCTCGTCCTCGCCGCCGACACCGCCGTCACCTTCACCTACGACCACAAAACGCACGCCGTCACCGATAGCCTGAGCGCCAGTGGCGAAGCCCCGCAATTCATCCAACCGGATATGGTCGTCATCCCCGGCACCCATCAATCCGAACTCGGTTGTGCGAGCGATTGGGAACCCGACTGTGACAAGGCCGCGCTGACCTATGATGAAGAAGATGGGGTGTGGCAAGGCGCGTTTGAAATCCAGCCGGCCAATGACCAGGATAATACTGGCCCGCGTTACAAAGTGGCCCTCAATGGCGGCTGGGCCGAAAACTATGGGGCGCAAGGCCGCGCGGGTGGGAGCGATATCCCGCTCGTGGTGCCCGCCCCCACGCTGGTCAAATTCTATTACAACCCGCAAACGCACTGGGTCGCCGACAACTTCAACACCGCCATCGTCGTCGCGGTGGGCAACTTCCAAAAATTGCTTGGTTGCCAAAACGATGACGATGCCACCTGCCTCCGCGCGTGGTTGCAAGACCCCGATGGCGATGGCATCTTCGCTTTCACCACCACCACTCTGCCTCCCGGCGACTACGCAGTGGCGGTGGCCCTCAACGAAAGTGATACAGAAACTTTCGCCGCGCAAACTTTCACTGTCACCCCGGAGAGCACTGAAATTTATATGGCCTATACCCCCGCCACGCAACAACTGCTCGTCAGCACCACTGGCGCGCCCAAAGGCAACCTCAGCGTCGCCAAAGCGCATTGGCTCACGCGCGACACCCTCGTGTGGAAATTCCCCAAAGACGATGGCGCACAATTCTTTTTGCACTTCGCGTCCGAAGGCGGCTTGCAACTCGGCCCCGACGGCGTGACCGGTGGCGAGACCTTCCTGCTCGGCAGTCTTGGCGGGTTCAAATTCACCCTCGCGCAAAAGTACCCGCACCTCCGCGAATACACCCCCCTCACGCTCGCCGACACCGCGCGGGTTCCCGAGTTCCTCAAGGGCCAAGTCGCGCTCTCGGTTAAAGATAAAGATGGAAAAATTCTCGACGCGACCTCGGTGCAAATCCCCGGTGTGCTCGATGACCTTTACACTTACGCTGGCCCATTGGGGATTGCTTACTCGGGCGACGTGCCGACCTTGCGGTTGTGGGGCCCCACCGCCCGCGCGGTCACGGTGCAACTCTATCGGGATGCCGCATCCCCGGCGGGTACAGCCGTCCCGCTGGCCCTCGATTCCGCTACCGGCGTGTGGTCAGTCACGGGTGCGCCCGAGTGGACCAATCAATTTTATCTTTACGAAGTCGAGGTCTACGTCCCCGCCACCGGCCAAGTTGAAAAAAATCTCGTCACCGACCCGTACTCCATCGGGCTGGCGATGAATAGTACGCGCAGTCAAATCGTCAATCTGGACGACCCGGCGCTCAAGCCCGCCGCTTGGGACACGCTTGCCAAGCCTGCGCTGGCCGCACCCGAAGACGCCGTCATCTATGAACTCCATGTCCGCGACTTTAGCGCCAGCGACGACTCGGTTCCCGCCAACGCGCGCGGCACATTCAAAGCCTTCACCGAACTGAACTCGAATGGCATGAAGCACTTGGCCTCACTAGCCCAAGCTGGGCTGACGCACATCCACTTGCTCCCGGCGTTTGATATTGCGACCATCGAAGAAGACAAAACCAAGTGGCAGATACCCGGCGATTCAGAACTCGGCGCACTGGCATCGGACTCTGACCAGCAACAAGAACTCATCAGCGCAAGCCGCGATAGCGACCCGTTCAATTGGGGCTACGACCCCTACCACTACACCACGCCCGAGGGCAGTTATGCCACCGACCCCAACGGTTCCGCGCGCACGCTGGAATTCCGCGCGATGGTGCAGGCCCTCAACCAAACTGGCTTGCGCGTGGTGATGGATGTGGTCTATAACCACACCAACGCCAGCGGGCAAAGCGAGAAATCGGTTCTCGATAAAGTTGTGCCGGGTTATTACCACCGCCTCAACGCCGATGGCTTCGTGGAGAACAGCACCTGTTGCCAGAACACCGCCACTGAACACGCGATGATGGAAAAGTTGATGATTGACTCGCTTGTCATCTGGGCCAAATATTACAAGGTGGATGGCTTCCGCTTTGACCTGATGGGGCATCATATGCTCAGCAACCTGGTCAACGTCCGCGCCGCGCTCGATGCCCTCACACTCGAAAAAGATGGCGTGGATGGCAAGAGCATTTACGTCTATGGTGAAGGCTGGGACTTCGGCGAAGTGGCTAAGAACGCACGCGGCCAGAATGCGGTGCAACTCAATATCGCGGGCACGGGCCTGGGCGTGTTCAATGATCGTTTGCGCGATGCCGCGCGGGGCGGGGGGCCGTTTGGCAACCCGCAAGAGCAGGGCTTCCTCACCGGCCTCAGTGATGATCCGAACGACTATCCGCAAGGTTCGGCGCGTGAGCGCGAGACCAAACTGTTCCAATATCAAGACTGGCTTCGCGTGGGCCTCGCGGGCAATCTCAAAGATTACGAATTCGATGCCATGTCCGGCGCGTTTACGCGCGGCGACAAAATTGACTACAACGGCAGTCCCGCTGGCTACACCGCCGACCCACAGGAGAACATCGTCTACATCTCGGCGCACGATAACGAGACGCTCTTCGACGTCATTCAAATGAAGGCCCCAGCCTCGGCCACCCTCGCTGACCGGGTGCGGATGAACAACCTCGGCGTGAGTCTGGTGATGCTCGCGCAGGGCGTGCCTTTCTTCCACGCGGGCGACGACCTTCTGCGCTCCAAATCGCTCGACCGCAACTCTTACAACTCCGGCGATTGGTTCAACAAGCTCGACTTTACTTATCAATCCAACAACTGGGGCGTGGGCCTGCCCGCCGAAGGCAAAGACTATTGGGGCCTCATGCGCCCGCTCCTCGCCGACCCCGCGCTCAAACCCGCGCCCGCCGATATTCAATTCGCCGCCGCACACTTCCGCGAGCTGTTGCAAATCCGCCAATCGTCGCCGCTCTTCCGCCTCCGCACCGCCGATGATGTTATCGCGCACCTCACCTTCCTCAACACCGGCCCGCAACAAATTCCCGGCCTCATCGTTATGCGCCTCACCGACCCCAACGGCGACCTTGACCTCTACTACTCGCAAATTGTCGTCCTCTTCAACGCCAACCAAAACTCGCTCACTTACGCGCACGACACCTTCAAAGGCCTCGCCCTCGAACTGCACCCGGTGCAAGCCGCCTCGATGGATGCGCTTGTCCGCCAATCCCAATTCGACTCGACCAGCGGCGCGTTCACCATCCCGGCGCGCACTGCCGCCGTGTTTGTGGTGAAGACCGGCAAGCCCGCGCCGACCCCCGCGTCCGCCGCGACGGCTGTTCCCGCGCCCACTGCCGCCCCCACGGTTACCCCGCCCCCTGCCACCGCCGCCCCGGTGAGCGTGATCTCGGTTCCGACGGTGGCCCCGGCTAACCTGATCAGTCTTGTGGCAGTGGTTCTGGCTGGCTTGCTCGGCCTCGCGACCTTCCTTCTGCGACGGCGCACCTAATCGCTTGCCTGTAAATTTAACCCCCCGCTTTCAAAGCCGAAGCGGGGGGCTTTTTTGACTCTACCGGCGTTAATGGGAAACCGATGGAGGTCGGGCTTGTTGCGCTTTTACAAAATAATCACCTAATCGAGCAGGCCGCGCTCCTCGCGAAGCACGCGGCGGCGTGGGAGCCGCCTCTGCATTAGGCGATTAATTTTTCAATCTGCAAGTAGCCCGACATCTGACGCGGCAAAAACTGTTGCGCTACACCCCTCAGGCGGGGGGCAGGCGCGCGACCTACGCCAAGCCCGTCAAAAACGATAGAGCCGGAATTCGCTATAAAGCTGGCAGTTCAGTCTGGCTACTGATTACTATTGACTGCTTTTCCACAGCACCTCCCCGCACTCCCCGTCCGCCAACTTTTGCATGACCCCGTTAGGTTCCGTCAATTGATATAGCCCATCCTCGGTGGTGAAGACGAGTGTATGGCCGGTGGGCGACCACGCGAAACTGGCGCGGGTGGAGACGGGCAGGGCCATGACCCGCTGGCCGGTGTCGGTGGCCAGGACGAGGGTTCGCGCGAGCACGCCGGGGCCGGGTAGCGCGCTGGGGTTAAGCGGCACTGTCACGGCCAGGTAACGCCCATCGGCGGAAAACTGCGGGGTTCCCAACAAACCTTCGTGTTCAAGGATGGTTTGGGCGCGCACATCATCCGCATCATCCAGGGCAATCAACCCGATCCACGAGCGAGGCTGGGCATCCCATTGGGTCAGCACCAACGCAATGGTTTCGCCGGTGGGCGACCAGAGGGGATAGCCCTCGCTGGGCGCGCTGGGCGGGTCGAGCGCGCCATCCCAGAGTTTGGAATAGTTGCCTGATGCTGGGGCGGTGATATACAGACTCACGCGAGGGTCGAAGTTGCGCGTGAATGCGAGCTGCCGGCCATCCGGCGACCAACTGACTCCACTGCCGTTGAAGCGGGTGTGAAGTTCGCCCCCCAGCGCGGGTATGAAACCGATACGCGCTTCGAGCGCGCCAAAATCGGCGGTGACAACTGCGGCTTGGGTTTTATCGGGCGAGAGAATGTAGGTATGGATGCCGGGTATGGGCGCGGACGGCGCTGGCTGGCCGCTGAGGTCATAGAAGTTGAGCGTGACCAGATTGGGGTCCAGCCGACTCCGCGCGCCCGAGGGCCGGGGCCATAGGATGTAGGCGATGATGGAATCGGAAACCCAGGTGGTTGCAGTCGGGTCGCTGGCTGTGGGGGGACGTGGCGGCCACTGGAGCATTTGGGTTTCGAGATCAATCAGCACCGCTTGCCCGCCGAGGTAGACGTTGAGCCACCGGCCAGTGGGCGACCACGAGATGAGCCGCGTGTCGGAGAAAATGCCTGAGACGAGCGGGGTGAGTTGTACGTCGCCAAACGCAAACAGGGCCGGGCCAGTGGCGCAACTCAGGGCCAGGTCAGATTGGCGCGTGGGGTGAATGCTGAATTGCTCAACGCCTCCAGCGGCGGCGAGCAGTTTTTCGCGCAGGGCAGTGGTTGAGAGACCAAAGCCGTTGGACAGCCATTCGTCGGGGCCGGGGGCGTTGCGGAGGGTGTTGAATAATTGCGCCTCGGTTCCGGCGGGTTGGTCGGCGAGCAGGCGTTCCAACACAACGGCGGCCCCGCGCAACAGGTTGGATTTATCGGCTCCCGGGTCATACCAAGTCATGTTCCATAGCCGGTCGAGGGCGATGGCGGGCCAGGGGCCAGTGACGCGCGGCGCAGAGTCGAAGCCGAGCACGGCGATTTGTCGTTCGATCAGTGCGTAGAAGAAGGCGTTGTCGGGTTGTTCGAGGCGCGTTTGCGCGACCTGCGCGATGACTTGCCCGATGAGGGCGTGTTGCAGAAATTGCGCGCTGGCCGCGTCGGCGGGGTAGCCCACCGCATGGGGGGAAGGCACATGGATGTCGTTGCCCCAAAACCGCATGGGGTTGGTGATCTGCCATTGAAACAGCAAAGGCAGGTCGGCGGGCAGGGGGTGGGCGAGCAATTCGGGACCGGGCGGGGTATTTTTACTAATAATCTCTTCATAAGAAGCGGG
>CAYUFY010000002.1:0-39628 GCA_964443795.1 uncultured Anaerolineales bacterium | reverse complement strand
GGCAACGCACCCAGTACGCCGACCGGCCCTGCACGGCATCCAGTTTCATGCTGAGCGGGAGGTAGAGCACCAGACTGCCTTCGGGGTTGTTGAGGCCGCCGGTGGTGTCCTTCTCGCCGGGGCGCGTGCTGAGCGGCACTTCTTCCCAGTTGCCGCCGCCGGTGGAGACTTCCCACACCAGCGGCGGGTCCTCGCGGCGCACGCCCACCGCTTGCGTCTCTTCGCAGGTGAAGTTGAGAATCAAAATGTGGCCGCTGAGGTCGTGGGTCTCGTCAAAGCCCAGATAGAACACATCGCCCTCGCCGGGGGTGCGGCTGAACGCCTGAAAGACTTCGATGCCGAGCCGCGGGACGTAGTTTTTGTTGAAGTCACTGCCCACCCGCAGTTGCATCAGCTTGGGCGGCGTGACGGTCAGCTTATCATCGGTGGTGAAGGTGATTTCGGCTTCTTCGTCGGTGCGGCGCGTGGCGACCTCCGCGCCCTGCGGGACGACGGCGACCGTATCATCTTCCTCTGCGCTGATGGGGAACGGCGTGGACAGGCGGAAGGTCAGCTCGGTGCGGGCGCTGGCGGCGGGCTGAAGTTGGATGCCGAGCAAATCCATGAACTTGATGTAGTTCTTCTCGGGGACGCGGTTGAGCCGATAGACGATAAGTTCCGTCATCCAGGCAAAGAGTTCGATCAGCGTGATACCCGGATCGCTGAGGTTGTAGTCGGTCCACTCGGGGCAGTAGCGGATGATGCGCCGCCGGGCTTCGTCCACCAAATCGCGCTGAAAGCGCAGGTCGTCCAGAATGGGTTCTGGGAGGGGCATGAGGAGGCTCCTGAAGAGTAGAAAAAGTAATCAGTAATTAGTAATCAGTGAACAGTAAAGTTATTCGCCCTCTTCACCTGCGAGGAAGAAGGGATAAACGATGCTCCGCGTGTCGTGCGTGGTCTTGATGGTGTAGCTAATATCCACCAGCCAGACGCCATCGCGCTGGGCGTCATCACTGACTTGAATCCGGTCCACTTCGATGCGCGGCTCCCAGCGTTGCAGGGCTTCGCGCACGTAATCAATGAGCAGGGCTTCGGTGGCGGCATCGCGCGGGGCAAAGATGAGCGACGAGACGCGGCACCCGAACTCGGGGCGCATGACGCGCTCGCCGGGGGCGGTGCCCAAAATGATTTTAATAGATTGGGCGATGTCGTGCTCGCCGCTGGCCAGCGCAATCTCACCCCGGGGGTTGAACTGGAGTGGGAAGGCGAGGCCTTGCCCTAAAAATTCACGGTCACGGACGTTACCTTCGGCCATTGAAGTCCTCGTCATTATCGCCTCATCCCCGGCCCCGCTCCTGACCGCTGACCCTTCGACTTGCGCTCAGGGCGCGGTCAGGAGCGGGGGGAGGGGTGAGGTCTCAATCAATAAATACTGTCGCCCGGTCTTCCACCACCACCTGCCCTACCGGTCGGTCGGTCGGGTCATTGCAGGTTTTGGCGGCGTCGCCGTGGCGGGCGGCCGGGCGACCATTGATAAACACCGTGCGACTGCCTTCGGTGACTTCGCCCCGGTTGGTGGGCGGGCGCTGAAAAGCCGTGCCCGGCTGGGTGGGCGTATGGCGCGGATAATTGTTGGCCACACTGCCCACGGTGGCCGCCGGTTGACCTTGAATAAACACGGTACTGCTCAATCCGTCGCTTAACGCGCCCCGGAAGGGGTGCGGCAGAGAGCGCGGGACCGCGCCACTGGCGGAAGGCACCAGTACCACATGGGTGTCGGTGGCGACGATGCGGTCGCCTTTTTTAGCGGCAGGTGTGGTAGCCATATCAGTTCAAATTAATCTGGCCACCCTTTACGTCCACTTTCTGCGTGCCACTGACGGTGAGGGCGTTGCTCTTGATTTCACCGCGCGCTTTGGATTCCACGGTGAAATCGCTATTGCTTTTGATGTTAATCTTGCCCCCGGCTTCAATGGTCAGGTTGCCTTTCGCTTTAATGACCATGTCGTTTTCGGTGGTCTCGATGGCGATAAAGTTATCGCCGGTGCGGTCGCGGATGATGATGCCGGCGTGCTCATCCGAGTCGTCCAGAATAATGATATGCCCGGTGCGCGAGCGCAGAATGCGCTTCTGCACCTTGCCATCGCGCCCGATGGTGTCGGCGATTTGTGGTTTATCCTTGCCGTTCCACAAAGTGCCCAACACATAGGGCCGATGAATATCGCCATGCTCAAAGGCGATGAGCACTTCCTGATTGATTTCCGGCAACAACTGCATCCCGCTCCCCTGCGCCACCCGGATCCACGCGCTTTGCTCGTTTTCCGCCAGCCAGGGAAACTTGACCTTGACCCGGCCCAGGTTTTCGGGGTCGCGGGTATTGGTGACCAAGCCGCTCACCACCCCACTGAAACCCTCGTGCTGGCCGTTGCCATTCTGGCTATGCAGTAAATGCGTCAGCGTATAGGGTTGCCGGCCGCTGATGGTAAAGCTGGTCTCATACGCGCCTTCGGTGAGAACGTGCAGGGCGGCGGTGATGAGATACGTGCCGCTGAACCGCTGGCCCAGGCTGGTAATGCGCGCCTTTTTGCCCGCCCGCACGCGCGGGTCGCCGGTGCAGAGGCCCTCGGCTTGCACAAACTCGCCGCTGATTTCATCCATGATGGCTTGCGCCAGCGCGTTGGCTTCATCCAAATTCGCCACGGGCTGATCCACGATGATGGTCTGGGTGGGCCGTTGAAAGGCCGCCTGCGCCAGGTCGCCGCCCGTCTGCCCGAGGCCCAGTTGCGGCTCGGCCCGCCCGGTCGTCGCGCGGCCCACGATTTCCTTTTTGGTCGCCGGATCCCAGCCGCGCACGATGACTTCACTCACCTGTTGCGCCACCGACAGGCGCGGGCTGAAGTTCCGCAGGTTGGCCTTCCACGCCAGTTCGGGGGTTTCGCCCTGGTCATGCCCGCCGCGCTTAAAGTAGAGGGTGCGATCCACCACATAGACTTGAAAGCCAATGTTGTGCGCGCGCTCCATCAGGAATTCCAGGTCGGTCTGATTATTTTGGAACACATACTCGTGGACGTTCGGCGTGGCATCCACTTCGGCTTGCAAGCCTAATTCCTGCGCCATCTTGCGCGCGATTTCGCCATCGCTCGATTGCAGGAAAGACCGGGTCTTTTTGCCCCGGTGCAAGCGGTGCGACCGATCGTAGCCGCGCACCACCAGCATGGCCTTGCCGGTGTCCGCAAAATCGGGTTCGAGCGCGGTAATCTCGCCTTTGACCAGGCGCACATCCCGCAAGCGGGGCAGGTTTGCATTCTCCTGGGCCTTGGCGCTAATCTCCACTTCGGTGCCAATCGCTAACATCTCGGCGTCCACCCATTTGAGATTTTTGTCAAAAATTTCCAACGTGAACATGTCGGGCAGGTACATATTGGTATCCACCGTCACCCGGGTCACGTCGGCCACGAACTCTTCGGGCGCGTTGGTCCCGCCGATTTTGATGGTGAAGCCAGCGACTTGGCCACTTTGTATCACAGGTCAGACTCCTCAATCTAATAGAGCGTTCAATTGAACGCCCCTACTCTCACGCCAAGGGCAACAGGGTCAGCACTTGCCCGGGGCGCAGGTCGCGCGGGTTGGCCAGCTGGTTGGTTTCGGCGATATGCCGCCAGGCCTCCGGGTCGCCATATTCCAGATAGGCAATCCAATCGAGCGTTTCACCCGCATTCACCACCCACACTTTGCGAGGCGGTGTGCGTGAGGTGGGGTTTTGGGGGGCCTGAGTTTCATTGGCCGCTTGCTGGAAAGTCACTTTAACGGTGGCCCGCACGGGGGTGCCATCGGGCAGGAAAAGGTTGTAAGTCTGCGAGACTTTGGTGACAAAGGCGTTGAACGACACGATGCGGCCCCAGACGAATTTCACCTTGGGCGGGGGACCGCCTTTGTACGTCACCAGGTCGAGCAATTTGTTGACGTACTCGGTGCGGACATCTTTTTTAGTGTCGGTGGTGTCGAAAAACAAATCCAGGTTCAGATTGAACGACCCCCCGCCGCCAAACGTCACTTTACCCACATTTTTGGTGGCTTCTTCTTCGACCTTCCACTTATTGCTCTTGTCGAGCGCGAGTTGGGTGGGGTTGAATTGGCAGGTGATAATGGTCGCCCCGGTGTCAGCGTTGAGAATTTTGGCTTTGCCCAACGCCGCCGCTTTAATCGCCGCTTCACGCGCGGCGGCTTGGGCCGCGGCCTGGGCGGCAGCGGCCTGTTGCGCGGCTTGCGCGTCGGCAATTTGTTTTTGGATGGCACTAAAGGGGTTAAACATCAGGACACCTGTTTAGGGTTTGGGCAACGGAGTTAGTCGCAACACCTGGCCGGTGCGCAAATTCTTGGGGTCGTTCAGGTTGTTCGTCTCGGCGATGTGCCGCCAGTGCGCCGACTGACCATATTCCTTGTAGGCAATCCAATCCAGGGTTTCACCGGCATTCACGACCCACAGCTTGCGCGCTTCACTGCGCGAGGTGGGGTTCTGCGCCGGGAACACGCTTTCATCGCGGGATTGTTGCAGGGTCACTTTCACGGTGGCGCGCACCGGGGTGCCATCCGATTTAAAGTAGGTGAGGGTTTGCGAAAATTTGGTGAGATAGGCCTCGAAGGACAGGATGCGCCCCCACACAAACTTCACTTTGGGCGGGGCGTTCTGCGCCACCAGCGCGGCATTGGCGGCGTCAATGGCGGTATTGGCCTCTTCCCATTGTTTCTTAATCGCGTCATCCTTTTTATCCGCGTCCGATAAATCCGCCAGCCGGGTCAAGAGTGTCGGCGAGCCAGTCATCATCATCAATTCCACCAACCGGAAGGTGTAGCTCGATTGCACATCGTCCCCGGTGTCCGTGGTATCAAAAAATAAGTCCAAATTCATGGTGGCGGCCTGCCCGCCGCCAAACGCCAGGTCGGGCGCGTTTTTGTTGGCACCCTCGGTGGGCGTGTACTTCACACCTTTATCAATCACCAACTGGGTCGGGTTGAACTTGCAGTTCACCACCGGAATCCAGCCATTGGCCCATTTGTAAATCTGGGCCTTTTGCATGGACTTGTTGAAATCCACATTGATGGTGGCGCTGGCCGCTGCGGCATTGCGCTGATCCACGATGGCCTGCGCGGCGGTCCGTGCGGACTCGGCGCTGGTCTTGGCGGTGGTGCGGGCCGTAGCCGCCGCCGCGGCGGCCTCGCGTTTCTTTTTTTCTTCCTCTGACTCGCCTTTACTCATCGTCCGCTACCTCAGCGCCTTAATGGCCCGGCGCCGCTCCGCACGCCGGGTGACGTTCACATAGGGCGTCAACCGCCGGTCAAAAAATTTGAGCATCCCGGTGTTGGTGGCTCGGATAATCCACCGCGCTTGCCCCACCCCGGCCGCAAACTGGCGGTGGATGGCTTCGGCCAGCAAAGTCACCGCCCGCCCGGCCGGGTATTCGGGGCTGACAAAGAAAGTCTGATATTCCAATTTGTTTCGCTCAACCCGATCAGCGGTCACCCAGCCAATCACTTCCCCTTGATAGCGCAAGCCGATGCTCACCGCCGGGTCCGGGTGGCCATCGAGCGGCCAGACTGCCCACGGTACCCAATTGAGCAAGCGTTGGCGTTCCTCAATCATCCAGCGGTCATCGTCGGTCAATTGATCCCAGGCAAACACGCTGTAGCCGGGCGGGAAGGCGCGATGTTGCGCCCACGGCCCGGCAAAGTGCGTGCCTTCCATCTCAAATAAATATTCGGCCACTTCCGGGGCGGGCCACCCGCGCCGGGCCAGCATCTTTTCCAGCACCGCAACAAAGGGTGAATCGGCCACGTAGTACAGGCGGATGTCATGCCGCTGACGCGCGCGGACGGCTTTTTCCATGCGCGCCAATAATTCCGATCCCACGCCCGCCCCGCGAAACGCGCTGGCCACTTGCACATCCAGAATCGTCGGCGGGGTGTCAGGGAAAATTTCGGCCAGCACCGCGCCCATCGGTTCACTTTGGTATGAGGCGCCAAGGGCAAACACGGTTGGGTCATGGCCCAGGTTTTGATACAGCGCGCGGTAGGCCGGGTCGGCCAGGCGCGCGAAGAGCGGGCCGGTGAACTCGTCGAGCAGTTCATAGTGGTAATCAGTCGCCACCGGGGCCAGGGTGGGGTCGCTCACCGGGTTGTGCTCCGTTCACGTTCAATGGCCAGCAACCGCTTAATCAGCGGGTACACCTGGCGGGCCAGGTTGTCCAAATCCAGCGTCACTTTTTCGGGCGCGTCTTCCTGCGCGTCCGCCGCCGCTTGGGTCGCCTCAGCGACACTGCTGGTGAGGGTCTCGGTGAGATCGCCCGGCGACTCATTGGAGGGCGGCAGGGATAAGCCCACTGGCAAACTTTCCTTGAGGTGTTGAGCGAACTGTTGACCGGGGGTTTCTTCCTGTTCGGGCGTGCCGGTCTCTTGTGCGCGTTGGGCCATGGTCGGCGCGGCGGGGCGGGCCGGCACGCGCGGCACGGCCACCGGCCCCGAGAGCGGGAGCGGCGCGCTGGCGTTGCTAAAAATCGAGCGCTCCACCTGGTCGGCTTGCGCTTCGTCGTCAGCCACCCGCATGAGGTTGGTGGCCGGCACGGGCGCGGCCATCCGCGCCACGGATTGGCTGGGGGCCGCGCCGCTTTGGGCCACATGGGTCAGTTCATGCCCGAGCAGGGCCAGGCCCGTCGGAGAATCGAAGTTATCTTGGCCCGCGTCAAAATACACATCGTCACCCTGGGCGGCGGCCTGCACATTGAGCGGCGAAAGTTGGGCCGTGTGGATGCGCACCCGGCTGAAATCGCGCCCCAGCGTATTTTCCATATGCTCGCGCGTCTCGCGTTGCAAAGGCCGCCCCCCGCTCGTCTGCCCCAAGTCGGAGAGCGCGCGATGAATGAGGCTGAGGTCGGCGGCGGACTCGCTGGCGGCGGTCTTGAACCGCCACCCGGCGGCCATGAGGTTTACCCGCACGGCGCGTTGGGCCACGGTGGGGGCCGCTCGATTAACGTTTACGGCCATCTCGCCAATGGGGCGATTGAAGGGCAGGATGACACGCGGCGCGGCAACCTCCGGCGCAGGCGAGGTGGGCTGGTCGGGGGGAGCGGAATCTTCGGCGGGCGGGGCAAACAAGCGTTGGATCATCCGGCGCACGGTGAGCGGCCACGAGGCCGTGAGTGGCAGACTCAATTTAGAAAGCGCGCGGCTGATGAGGCTATGCTCCGGCTCTGGCTCTGGCTCAGGAGCAGGCTGAGAGGCCCGGGACGAGGGTTGAAGAACCTGACTCTCGTCCGAGGGGGGAGGCGTTGATTGACCGATGATTGGAGACGTTATCGAAGGAAGTTTATCCGCCGAGGAAGGTGGAGTCTGACCCGCCGGGGATGCGGCCTCCCGCACGGGTGCGGAAACTAAAGGGGAGGCCTCTTCAGATGCGGACAGAGGTTCAGCCGCTGGGGCGCGGTGAATCAAATCCAGCACGCGCGGTTGGGCGAGCGGCAGAGGCGGGGTGAGCGGTTGCGCGGGCGGTGAAGCCACACTCGGCTCAGTCGGTAGCGCATCTAACGCTGGGGCCGCGTCTGGCGTGGAAGGAGGCTCACCTGCCGGGGCGCGGTGAATCAAATCCAGCACGCGCGGTTGGGTCAGGGGCAAAGGCGGGGTAAGCGGTTGCGCGGGCGGTGAAGTCACATCCGGCCCAGTCGGTAACGCATCTAACGTCGGGGTCGCGTCTGGTATGGAAGGCGGCTCACCCGCCGGGGCGCGATTAATCAAATCCAGCACGCGCGGTTGGGCCAAGGGCCGAGGCGGGGTGAGCGGTTTCGCGGACGGTGAAGTCACATCCGGCCCAGTCGGTAACGCATCTAATGCCGGGGCCGCGTCTGGCGTGAAAGGAGGCTCACCCGCCGGGGCGCGGTGAATCAAATCCGGCTCGCGTGGTTGGGCCGGGGGCAGAGGCGGGGTGAGCGGTTGCGCATCTAACGCCGGGATTGCGTCTGGCGTGGAAAGAGGCTCACCCGCCGGGGCGCGGTGAATTAAATCCAGCACGCGCGGTTGGGTCAGGGGTAATGGTGGGGTTTCTGCGGTTGGCGATGCGACCAGTTCGGCGGGGGCCAGCGGTGGGGTGGGAGCTGAGGCCACGGTTGGCGCAGTCGGTGACTCTTCCAACGCGGGGAATGAGGGCAGTGCCGTCTCGGGTGTGGGCGCAGGCTGACGTCGTGAGGTCAGTGGCAACCCGACGGGAGAGGCTGAGGTTGGTAGTTCTGGTATAGCGGTTGGTTCGGTTTTGGCAGGCGGACTGGAGGCTGGCCGGAGGGCAAGGGGTTGCGCCAGTGAGGGCAGTGGGGTGGGAGCCGCTTCGGGCGCGGGGTTAAGCGCCGGGGGTGCGGCGTGTGGCGTGGGCGCGGGGGTGCCGAGTTCGGGCCAATGCGCCACTGGCGGGCTTGCATCAACATCAGATGAAGCGGCGGGTGCGGGCGTAACGCGTGGCGTACGGGTTTGGGTTTGGGGCGGGCGCGCCACGGGCTGTTCGCCCGCTGGGGGTTCGGTGATTGGAGCAGTGTTGGTTGCTTCGATTGCTGGTTCGGAGGCCGCCGCTGGCGGGGAGGAGGCCGGCCGCCGGGGCGGTTTGATCGGTTCGCCCGTAATCGGCGCTGGGGTTCTGGGTTCTTTAGACGAGTCGGGCTGGATCTCCTCCACGCGCGAAAGTGGGCGGCCAACGGGTTTGCGTTGGGCCGGCACGGAAGGCGTGGGCGCAGGCGTGCCGAGTTCGGGAAAGTTGGGGGCGGGCGCGGCGGGGGTCGCGGGCGCAGGCGGCCACTCGGGGAAATAGGACCAAGCCGGGCGCTCGGGTGCCTGGGGTTGTTCGGCGGCTTGTAGGGCCAAGCCATTGATCAGCGGCAGGGGGTCAAGTTTTTCGGACTCGGCCCCGCCGAGCGGTTGCATTTGAAATTTTTGGGTCTTGTCGGGGAAGCGGTCGGCGATGTTGGCGGCAAAATCATCCACGAGGGATGGGTTGAGCGAGCCAAGGTTGCCGCGCCAGACCGTGCTATTGGTGTTGACGCGCTGAACCCGGTTGATGAGAGTCTGCGTGGTAACAGAAGTAAAAGCGACCGGGCCGGGGGCGCGCGCCGGGGTGGGCGCGGGCATCACCCCCGGGCGCGGCGACGCGGCGGGCGCGGTCTCAACGGTCGGGGTCGCAATCAGCCGCTGGACCCACGGGGAAAGGCTGTGGCGCGTGCGGCGCAACATGGCGCCAACCGAGCGGGCGATGAAGTTCGGAGAGGCACCGGGCGCGGGGGTGTCCACAGTCCGGGTTCCTTAGGAATCGGCCATGCTGAGACCATGAAAAGCAATTTCGAGCGACTCGATGGCGATGGCTTTGGCATCGGCCTTAAGTTCGGGCGCAGTCCATTTCACGGCGCAGGCTTTGTTGAGATTCCAACGCCGGATGACAGTGCCGTAGCTGTCGTACAGCAGGATGGACATATTGGCGTAGCGGGTGAGGCCGCCATTGGGGTCGGCGCCAACCATCCAATCCCACAATTCCCTGGAGCGGGTCAGACCGCGTTTGAGGGTGATGTTGTTCATCTTGGTCTGACCGGGCAGTTTGTGGGTGTAGTCGTTCAAACCGCCTTCCTTATATTCAAAGATTTCGCTTTGCACCGACAGGCCAGTGCATTCGGCAAAGTAGCCTTGCAGAATGCCGGTAATCTCGACGTAGAAACGGTAACTGGCTTGAGGTTCGAAGGCAGACATGGGCGGAGCCGATGGAATAATTTAGCGATTAATGATTGATTGCGTGTTTATGGTTTGCGCACGAGGCGTTCGCGTTCGAGCCGCAATTCGGCCTTGAGCAGGGCGAGTACTTTATCGGCCAGTTCGCGCAAATCCACCCGGGCGCGTTGCGCCTCAGTCACGGCGGGGGGAGGATGCTGGCTCGTTTGCTGAGAAACCAAAAGGTCGTTGGTCGTGGATGACATGATTAGCAAATTGATTGTTGCTCCAGCCCGTTCGGGGCGCGGGCCAGAAGGCCACTGCGCCCCGAACGGAGCCGGCGTACACCGCCCCGAAGGGCGGTCAGGATTGATCGTTCAGCCTGCGGTTAATCTTGGCAACTTGGTCTACCCATTGCTGGCGTTCGGCGTGTTCGAGTTCCAAAATCTCGTCGAGTGGCCAGTGAAAGTGGTAGGCGAGGTAGGCTACCTCCTCTTGCAGGCGGGCGACGGGGTAGCCTACGACCCCCCCAGTTCGGTCAGGTCCACCTCGAACTTGGCCCGGCAGTCCGGGCAAGTCACTGGGAGAGTCGTTTTGCCCTCTTCGTTGATCCGCCGATAGAGCGCCTGGAGATAGGCGAGATCGGCGACGTAGAGGTTTTCAATCACAGTGGTGGTGATTTGGGAGAGCGTGCCCAGTTTGGTGATGACGCGCGAGAGGAGCACCACGGCCAGATAGGCCTGATTGGAGCGCACCCGCAAATCACGCAGGGGCGCAATCTCGTCCATGGCCGTGGCCATGCGCATCACACCTTGTTTGTGCACCCCTCCCGTTTCATCCACGTAACCCACCGGGAGCGTGAACTCGAATTCCGTTGGCCAGGTCATAGGTTAGCTTAGGTCTTGCGCACCATGCCCTCGTGGACAATGGTCATTTCTTCGACGCCGAACTCATTGCTGTCGGATTTGACGGTCGGGCCGCTGACTTTGGTCGGCCAGGCGTTGACAAAGTCCCAGCGGGCCACATCCTGCCCATTGAGGTCGAGCATGATGATGGAGCAGTTGGAGCGGGCGGATTTAATGTCGCCTTTTTCCACATAAGCGCGCCACTGCCAGAGTTGCATATCGGCGGTGATGCCCCGTTTGAGGACGACATCCTGCCACTTCATGCGCCCGGGTAGCTTTTGGACGACGCCCTCCCCTTTGTTGCTAACAACTTTGTGCTCGATAACTTCGGTCTCGGAACCAATGCCGCTGACCTCGGTGAAGAAACCCGTCAATTTAACCGAGCCACTCACTTCAATCCGATATTGGTACCCAACCAGCGGGTCGGTCTCACGACCAGATTTATTTGCCATGGTTTAGTTTCCTTATCTCAAGAGTAATGTGCACTTTGTAGCGAGACGCGCGGGCTAGCCTTCACCTTCACCACCCGCTTCGCCACCCTCGCCTTCACCGCCGCCTTCAGCGCCACCGGCCCATTGGCTGATGCGGAAGATAACAAATTCGGCGGGCTTGACGGGCGCCATGCCAATTTCGATGACCAACCGACCGGCATCGCGGGATTCCGGCGGGTTAAGCTCTTCATCGCACTTCACGTAGTAAGCCTGGTCGGGGGAAGTGCCAAAGAGCGCGCCCGAACGCCAGATATTGGTCATAAACGCATTGGTGTCGCGGAGCACCTGGCCCCAGAGCGAGGGGTCGTTCGGCTCGAAGACCACCCATTGGGTGCCAAACTCGATGGATTTTTCGACGTAGTTGAACAAGCGGCGGACATTGACGTAGCGCCAGGTGGCGTTGGAGGCGAGAGTGCGCGCGCCCCAGACGCGGATGCCCATGCCGGGCAAGGCGCGGATGCAGTTCACGCCAATGGGGTTGAGCATGTCCTGTTCACCACGCGTGGTGTTATAGGCCAGCCCCATCGCGCCGCGGACAACTTCGTTGGCAGGGGCTTTGTGGACGCCGCGCGTGGCGTCGTTGCGCGCCCAAATGCCAGCCACATGGCCCGAGGGCGGGATGTGAACCGGGCGGTTGGTCGTGGGGTCATTCACTTCCAGCCACGGGTAGTACAACGCGGCATAGGACGAGTCGTAGCCTGCGCCATCCTGACGCCATTTTTGCACCTGCTGAGGTGACATGCCGGGCGGGGCATCCAGGAGGGCCATGCGGTCGCCGAGGCGCTCGCAGTGGGCAATCATCATCGTTTGCACAGCCTTGACGGTGTTGAGGTCAAGTTTTTGGCCGGGGGCCGTGGTCATGAGGTCAGGTGCGCAGACCATGGTCACATCGTCAATGGCTTCCAGACCTTCGACCCCGGTGCGCTCGGCGATATCGCCCTGAAAGTCCTGCGCGGTGGGCGGGGTGAGTTGTTTGGCTTCGATGTTGAGGGATTGCTGTTGGTCACGCGGCCATAGTTTGGCCAGCGGCGCGCCCTCGGGGATGACCAGATCCACAAGTTTGCTGGCTTTGTTATCCTTGAACGCCACGCTGATGCGCTTGGTGCCAGCGTCGTCGGCTTCGGCCAGGGAGACATCCTTGAGGGTTTCCTGCGCCGACCAGCCGCCGGTGAGTTTTTCGCGCTCCACCACGAGGGTGAAGTTGTGCCCGGCGGCGGACGCCGCGGCGGCGTTATCTTCCTTGTCGCCTTTATCGCCCTTCTTGCTTTCGGGGGCCGGGGCGGCAGCGCCTTCGATGCGAACGCGCAGGCGGAGACCATCGAATCCGGCGTTCTTGGCGCGCACAATGAGTTGCGGTTTGCCTTCGCTGTTGAGGAGCGCGGCCTGCGCCTTGGGGATGGTCTTGAGACTTAACACATAACAGCGGGTGCCGCCGTTCTGGAAGTAGCCATAGACGGCTTGGGGCAGATACGCGCCATCCACAAAACCACCGAAGCGCTCGACGTATTGTCGCCAGTTGGTGACCAGTTGCGGGCGATTGAGCAAATCCCGGGTCACATACTCGCCATCCAGCCGTTCAGCCACTTGGGCCTTTTCGGTATAGCCCACAAACACGGCGGTGGCTGTGCCAACCCCTTGAATGGGTTTCGGGCCCCGGTCAACTTCTTCAACGTACACGCCAGGGGAAAGATATTCCGGCATTGGGCAATCTTCCTTTCTCTATGAGAGTGAGTGAATGATGAACTTAGTCCTTGCCTAGGCGGGCGGGAGAGTGGCTCGGCTTGACCCGCGCCGTCGACGGTGCGTGGGTCGCGCTCCGCCAAAGAAATAGCCGATGAAAAAAATTATCGGTGAGAGGCAACTCCTTTCGAGGGGGCTAGTAAACGCATCCGGGATCTCACACTTCCAGGTCGTAATCGGGTGAGGGGACAGTGATTTTACGACGGACGGGCGCACGCCCTTCAGCCGCAATTTCCAAAGTGTAATCTCCGGCCCGCAGGTTGCCAATGACGAACCGGTCTTCCGGCAACAGCGCCACGTTTACGTTGCGCTCGACCAGCCGCAGACGCACATTCTGCAACGGTTGGGCGCTATGGAGCGCGCCGCCCACCGACCAGGAATCGCGCCGCGTCGCTTCCGCATCCAGCTGGGGCCGGAAAGCAAGCAGGTCGCGCTGGCCGGGGCGGATTTCGCGCGTGCGTACAATGGGCGCGGTGATGGGGGTGTAGGGGTCAAGCGAGACGGTGAACAGGCTCGTGAAACCGGGTTTGAGTTCATTGTCCAGGACGCTCCACAAATCCACGGCGCTCGACAGGGTTTCGCGTTGCGCCACGACCATGGGAATGGGCACGGGCTGGTCTTGCAGGCTTTCGGGCAGTAAATCGGTGGGGATGCTCCGTTGGCGCATGAGGGCCAGCAGGGCGCGGGTGAGGAGGCGGTGCTCGTCTTCCGGTTCAGCGGCCCACACGGTAATGAGGTAATACAAATCCACCCGTATCGGTTTGCGCCGTTGTGTAGCTTTGCCGTTGGTGGTTTTCTCGGTCTCCCAACCTTGTTGGCGCAACTGCTTGTTCTCGTTCATGTCATAGAGGAACAAATTAATGGTGGGGCGGCTCAGGCGGGCCGCCCATTCACGCTTGGGCTGGTCGAAGGCAATATCCACTTCGTTGTTCTTGATCGGGATTTCCCGAATGAGCAATTGGCGGAGGACTTCGTCGAGGTCGTCAATCATAGGTGACAGGAGAAACCATGTGAGTTTTAATTTTCTGGCTAGTTCCGATTCCGCTTCATTTGAAGCGGCTCTTCCTCTTCCTGGGTGGCCGCCGTTTGCAAGGGTTCTTCTTCCTCATCGGCGACGGCCATTTGGAGCGGCTCTTCCTCTTCCTGGGTCGCCGCCGTCTGCAAGGGTTCTTCTTCGTCGTCAGCGACGGCTGTTTGCAGAGGCTCTTCTTCTGTGGCGGGCAGGTCATCGGTGAGGGCGCGCTTGACTTCGGCCCCGCCGCCCGAGAGGTCTTTGGAGACTCGCTTGGCCTGCTGTTCGTGAACGTCGTGCGGGGCGTTGACGGTGGTGCCGCTCCCCGAGGTGGCGACTTGCCCGTGCTTTTGCTGGACGACGTGGGTCAACTCGTGCGCCAGCAGTTCGCGCCCCTCGGCGGAGTGCGGGTTGTACTCACCGTCACGAAAAAACAGATCGTTGCCGGTGGCAAAGGCTTTGGCGCCCACCGCGCGATTAAGCGCATCGGCCTCGGGGTCAGTGTGGATGTGCACGTCGTCAAAGTTATCGCCCAGGGCCGCCCCCAGCGTGCGGGCCACGTCGGCGTCGAGCGGCGCCCCCCCACCTTTTTCACGCTCCACCCGGTGGGCGGTGCCCTCGTTGAGGGTGGCGGGCGCATCGCCGCGGCGCTGCGTGATTAATCGTTGCACGGCCTGGTTGCCAATCTGACGTTGCAAACGTGCCAGGCCGGGGGAGTGATTCCCGGCGGCCGCGGGGTGGGCACCGGGTTTGGGCTTGCGCGCGGGGCGCGGTTTACGTTCAGCCGTGACGCGGTCTTTGGGCATAGACTGGCTCCTGCTAATCGCCGTATCTTACTCTAGTTCCCATCAATAGACCAATGGAGCGGGCCATCGGGCGTATGTTTGCCGCTCATGATGACGCCAAAACTGGCGGCCACCGCGACCAGTTCGGAATTGGTGCCATCGTGGGGGCTGGATTTGATAGCTTGCTTTTGTCCCTGGGCATCTTCAATCATCAGCACCCCGCCCCACGCGACTTCCATATCCAGCCCCTGCCCGTCGGCGTGGTGAGTTTTGAGGGACGGGGCTTTTTCGAATTTATCAATCTTGAAGGCCTTGAGCATTTGCTCGGCGGCCTTGCGCGAAAGTTCGGGGGTGCCGTGCCACCAGCGGATGTCCACTTTATCAAAGGCCGGGATTTGTTGCGGGTTGAAACCCTGCCGGGCAATGCGATAGGCCCAGTGCATGAGGTAAACGCGCTCCGACGGCCAGAGCGTGCTTTTGACGGTGACGCTGGCTCCGGCTTTGCGGAGCGCGGCCAAAAAACTATTGAGGCGGTTGCCAAAACTACTGTTGAGTTCGCTGAGCGAATCTTTAGCTGGGTACTTCGTTTCCCAATGCGCGCCACTGAAGGAGTTATCGAGTTGGGTTTCGTAAATTTCGTTTTCGCCGGGCTGGTGGTCGGCCTGGTCGGTCGGCACCGCGCCGCGCCCAGCCAGCAGGTTTTCGATGCGCGCCATGCCGGTCGGGCCTTCCTCGGCCAGCACGCGCTGGAGGGCGGCATTGCCCACGCGCTTTTGCAAATTCACCATGCGCGCCAGTTTGCGCGGCAGGCCAATGGTGGAATAAGACCCGCCCGCCGAGGCTGGATTACGGTTGACGCGCAAACGCACCGGTTTGTTCTCGGGGGCTTTTTCGAGCGGGGCGTGTTGGCGGCGGCGGGGAGGCATGATGACATCCCGTAGGGGCGTTCAATTGAACGCCCCTACGATTTCTTCCAATCCTTTTCGTTTAACAACCGCCCCATCTTTTGCAGTTCGCGTTTGGCGCCGTGCATGAGATGGTCCATGGTGACCAGCCCGCCATCGGCGGCGGCGAGGAACGAGGCGGTGACAATGATATTGCGGATGTTGCCACCCGCGAGTTTGAATTTGCGCGCCATCAACGCGAGGTCAAGTTCAGCAACGCGCGGCACGTGAGCGGGGAAGAGCGCGATCCAAATCCGCAGGCGGTCGTCGTCTTCGGGGAAGGGAAAGTCCACCGCAAATTGCAGGCGGCGGGTGAAGGCTTCGTCCAAGTTGGCGCGCAGGTTGGTCGCCAAAATCGTCACGCCGTCGTAGGCTTCCATGCGTTGCAGGAGGTAGCTAATTTCGATGTTGGCGTAACGGTCGTGCGAGTCGCGCACTTCACTGCGCTTGCCAAAAATCGCGTCGGCTTCGTCAAAGAAGAGAATGGCATTGCTGGTCTCGGCTTCTTTGAAAATCTTTTCGAGATTTTTCTCGGTCTCGCCGATGTATTTACTGACGAGGGTCGAGAGGTCAATTTTGTAGAGGTCAAGGCCCAGTTCAGCGGCGATAACTTCGGCGGCCATGGTTTTACCGGTGCCGGGCGGCCCGGCGAAAAGCGCGGTGATGCCGTTCCCGGCGGTGATGGCATCCACGCCCCACGCGTCGAGCACGATGGGCCGACTGCGGACGGTGGCGACGAGCTCATGCAACATGGCTTTTTGGTCCTCGGGCACAACGAGGTCGGCCCAGTCGAAGCGCGGGGTGATTTTGCGGGCGAGCGCGCCCAGGTTGCCGCTGGTTTGCGCGCGAGCGGCGGCGAAGAGGTCGGCCACCGCCAAAGCGCCGCCTTGTTGCGCGGCCATGTCGCGGGCCAAAGTGACCACATCGCGGATTTGGCCGGTGGTGAGGATGAATTGGCCGGCGGGCAGAACCGCATCGAGATTGCTCTGCGCTTGATTTTGCAGACAATGTTCCCACACCGCTTTGCGGTGCGCAAAGTTGGGGAGGGGGAACTCGAACCAGTGCATGTGATGGTCACGCTCGATGCCGCGCGAGAGCCATTTTTCGCGGCCCGCAATGACCGCCCGCTCGGGGTGGTCGTAGAGTTCGGCGAGGACTTCGGGGAGCGGGGCATTGTCGGTGAGGATGGCATCCCACCCGGTGAGACAGGGGAGCGCGCCATTGAGGCGGGCATCGCGCAGGGCGAGGGCGACCACGCGCGCGGGGGCTAAACCAGCGCGCAGGGCGGGGGCCAAGTCCACCCGCAAAAGCGGCTGGCCGGTTTGGGCCGCGAGCAAACGCGCGGCGGCCAGTTGGCGCTCGTCATCGCGACCGTGAAAGACAAAGGTCGCCAGGCGCTCATTGGTCACGCGGTCGAGGTCGGCCAGGACTTCGCCGACGAGCAGGCGGTCAGTGGTCGGGTCGTCGGGGGTGATGAGGGTGGCGTAGTTGGCGAGGTCGGCGTGCGGGCGGAAGCGGCCCAACAGCCACGCGACCACAGAATCGTCGGGGCGCAGGGCTTGGTTGAGAAGCGGCGGCTCGACCACACCGGGTTCGGCGAGACGCTTGAGGAGGTGAAAGCGAAAGAGCGGCGCGGCTTCGTCGAAGTGGGCGAGGCGTAGCAGGCGTTCGGGGCCGGGGTCGGTGAGCAAATCGAGGAGCAGGTTGACGCTGACCCATTTGCGGGTGGCATCGTCTTGCAGGTAGCCGTAGAAGCGCTCGTAGCGGCGGTCGAAGGCCGGGGCGAGGCAGATGAGGAGGGCATCGAGTTCAAACCGCGTGAGGCCGAAGGTGGCGGCGAGGTGGTCGAGGCGCAGAATTTTGCCTTGCTCGCTGGCGGTGCGGCGGAGGGATTGAATTTGGCGGTCGGCTTGGCGCAAAATCTCGGCGTGGTTGTCGGAAGTAATGGGTTCGGTGGGTTGCCACCAGTTGGCCCCGAGCGGTTTTTGGAGGAGCGCGGTGATTTCGGCATCGCCAATATAATGGCCGCGAAAGTTCTCCAGACCGCGCTCGCTGTTGGCGCTTTGCCACAATTGAATGGCGCGATGGATGAGCAAGTCCACGCGCATGAGTTCCACTTGGAGGTGGAGGAAGCTAAGGTCGGCTTTGTCGAGGGAGCCGGAAGGGAGGTCGAGGGAGGGCATGGAAAAAAGAGAGAGGATTGGAGATTGGGTAATTAGTGATTGGTAATTTGGGGTTTGAGATTTGAGATTTGTTTTTTTATTGGTTCATCTTAGCGCGGATTTGAGCCCGGTAGGTTTGCAGGGCTTCCGCAAATTTTTCCGCGCCCCAGCGTTGAGGCAGGGTGTCAAGAAAGGCGCGCGCGACCTCACCCGCTTCAGGGCCGATAACTTTTTCAACCGTGCCTTTGCAGGTGAGCATGATTTCGATGACCCCGGGGTAGTCTTCCGCCGCTTCACGCGCGGCGGCGATGACGAAGCACGCGCTGAAGTAGCGGAAGTAACGCGCCACATCGGTGGCTTGTAGGGATTCTTGGCGGGCGGCCTCGGCGAGGGTGAGGGCCTGAGGGACATCTTGGCGATGCAAAGCGCTGATGGCTTTTCGTAATTGTCGGTCGGCGGGGGTCAGTTCCAGCCCGAGGATTTGGGTCTGCGCGTCAAGCGCGTCGAGAAAGGCACCGAAGTCGGGGGTCTCGGTGCCGAGGGTTTTGAAAAGCTGTTGATTATTCTCAATCAACGTGACCAGTTGCGGGTTGTTGGCTTGGCGCGCCAATGCCAAAGCCGCTTCAAAATCAGCGTTGGCCGCTTCGGGGTCGAGGCGCGCGCCCCGTAGGGAGGCGCGGGCATGATGAATTTGCGCGGCGAGTTCGGGTTCTTTAGCCGCATCGAGCAATTCAAGCGCGCGGGTTTGCGCGGCGAGGACCGCATCCAAATCCAGCTCGGCTTCGGTCAATAGCGCCCCGGCGAAAAGGTAATGCGCTTTGGCGGCCAGCGTGGTATGCCCGATGCGTTCGGCCAATTCGGCGGCGCGCTGAAAGTGAGGCCGAGCCTCGGCCAGACGGTCAAGCTGAAACAATGCGGTTCCCTGTCCATAGAGGCTGAGGGCTTCCGTGGCGGGGTCGCCACCCTGCGCGGCCAACTCGGCCGCGCGGGCGTAAGCGGCTTCCACTATAGGCCAGTCGCGCCGTTGCAGGGCGCGCGTCAACTCGCGGGACACCGCCACAAAATCCGCCGGGAGCTGGTCATCCGACTGTAGTTCGGTCAGTTTCTGGTCGAGGGCGGCGAAAACTTCGGTTTCGGTGGGGGGCATGGTAATTTATTTTTGCCGGGCAGAGACTTTATTCAGCCGGGGGGACTTCCACTTGCAGGTCATCTTCTTCAATACCGAGCGTCCCCATGGTCGCCAGTCGGGCCGTTTTGTGTTGCGTTGTCCACGTCGTCGCTTGCTGAAGCACCGTGTCATGCTCGGCTTTAAGTGCGCCTTGCAGAGCGGCAATCTCAGCCAAGCGGGCCATGACCGCTTGCTTGTCATCACCTAACTTAGCGACCTCGTCCTTATTTTGGTTGCGCTTGGTCTCGAGTTGCGTTTCTACATCTTCCGTCTTCTTGGTCGCGTTCTGATTATGGTCTTTGACCTTCTGCGTTTCTTGTTTGGACCTTTGGCCCTGTGCCACGCCATCATTCATTAAGGTGGGGGTCTGATTAGCGGCATCGTTGGCCTGGCTTTTGTCTTTATTCGCCGAGGCCGGGTCGGGCGCTTTGGCCGGGTCAATTTGGGAGGCCTCTTCATCGGCGTGACCTTGACTTTGGGATTTATGCTCTTCGGTCTTGTCCATGGCGTTGTTAACCGCTGGCTCCGATGAGGCCAGCGCGCCGCTGATGGCCGCGTTTTGCTGTTTGCCTTCACCCGCCTTTTCACCGCCCTCACCGGCTTTCTCGCTAAATTGGTCGGCGGCGGCTTGCTGGGTGATCATGTCTTTATTTTGGCCAGCCATCACGTTCTGGTGCATTTGCATATTCTGCTGGCTGGCCTGCATATTCACATCCCACATGGTCTTTGAAGCCAGCAGCTTATCTTCAAACGACAAGCGCGACGTGAGCAGGAGTTTCTCTTCTTCCAGCGCGGCCATGTTGAAAGCCGTGGCATTGACTTTATCGGGCGCTTCCAGCGGCGGCTCGGGGAGATTAGCCCGGAGGGGCTGGGCCTCACCCTCTGCCCGATTCACCAACGTGCCTTCTTGTTTCCGCTCGTTTTCTTCTGTGGCATTCCGGCCGCTATATTGATTAGTCGCGCCTCGGGCGATGGCTACCCCCGGCTTCAAGGCAAAGCCACTGCCATACTGCAGGGTGCGTAGCCCAACCGTCGTGGCGGTGGACAAACCCCCGCCATCGGCCTTCACTTGCGCCGAGCCACCGAGGATAGACAAGCCATCAACGGCCATGCCAAAGGCCTGGTCCGCCACCAGCCAACCCTTCTTGCGTAAGGTGGCCGCATCCGCCCCGGCCGCCGCTGACCAGGCGATGTCGAGCACGCGCAGAAAGACGACGATGAGCCGCATTTGAATGCGGATAATGGCGAGTTTGACGAGAATGGCGGTCAGCGCCGTATCCAGCGGGGTGAGGGTGCCCGTTGCAAACGCACTCATCGCCTCGCCCGCCGCGATGAGTGGTGCCCCCGCGCCAAAAGCCCACACGGTCGCCGCGCCAATCGCGCGCAAAATCGCGCCGACGATGATGAGCGTCCATTTGGTAATGATGACAATCAGGTCAATCACCGAAATCACCGCCGAGATGACTTCCATGATATTGACCGCGATTTCCATCAAACGCGCCATCACCCCAAAGGGATTGGTCTCGGTGGTGATTGCGCCAACATTATTAATCGCGTTGAGCGCCGCCGAAGCCCCCGTGAAGCCCATCACCGCATTAATCGGCATATCCCCCATCATGTTGCCGGTGGTGGGAGCCGCCACAAAAAACGCGGGGGGTGGGTCTTTGGCTACGGCGGTCGTGGTGGGGTCTTGTGGCTCTTTAACTGCGGCCTGTCCCACCGCATCGCCGCCGCTGGCGGTCCGTTGCACAGCGGCCTTGCGTTGCACAGCGGGCATATCCATATTGCCGTTGGTGAACAAGTCAAACAACGCCGTTTCAGCATCCCAATCCGGCGGGTTGGTCTTCTCCCACTTTAAATTTTCGTAAACCTGCATGGCTTGACCAAAACTCTGGTCGGGCACCTGCGCCATTTCGGCTTCTGGCGGGAGCGGGGTCGGTTCAATATCAGGCAAGTTCGGTTGTGGGCCGCCCAGACCACCGCCCCCCGCCTCAGGTTTTTGGTCAGGTTTGGATTGATTGTCCCCGGCTTCTTTTTTTTCTTCTTTTAGCCCGGCGCTTGGCGCGCCCTTGGCTTGGTCGGCCTGACTATTTTGCCCCGCGCCCGCTGAGGTTTCTTTGCCCTGGTCCTTGGCGTTCTCAATTAATTCTTTTTTATCTTCGGGCTTAACTTCGTCGCCCTCGGCGCGTTGCACCGACTTGTGTTCGGTAGATGTGGAAGGCGCGGGCATCAACCCGGTCAACAGGCCATCGAGGTGGCCCATGCCCGGCAGGGCCGCGCGTTGCAAACTGGTCTGCAACCGCTTGAGCGAGAGGCCGCCGGGGAGTTCATCTTCCTCGCCGGGCTGGTGGTCGCGTTGGGCCTCGACGGGCTTGGTCAAAACAGTTTCTTCTTCATCATCACCTGTCGTCGCCGCCCGTTGCGCCGGCTTGGCCGGGGCCGCGCCCTGTTGCACCACATGGGTCAGTTCGTGCGCGATGAGTTCCTGCCCGCCGCTGGAATGGGGATTGTATTCATTGTCGGCAAAGAACACATCCTGCCCGGTGGTAAACGCACGCGCGTTGAGTGACCGATTAAGTTGGTTGGACTCCGTTCCTGTGTGGACGCGCACCCCGCTGAAGTCCGCGCCAAAGGATTCGCTCATTTGCGATTGCGTGTCTTTGGGGAGCGCCTGCCCCCCGCCCCGCGCGCCTTCGATGCGTTCCTCGACATTAGCATTCACCGCCGCCGCGCCGGCCGCCGCGCGTTGAATGCTAACGCGGGGCGCGCTTGTGCCGCGAATCTCGGTCCCGAGCGCCAACCGTTGCACGAACTGATTGCCGTAGGCCCGTTGCGCGGTCTTAATATCCCGCGAGGACATGGTGCCGGGGTTGGCCAACGAATGCCGCACATTGGCTTCTTCGACTGGTTCGGCATCGGGTTGCGGCGTGTCGCCGCCTTTGCGTTGCCGCGCCAAGGGCGACCGCTGAAAAGAGTGTTTGCGTTTCCGCAAATAAAGCCGGAGTTTGTTGCGAGGCGGCATCCGCATTTATCCTACGGCCTCGGCGGGCTGGGCCGGCTTTTGCGCCACAAACTCGCGGTAGGCTTGCAAGGCCGCCTGAAAATCCGCCGCGCCCCAGCGTTCCGGCAAGGTATCGAGGAAAGTCGTGATGAGTTGCCCGGCTTCTTGGCCCAGATATTTTTCCAACGTGCCTTTACACGTTAGCAAAATGGCGAGGGCCTCGCGCCGCTCGGCGCGTTCTTCATAAATGGCAAACTGCAACAAGCACGCAGTCCAGTAGCGCAAGTAGCGCATGGGGTCGCTGGCTTCCAACGCGTTGAGGCGCGCGGCCTCAGCGTGTTGGTGGGCGGTGGCTAAGTCGGCGCGGCGCAGGGCGGTGATGGCCTGATGCAGTTTGATATCGCCCAAGACTTCGCGTTGGCCGGAGAGCCGCGCTTGTTCATAGAGCGCGTCGAGGAACGCGGTGTTATCCAGTGCGGGGTCAGTGTACCCGGCCAACACGCCCAAGTCGGTTTCGAGCGCCAAAATTAAATCGTCGGCGCGCAACTGGCGGGCGTAGGCCAGGGCTTGCTCCAAATCACGTTGCGCGTCAGCCATCAGGCCCAGCAACCAGCGGGTCGTGCCGCGGGTGCGGTACACCTGCACGGCCAGCTCAAACGCCGGGGCCAGCATTTCGTGGCGGCCCGCTTCCAAAATTTCGATGGCCCGCGTCAATTCCGCGAGTGAGCCATCCACATCGCCCTCGGTGTGCGTGACCACCGAGGCCAGCAAAAAGTGCGCGCGCACGGCCAACGTGCGGTAGCCGATTTGTTCGGCCAGCGCCACCACGCGCCGCAACAGCGGCAGGATGTCGGGCATCCGCTGAGGGTGGTTCATGAGCGTGTGGGCTTGCCCGTAGAGGCACATGGCCTCGGCGGCGCGGTCGCCGCTCTGTGCGGCCCACGCCGCCCCGCGCGCGTACGCGTCCGCCGCCGCCAACCAATCGCGCCCTTGCGTGTGGCGCAGAATCTCACGGCTGAGCGTGGCCATGGCCTCCGGTAATTGCCCGGCGGCCTGCCACTCAGCCATCTGCTGATTGAGCGCGGAGGTCAGCGCTTCGACGGGAGCGGAGTTATCCATTAGACCAGGTTAAGCCGGCGCTCCCGCGCCGCTCATCACCACTTCAAATTGCTCGTCGCCCAACTGCTCGCGGAGCGCGGGTTCGGCCTGCCCTTGGCGCTCGGCCTGATGTTGATTGGCCCAGGCATTGGCTTCATCCAGCGCGGTCTGATGCTGGCTCTTCAAGTCGGCTTCCGCCGCGTCAATGACCATCAGCCGGTCAAGGATGGCTTGCCGTTCTGCCATCGCGGTCACTAATTCGCCTTGGTTCATATTGCGCTTCTCAGCGATGGTATTGTCATACTGTTCAATCTTGGCTTGCGCCTGTTGGTTGCGGCCCTGCAAGCCTTCTGATTCTTGTTTGGACTTGGCCGCGTTAGACGCGCCCGAGGCGGCGAGTGCGCCCGAATCTTTGGAGGCATCTTTACTGGCCCCGGCGCTGTTGTTGGCGGCATTGGGGTCCTGCTTTTGGAGTTCGGGTTTTTCCTCGGCGGCGCGCTGGGTGCCACTGGAGATTTGGCTCTGCATGGACCCCATGGTGCCTTGCACCGAGCTGGAATTGCCTTGCGCCTCACTGGCCTTTGGCCCGACCTCTTTGGCTTTTTCGTTGAACTGCTGGGCTTTGTTGGCTTGGTCTTGCAAAGCCACGTTGCCGACCTGTAGGGCGCCTTTTTGTTCCTTATTCTGCGCTTGCGCCGCCCCAGCGTTTTGCTCGTAATTGACCTTTTTGCCGATGATGAAATCGAGGGTGGCCAGCCGGTCTTGCAAATAGAGTTTCTCGGCCTCGGCATCGCCGATGTCCATGGCCAAACTATCCACGCGCTCGGGCGCGTCACTGGGCGGGGTTGACAGGCTGACCTCGGGGGCCGCCTGGCCCTCGCCGACAATGCCAGCCCCCGCGTCATCGGCGCGTTGAACGTTGTCTTTCGGCTTCTTTTTCACCTCGTCTTTTTTGTCGCCGCCTTTATTGATATCCTCTTTGGCAGCATCTTGGGCCTTGTTAAAACCACCCGAGACATGAGCACCGGCGTAGCCCAAGGCGCTCTGCGCCCCGGCTATCGCCAAGCCCTTACCCGCGTTCTTGCCTATCTTCTTGGCGGCGGGGAAGGGGATAAACGTGGTCGCCAGCGCAATACCATCGCTCACAATGCCGATGGCTTGGTCAGACATCATGCCGGCTTTCTTTTTAAGGTCTTCCGCGCTGGCCCCGGTCGCCCATGAATACAGGTAATCCAGGGCGCGGAGGGCAATAATCAGCACCCGGAATGCAATCATAATAATGAGGATGACCTGACTCACCTTGCCCAACACTTCGGCGACTTTCATGAGGACGGTGGCCGCGCTGATGAGCGGCGGCCCGGCGGCGGCGGTGAACGGAATGGCGCTAAAAATCAGCCCGAGGGCATATAAAATGGCCGCTACAACCGTGAGGGCGAGCGAGACGTAACCCAAGATTGAATTGACAAGGTCGAGAATCCCCAGAATGCCTTCCAACGTCCGCGCGGCATAGCCAAAGGCGTTGGTCTCCTGGCTAAACCCAGCCCACTTGTTGGCCATCTGCATGGCTTTGCCGGCGGTGTCGCTGACAAAGGTATTGGCAAACCAGTTCTCGTGCGCGGGGACGGCATACTTGTCGCCTTCGGGAATCTCGGTGGCCCAACCGCCGCCCACGCCTTTGGAGCCAGCCACCGGCTTGGGGGGTTCGGCGGCTTTGGCCGGGGTGTTGCTCGCGTCAGTTTGTCGCGACGGGAGCTCACGTTGGGCCAGGGCGCGTTGCGCCATTGCCGGGGCCGGCAGGCCCCGCCGCTGGATGGTGCGTTGAGCGGTTTGTTCGGGGGCCTGACCCTGCGCCTCACCGCCCATCACCGCGCTAAACACTTCGCTGAGAATGGTCTCGCTATCCCAGTTCGGCGGCTTATTGGCCGCCCACGAGAGGCCCCCGGCCACCTCGTCACTCTTTTGGAACGAGCGCTCTTCCGCGCCCTCTTGCTGGCTAATCAACTCATCGGTGGAGGGGCCACCCGCCGCCGGGCCAGTGGGCAAAGTCGGCCCGGCCACCGGAGCGAGCGCGCTGGCTACTCCGGCCACGGGGCTTTTCTCGTCTTTGGGTTCTTTGCCGTCTTCTTTTTTATCGGGGGCTTTATCGCCTTCGGGCTTTTCTGCGGCTTTCTCGGCTTTACCGCCCTCTTTGTTGCGGGCCTGCGCGGCTTGGTCTTCGGCTTCTTTCTTTTGCTCGGCTTCTTCTTTATCATCGGCGCGTTGGACTAAAAGCGAGCGCTGAACCCGCTTGGTGAGCAATTGTTCCTGCTCGTCTTCGGCCATGCCGCGTTGCACGCGCTTGGTCGCCAGCAGGCTTTCATCTTCCTCGTCGGTGGCGGCGCGTTGCATGGATTTGCTCATGACTTGCCGCGAGGTCGCGTCGGCTTCTTGTTCGTACTCATCGCCGGGCGCGTTCACGGTCATGGCGCGTTGCACCGGCGCGCCGGGCACGCGCTTGGTGGCTAACAGACTCTCATCTTCCATATCCGCCATGCCGCGTTGCACAGATTTCGTCGCCAGCAAACTCTCGTCTTCCATATCGGCCATGCCACGTTGCACGGGTTTGGTCTGCGCCGGACTCTTGGCAGGCGCGCCGCCCTGTTGAACGACGTGGGTCAATTCGTGCGCGATGAGTTCCTGCCCACCGCTGGAGTCGGGGTTGTATTCGTTGTCGGCAAAGAAAACGTCGTTACCCGTGGTAAACGCGCGCGCATTGAGCGAGCGGTTGAGATGATTGGCTTCGCCGCCGGTGTGAACCCGCACCCCGCTGAAATCCGCGCCCATCGAATCGCTCATTTGACTTTGGGTGTGTTCGGGGAGGGCCTGCCCCCCGCCCCGCGCGCCTTCGATGCGCTCTTCGACATCCGGCACCACGGCGGCCTCGCCGGTCCCGGCGCGATGAATCATGCGTTTGGTGGCGTGGCTGGGCGAGCGCGTTCCGGCCACCCGCGTGCCAGCAGCCAAGCGTTGCACAAATTGATTGCCATAGGCCCGTTGGGCGGTGTTAATGTCCGTGGAGGACATGGTGCCCGGCGTGGCCAGCGATTGCCGCAGTTCCGATTCTTCCGTCTGCTCAACATCGGGCTTGGGCGCATCAGATTTATGCGCGCGCGCGAGGGACGGGCGCGGCGACACGGGCCGAGGCTTGCGGTAGAGGCGATATTTACGACGAGGCGGCATAGGATTTCTTTCTTAAACTCCAGCGGCTTCACGGGCGGATTTGTGTTGCGCGGTCCATTCAAAGGTGCGGGCTAAGGCCGCATCATGCTGGGCGAGCAGTTCGCCTTGTTGCGCTTCAATTTCTTCTAAACGGTTGAGCACACCCTGCCGATCAGCCTGCATCATATCCATCTCGGCTTGGTTTTTGTTTTGCGTGCTACTCAACGTTCTATCGGCGCTATCGGTTTGGTCCTGGATTTTCTTACTCTGCGCTTTGTTGGCGAGTGCTTCGTTCTTGGAGCGCTGGTTATCGGCCTGCGCCTGATTGGAGAGTTGACCGGCTTGCGCGCCGCCTTCGGAGGCTTTGCCCATGCCGCCTTGTGTGGCCCCCGGGTCGGGCGCGGCTTTGCCTTTTTCTTTAGCTTTCTCGGCACCCTGGTCCATGGGGCCTTGCATGGAGGACAGACCGCCATTGGAGGCCGCGCCCTGGCTTTGCGCTTCTTTGGCCGGGCCTTGCATCTCTTTGGCTTTGCCCATCCCGGTCTCGGCGTGGGCCACCTGTTCGTCGTCCATTTTGTCGCTGGATTGCAGTGCGGTTTTTTGTGTCTTGAGTTGGCCCTGCCCAGCCGCCATGGCGGTTTGCCAAGTCGTCTTTTGCCCCATGAGATCGTCAATTTCATCGAGCCGCGCTTGCAAGAAGCCCTTGGCTTCCTCGGCGGCGGCGATGGACTCGGCGGTGTCATCCACAATAGTGACGGCATCGAGGGGCGGCGGGGGCAATTCGGTATCGGCGGCCTCATCAGCGGCGCGGGCCACCACGTTTTGCGTTGGGGCGGGTGATCGCACGACCATGCCTTGCGCCGGGGCCGGGCGCGCCGCTTGGGGCGCAGGAGCCCCACCGGGCGGGGGGCTTTCATCCGGGGTGCGTGAAATTAGGCCATAGGCGGGGGAGGCCGAATCCTGTCGTTTGAGGCCAATGCTGCTTGCGCGGTCTTCGATGGCCTTGAGTTGGAGTTTCTCCGCATCATTCAGCGCCTCACCTTGGCTCAATTTGTTTTTCATCGCGGTGAGCGCCGCCGCTTCACCTGATGTCAGTTTTTTAGACTGGTCTTTCTGACTGGCCTCGCGATCCAATAAAGCCTTGATGCGGTCAAAATAAGGTTTGTATTGTCCGGTGTAGAAGTCATTTTGGCTGACGTTATCCACCGTTCGACTCTTAAGCGTATTAGCGGCCGCGCCACCCAAAAGACCTACCCCCACGCCCGAGCCGATATCAAACGAGGTCTCGCCGAGTTTAGGGCCAAAACCTTTTTGGGCGATTTCTAATTCCTCGGGGGTAGCGGTCCGGCCGAGCTTGAGATCCAGGGCGGCCTGATCAATACTCGGATCACCGTTCTTGAGTTTATTAAAGTCAGTTAAGGCGCCTTCGTTAGCATCTTTCAGACCGGCCCCTTTCGTGCCAGCCTTTAGGTCCTTGGCATCCTGCAAGGCTTGCTTGGAATTAGTGACATCGGTACCTTTTAGAGCCGCCGTCTGCTCCGTACTGGTTTTTATGCCTTGTTTCGAATTAACATCGAGGTTAGCAGCTTTCACAGCGTTATCAGCATCTTCAACGCGTTTCGTGGCGGCTGCCACGACATCGGGGTCAGCATCCAGCGGCAGGCTATCCAAGTGCTCTTGTGCCTCCTTCGCCGCATTCTTTTTGCTTTGGAGGGCGGCTTTGGCTTTGTCAAGATTTTCAGCAGATTCCTTGGCGGTTTTCTCGGCGGTTTCTTTGGCACCTTTAGACGTGCCGAGTGAGGTGGCTCGCTCGGCGAGCTCCTCTTTAGCCTCCCGCTTGGCCGTCTTGGTGGCATTCTCAACCGCCCCGCTGGCCGCTTTCCCGGCGGCGCTTCTACCGCGCGCGGCGGCAATATCCCCCCCGACATCAAAGGATTCCTTCAGGCCGGCCTTAAAGCCTTTGGCCGCGCCCGTGCCGGCCTTGGCGCCTTTTTTAGCGCTACTCGCCGCACCGGGAACCACATCCAACGCCACCGAGACCGCATCCATGCCAAAGCCCATGGCCTGGTCATACATCCGGGCTTTGGCGCGTTTGAGTTTCTCGGGGTCTTTAATCATGTGCAGTTCAATGCCGCGCAGGGTAATGGCAATGAGGCGGAGGGCCATGCGGACGACAGTAATAATTAACTCAATCGTACCCAACACTTTCGCCCAGGCCATCATGGTCGAAGCAAAGGCAATGAGCGCCGCGCCCGCCGCCGCCGTAAACAAGGCCAATGTCAAAGCCAGACCAATGCCGTACAAAATCGCCGCGACAATCATCATGATGAGCGAAATCAAGCCGAGGACGTTGGTGATGACCTCGGTGATTTGCACGATGCCTTCAAAGAAGGCGGCGGCGCGCCCCCAGCCAGTGGCCTCCACGCTATCACTCGCAAAGGCCGAGTTAAAAGTATTAGCCACCTCCACCGATTTGCCGCCAATATCACCTACAAACATATTGGCCACGGCATTTTCGTGTTTAGGCACGGCATACTTGTCGCCATATTCGGCGGCGGCAAAATTTTCACCGCCCACCCACACGGAGCTATCTTTCTTATCCGTGGCCTCGGCGGTCGTCACAGCCGCCATATTGAGTTTATTATTGGCGGGCGGGGGTGAGGCTGGGGCCGGGGTAGAGGCCGCGTCCCGCATAATGATGCCGGGGGCAAAGCCAAAACCGCCCGATTTGGTTTGCACGATGCCGGGCGGGAGCGAGTCGGCTACCGCGTCTTTATCACCAGCGATCATGCCCCCAAACATATCGTACATGGCTGTTTCCGCATCCCAATCCGGCGGTTTGACCACATCAAAGGCCAGTTGCCCGCCTAGCTGTTCGGCTTGGCTGGTGGCCGCATCCATTTTCTCAGCGCCCTGAGCGGCCTTCTCGCCGGGTTTGGCACCTTTAATCGCGCCGCCCGCCGCCGGGCCGCCGCCGGTTTGGGCCTCCAACGCTTTCTTGGCACCGGCCTGATCCTTATTTTCTTTGTCGTCTATGGCCTTCCCTTGTTTTTCGGTCTGCGCCTGATTAGCGGCTTGCGCCGGGTCTTTTTGCTCGGCTTTCTTTTCTTCTTCTTTCTTTTCCCCTTCCGGCGCTTTTTGCTTTTGGTCGGCTTCCGTCACTTTATCTTTGGTCTCGGCCGATTTCTCATCCACGGGCGGCTGGTTGCCGGGCGGCGGGGCTTCGAGGCTCCCGGGGTCTTCCGCACGTTGAACGCGTTTGGTGAGGAGTTGTTCTTGCTCGTCTTCGGCCATGCCCCGTTGCACCTGCTTGGTCGCCAACAGGCTTTCATCTTCCTCGTCAGCGGCGGAGCGTTGCGCCGATTTACTCATCACCTGCCGCGCCGCCGAGTCGGCTTCTTGTTCGTATTCATCGCCGGGGGCGTTCACCGTCATAGCGCGTTGCACCGGCGCGCCCGCCACGCGCTTGGTGGCGAGCAGGCTTTCATCTTCCATGTCGGCCATGCCGCGTTGCACCGGCTTGGTCGCCAGCAGGCTTTCATCTTCCATATCGGCCATGCCGCGCTGAATGGGATGCGAGGCTAAGACGCTTTTGACCGGCACGTCGGTCACGCCTTGCCGCTGTAACGCGCCCTCAATGCGTTTGGTGAGCAGTTGTTCCTGCTCATCCTCGGCCATGCCGCGCTGGAGCGGTTTGGTCGCCACTTGGCCATCCTCACCCGCGCGTTTGGTCTGTGCCGCGCTTTTGGCGGGCGCGCCGCCCTGCTGAACCACATGGGTGAGTTCGTGCGCCAGTAGTTCCTGCCCGCCGCTGGAGTCGGGATTGTATTCGTTGTCGGCAAAAAAAACGTCGTTGCCCGTAGTGAAGGCGCGGGCATTGAGCGAGCGGTTGAGTTCATTGGACTCGCCGCCCGTATGCACCCGCACGTTGCTGAAATCGGCCCCAAACGATTCGCTCATTTGATTCTGCGTGTGTTCGGGCAGGGCGGCCCCCCCGCCGCGCTGTGACTCGATGCGGCTTTCAACTTGGGAATGAACGGCCCCGCCGCCCTCGCCGCTGAGTTGCACCGGGGTTTTGCCCCCGCGCTCCAGCCGGGTATTCCGCACCCCGCGCAGAGTCGTGCCCCGCGCGAGCCGCTGAACAAACTGGTTGCCGTAAGCGCGTTGCGCCGTGCGGATATCGGTCTGCGACATCCGGCCCGGGTCGGCCAACACCTGCCGCATGGCGATGGGTGAGGCAGTTTCAAATTCCGACGCTTGCTCTTGAAACCCTTGCCCCTCGGGCGCGGGTTTCTTGGCCTCCACCGTGGGGGCGGCGACCGTGGCAGTTTTTTGTTTAGCGCTCATGATCCAATTCCATGATCAAATGGCGTAGGGGCGTTCAATTGAACGCCCCTACCAATGCGTTATCCGGTTATCAAATCCTTGTCGTTCAACAATCGCCCCATCTTTTGCAGTTCGCGGCGCGTGCCATGCAATAAATGCTCCATGCTCAGCGCCCCCCCATTGGCCGCCGCCAGAAACGCCGCATTCACAATGATATTACGAATACTCCCCCCTGCCAACTTGAAGCGCCGCGCCATTAGTCCTAAGTCTAAATCCGGTTTCTGCGGCACGCTGGTCGGGAACAAGGCTTGCCAAATCCGCAGGCGGTCGGCTTCGTCGGGGAAGGGGAAGTCCACCGCAAATTGCAGACGGCGGGTGAAGGCTTCATCCAAGTTCGCGCGCAGGTTGGTCGCCAAGATGGTCACGCCGTCGTAGGCTTCCATGCGTTGCAGGAGGTAACTGATTTCGATATTGGCATAGCGGTCATGCGAGTCTTGCACTTCACTGCGCTTGCCAAAAATCGCGTCGGCTTCGTCGAAGAACAAAATGGCGTTGCTGGTCTCGGCCACGCGGAAAATTTTCTCTAAGTTCTTTTCGGTCTCGCCGATGTATTTGCTGACCACGGTGGATAAATCAATCTTGTAGAGGTCGAGGCCCAATTCCCCGGCGATGACTTCGGCGGCCATGGTTTTGCCCGTGCCGGGCTGCCCAGCGAAAAGCACGGTGACTCCATTGGACGAGGCCAGTTTGCGCCCGAGGCCCCAGTCATCCAACACCTGAGGCCGCCCGCGCACGGTGGCGACCAACTCGCGCAGGAGGGTCACTTGGTCGGGAGGGAGGATGATGTCGGCCCAGCCATAGCGCGGGGTGATTTTACGCGCGAGGGTGTTTAGCCCACTACTCGAATGACTGCGCGCCGCTGAGAAGAGGTCGGCGGTTTGAAGGGGCGTGCCACGCTGGGCGGCCAGGTCGCGCGCCGAGGCCACGGCATCGCGGATTTGCGCGGTGGTGAGCATGAACTGCCCGGCGAGTTCGGTCACACTCAGGGAGGTCGCATCCGCACCGAGGGCGTGCAACCACAAGGCGCGCCGCTGTTGATAGTCGGGGATGGGGAAGGCGACCCACAACACGTTGCGGTCACGCGGGACCCCGCTGAGTTGCCAAGGCTGATTCGCGACGAGGATTATCCAATCGGGGTGGGCACACACTTCGGCCAGCAGTTCGGGCGCGGGCGCGCCTTCATCCAGGGTCACGTCCCAACCGGTGAGGTAGGGAATGGCGTTGTTCAAACGCGCATCGCGCAGGGCCAGCCGCAGAACGCGCACAGTGGGGAATTCATTTTCGGGAGTCAATGCCGCGAGGTCCACGGTGAGCAAGGGGCGTTGCAATCGAGCCGCGAGTGATTGGGCGGCGGCGAGTTGGGCGGCGGTGTCGGGGCCGTGAAAGCTGATGAGGGCGCGCGTTTCCGCGTGGGCGAGGAGGTCGGCCGCCTGGGGCGCAAGCACAGGCGCGGAGTCGGCGAGCGGCGGGGGGAGCAGAGTCGCGTGGGGGGCGAGTTCGGCGGGGGGTTGGTAATGGCCGAGGAGCCACGCCACCAGTCCTTCATCTAATAGAAGCACCTGCCCCAGCCACGAGGTTTTTCCGGTGGCCGGATCGAGCGTAAGTTCGATGAGATGGTGTTTGAAGAGCGGCGCATCGGGCGCAAAGCGCGGGGACAGAAGCAAACGCGCCGGGCTGGGGTCGCACAACAGGTCGAGGGCGAGGTTGATAGTCGGGCGCTTGCGGGTCACATCGTCTTGCAGATAGCCGTAGAGGCGCTCGTAGCGGAGATCGAGGGCCGGAGCGAGACAGATGAGGAGGACATCACGCTCGAAGCGGTCGAGGTTGAAGGTGGTGGCGAGATGGACGAGCCGCAAGACCGCGCCCGCGCCGTGAGCCTGGTGCTCGAGGGTTTGCGCGGCTTCAGCGGTTTGCGCGAGTTCGGCGGTGTAGGCGTGTTCGTCGGCGGGGTTTAGTTCCGCGGTTTGCCCCCAATTGGCGCTGAATGGGCGGTGGAGGAGCACCTCGGCCTCCGCATCGGAAACATACAAGCCGCGAAAATCATCGGCGGGGCTTTGCCCGGCCAGCCGCCAGCGGTGAACCGCGCGACGGAGTAGCACGTCAAGGCGCGCGAATTCGGCTTCGAGATGTTGCAGGCTAAGGTCCAGTGAGGCGGGCATGAACGCTAAGTTACCAACTACCTTCTTGCACAAGCACGGGGCAAAAATTACACAACTTATTGCAATCGCCCACCTGACCACTGACGTAAACAGTATAACGTAGTGGTCACAAAGTAAGTGCTGGCGCGTTAGACCTATCAGGTGGTGCGCTCGTGTAATTGGATAATAAAGTCTTTCGCAGAATAATAAAGTCTTTCCCAAATGTAGGCTTTATGTAGGGAAGCGTGATAATAAAGTCTTTCCCAATGTAGCCTTCAAGGTGGTCTTTGGGAATAAAGTCCTGACCTTCTTAATAACGGGAGTTCCCAAACTCGCAGAGGTCAAGGACTTCAAATGCGATTCGGGACAAAACTCACGAGCGGCGGGTGGGCGTGAGGATATTGGCGCTGGTAGAGCTGGCGCTGGTTCCAGTAATAGACAAAGAGCCGGAGCATCAACTGGAGCCAGCGCAGTTTTTTGGAGTAACACCGCGTGCGGCGGGCTAGCCGCGCCAGATAATGACGCAGTTCGGCGTTGTTGGCTTCCACCGCAAAGGTCTGGGATTTACCCGGGGCCACTAAATGATACTGACCCCGTGATAGGCGCTGAAGTCATCGGTATTGTACTGAAAGTGTAGTGGTCAACAGACGCTTGAACAGCCTTGCTCTTGCTGCCCATCAATTTTGAGCGGATTTCGCGGGCCACCGTAGGCAGGACAGGCATAGCGTTGACTCCCACTCGCGTTGCGCCAGCTTTATGGGTGGCCGCACTTTGACAATGGCGGCAGGCTTCGTTGGTCATCCGATAACTTTAGCACCTCTGCGGGTTTAGGAACTCCCCTATTTGTATATCAACCCGTTCACTGATGCGATTTTCTGTATCGGCGAGGGGAATCGGGTTTTCGACCATTCGACCATCCCCGTCATGTCACGACCAGCACTTCTTGTAAGCGGGGTTCGCCATATTCCACCCCGCCGGTTTTGACGTGGAGATTGGGCAAAATGGTTGCCTCCCCCGCACCATGCGTGTGGCCGCACAAAACCGTCAGGTGGCAGTCGGGGTGGGCCTGCATTACCTGTTTCAGAACGTCGCCGACCGCCTGACAGGTGAAGTGGGGCAGAAACTCGTCATCCGAGATACGGCCCTCATGCCAACAAGCCCCCTTAAAAGGTGGAACGTGCGTCAGAAGGATGACCTGAGAGAAGCGCTGGAGGGCGAGGGGTAAGACGATTTGAAAGTGGGTTGCGGCTTCATCACCCAAAGCATTGAGTTTCTGGAAACGCTCGGGCGTGGACAGATTGGCGAGTTCCTCGATGAGGAAATAATCATTGAGCAGGACTTGGGAGGCGCGGTTGTTTCCCAAACGCCCATCAGCCCACGCGTCGTGACCGATTAGCCCGGTTTCGGCGGTAAGTTCGACCACCCCGGCCAGGTTGAGCCAGCGCAACCACCGCGAAGTCTGCGACAGGGTTTGCGCCAAGGCCCGAATGTGCTGAATGGACCCGTTATAAAAATCGTGGTTGCCTAGAACAAAGTAGATGGGGAGTTGTAACTCTTTTTCCAGGTAGGCAAGACTGGCTTCGAGGTCGGGGGCGGTGGCAGTATCCCCTCCCAACAGGATGAAATCCGGCGTAGTAGCTCGAACGCTTTCACACAAGGCCCGGATAGCTGAATCGGACTGAACAAATTCCAAATGAATATCAGTGAGCCAGGCAATCCGTTTCATACCCGGGTCAATACCCCCACGCCTCATGCGCCAGCGGGGCGCGGTTGAGTTCGGCGCGGGCGTGGCGCCAGGTGGGGAGGTGGTGGTTCATGAGCTGGAGAAAGCGGTCGGTGTGGTGACGTTCGAGTAGGTGGAGGAGCTCGTGGACGACGATGTATTCAAGGCACCGCTCGGATTTTTTGGCGAGTTCGAGATTGACCCAGATGCGGCGCGCGGCGATATTGCAGGTGCCCCATTTGGTTTTCATGTGTTTGATACCCCAATCGGCGACGGTGACGCCGATTTTTTGTTCCCAGTGGGCGATGAGCGGCGGGAGGGCGGTCTGCAGATGGGCGCGATACCACGCGCGGAAGACCCGTTCCCGCTGAACAGCAGACGTGTGAGGCCGCACGTACAGGTCGAGGATTTTCTTGTTGCGGATGACGACTTGAGCGCGGCCAGCGCGTTCGACCACGTTTAGCCGATAGCGCGCGCCCTGAAAGTAGTGGCTCTCACCGCCGACATAGTCGCGTTGGGATTCGCGCTCCTGTTCGCTGAACTTGGTCTGTTGACGCTTAATCCACGCGAGACGGGAAATCACCGCCAAGCGCACGGCTTCATCATTCACCCGCAGGGGCGCGGCCACCCGAATGCGCCCGGCGGGCGGATAAACTGCCAGGTGCAGGTTTTTGATGTTTTTGCGGACCACATCCACCGTGAGACCGTTGACCTGAATTTGGTGCATGGTCAGTAGTCGCGCTGGTTCTTCACCAGTTCAAAGATGCGCTCGGCTTCGGCTTCGTCGGGGATGTGTTGCTGGATGACATACAGGACTTCGCGCTCTTTGATGAGGTGGCCGCGCCAGTCGTCCTTGCGGGTGGCGAGAATGCCCGTATCCAGCGCGACCGCGAGGGCTTCGTTTTGGCCGAGGTTGTCATAGAGGGCGCGGCGGGCCGAGGTGTTCAGGGTGACGGGGTAGGTTGTGCCACCGGTGGGATTTTGCACCTGCCGGGCCAGGTCCACCAGTTTCGCCAGATATTGCTCGTATTCCGCCGCCTGGGTCTTGCGCTCTTGAATCAGCATGTCGAGCAGTTCGGACATACGGTCATAGTAGCGGGGGTTGAGCGGCTGTTCGTCAATGATGAGCCGCCGCAAGTTGTTCTCGATGGCCTCGGCCATGGCCGCCGGGTTACCCGCCAGCCCGGGTGGGGCTTCCTTCACCGCATCCGCGCCGCGCTCGACGATGAGTTGAATGAGGGTGAGGTCGTCGAAGGCGGAGATTTTGCGGCTCTCTTCGGCGCGGATGTAGGTGTCTATCAGGTGGCGCATGGCGGGTTCGTACATTTTCAGGTCAATGTAGTCGCCGCTGGCGAGTTTGACCTCGGTGCGCACTTTTTCGTAGTAGTCCACTTCCTGCTTGATTTGCTCGATGTCGGTGGCGGAATAACCCGCTTCGGGCATTTCGTTGGCGAGGTTGGCGTAGGCGCGGATGAGGCCCACGGTGAGTTTGTAGAGCGCGATGCGTTTGGGTTCGTTGTCTTTGAGCGCGGCTTTATCGGCCGTGTCGAGGGCGCAGAAATAATGCTGGTAGTCCAGCGTCCCTTTGGGCGCAGGCACGGCCTCGCACAGGGCTTTGATGGCCTCGCGGGCTTCTTCCAATCGCTCTTGGGCCTTATCCAACCGATTGCTCAGGAGGCCGAGGACATCGGCCTTATCGTAGGCATCGAACGCGCCGGAGGTGTAATCGATGATGGAGGTGCTGAGGCTCTGGAACAGGTCTTTATAATCAATGATGTAGCCGTACTCTTTATCCTCCCCGTCCAGCCGATTGACGCGGCAGATGGCCTGGAACAGCCCGTGGTCGCGCATTTGCTTGTCAATGTAGAGATAGGTGGCCGGGGGCGCGTCGAAGCCGGTGAGGAGTTTATCCACCACGATGAGCAGTTTCATTTGCCCCGGCGCTTCGATGAATTTTTTCTTGACGTTCTTCTCAAAGGTCTCCACGTCTTGGCCGTTGAGCATCCGGTTGTAAATTTCGTACTGGCGCAGGCGCTCGGTGAGGCCTTCGCCGCTCTCCTCGCCTTTCACATCGGCGGGGGTGGGGCGGTAGGAGGTGATGATGGCGCACTTGTCGAAGCCCTGGGAGACAAACAAGTCGTAGAACTTGCAGGCCTGATAAATGCTCCCTGAGACCAGCAAGGCGTTGCCATAGCCGCTGAGCAGGCGGTCGCGCTGTTCAAAATCGAGCAGGATGTCGGCCACGATTTTTTCGAGGCGGTCTTGGGCGCTGAGCACTTTTTGCAGGGTGCCCCAGCGTTGTTTGAGTTGGGCGCGGGCGAGGTCGGTGAGGCCGCGCGTCTTGGCTTCGAACCACTGGTCAATCTTGGCGGGCGAGGTGAGACTCTGGTCAATGTCGCGGGCTTCGTAGCGCAAATCGAGCACCACTTTGTCGCGCACGGCTTCGTCGTACTTGTAGGTGTGGATGAAACTGCCAAAGACCTCGATGCTCTTTTGCTTGTCGGCTTTGAGCAGGGGCGTGCCGGTGAAGCCGATGAACAGGGTGTTGGGCAGGAGGCCTTTCATGGCCTGGTGCAGGTCGCCGGATTGGGTGCGGTGGCATTCATCCACGAAGACGTAGATATCACCTTTGGGTTTGAAGTCGGGGGGCAGGCTGTGACGGAGTTCGGCGATGTAACCGGCGATGTCGCCTTCCTCCTTGCCAGCAAACTTGTGGATGAGCGAGCACATGAGCCAGGGCGCGGCGGCATTGAGGCATTTCACCAAATCGGCCCCGCTGGTGGTGCGGTGGATGGCTTCGTCCACGCCTTTGAAGACCTTCTCGATTTGCTCGTCCAGTTCGATGCGGTCGGTGATGATGAGCACGCGCGCGTCGGTGACGTGTTCCCGAATCCACTTGGCCAGCCAGACCATGGTGAGACTCTTCCCACTGCCCTGCGTGTGCCAGATGACGCCGCCTTCGCGCTGGCGAACGCGGGCCTGCGCGGCGCGCACACCGAAATACTGGTGGTGGCGGCAGAGTTTTTTGGTTCCGGCGTCGAAAGCGGTGAAGTCGTGGATGAGTTCGAGCAGGCGCTCTTTGGAGCAGAGTTGGGTGAGGGCGCGGTCGAGGGGAGAGGCCAAATGTGGAGCCGCAAGATTTTGCGGCTGGACCGATGAGGATTCTTTCCAGGTCAGGTAATATTTTTCGGGGGTCGCGATGGTGGCGTAGCGCAAACCCTCGGTGTCGTTGCCGGCCATGACCAACTGCGCGGTGGCGAAGAAGTGTTCGATGAACAGCTTCTTCTGGTTATCCAGATTTTGGCGGATGCCTTCGCTGACCGAGACGGTGGAGCGTTTGAGTTCCAGCACACCGAGCGCGATGCCATTCACGTACAGGACAATATCGGGGCGTTTGGTGTTTGGCCCCGTGACGGTGACTTCCTCGGCGAGGGCGAAGTGGTTGGTGAGCGGGTTTGCCCAATCAATGAGCCAGACGGTCTCGGCAGTCTCGCCCGCCTCGGCTCTGACCTGCACGCCATAGCGCAGGAGGCCATAGACTTCTTTGTTGAGGTCGTACAGGCTCTTGGTTTGGTCGCCCGCCGCTTTGTTGAGTTCGTAGAGGGCTTTGGTGATGAGCGCGGGCTTGACCTGGCGCTCTTTGAGAAAGGCGCGCAGGAGGTTCTCTTCGATGTTGTAGTTGTCGGGGCGGTCTTCCCAGTTGCCGAGATAACGGTAACCGAGCTGGTCGCGGAAGAGTTTGACCACGCGGTTTTGGGTTTTGCGTTCAATCTGGCCGACAGTGCTCATGGCTGATATGACCCCGGTTTTCTTTTTTCCACGGCTTCCAGGTTTCAGCCGGGATGAGCAGGTTTGAAGCCAGGTTGTTGGCTTGGCGTTCTTCGGGGGCGCGGCTTTTGCAGAGTCAAGTGTCGGCCCGGTTTCTGCAACAGCACTTCGGCGGGAATGTCCAGCCCGGTGTGCAAGGCGCGCATCATCGCCAGACTTAAGCGGCGTTTGCGGTTGAGCACCTCCGACACTTTACTCTGGTTGCCTAAATATCGCTCCAAATCTTTGCGGGATAAAGCCTGTTGTTCCATGCGGAAGAGAATGGCCTCGACCGGGTCGGGTAGCCCAATCGGGAAATGTTCCTGCTCGTAATTTTCAATGAGCACGGCAAACAAATCCAATTTTTCTTCAGCAGGACTGCCGGGGGCGGCGTCCATGAGGGACTCCACATACTTCAACGCGGCCCGATATTCGGCTTCGGTTTTGATGACTTTTGGGTTCATTAGATGCTCTCCGCGTCTATTTTTTCGTACTCTTTATGGGTGCCGACAAAACGGATGTAGACAATCTGGGTATTGTAGTGAATTTTAACTATCAACCGATAATGGTTGCCGCGAATATTAAACACGACCCGGTTCCCGGCTAGAAAATCAGCCGAGCGGTAACGAGCTTTGATGTCGCTGGTGGTTTTCCAGTCGGCATGCTCGGCTTCCTTGTGCCACGCTTTAATGGCCTCTTCGGCGTCAGTATGCTTTTGATAGAATGCAACTAGCGTTGATTTGGCGATGACCCGCATATCTAATTATATCCCATTTTGGGAAGAAGGCAATTGTTTACTTTTCTTTTCTGGGAATAGGGTTAAAAGCAGAGGCGGTCAGAGACCGCCTCGCCCAAGTTCCCGAAGGAACAGGGGGGATACACATATTTTACAACATAGAAGCAGGCGCCTGTCAAAAAATTCATTTTCCGCCTCGTTTCCATCGCGGGTGACAGTCACCTGAACCCTAAACCAATCGTATCTGTCCCGTCAACAATTCCTGCATCATCCCCTGTTTGAGCAAGCGGGTCTTCGCGCGCTTTTGCTCCAGCGCGGTGATTTCGGCGTCCATGTCGCTCAGGATTTCGGCGATGGCGGTTTGTTCCGGTTTGCTCGGAAACGGGATTTCTATTGACTCAATATCGCTCGGCTTCAAGTTGTTGATGCTTGAACCAGCAATCAGATTCGCAATGTAGTTTCTATACCGATTCGTCTGAAACGTCTGAGCAACAAATGATGGTGATACTTCGCCGGAATTTAATCGAAAACAGCCCATGAAAGTGCCAAATGTATATTTATGATGGTCTCTTATATCTTGAGTTTAGAGTCCCCAAGTGGCTCAACCCGAGTTGAGTTTTCTGGACCTT
>CAYUFY010000001.1:0-52497 GCA_964443795.1 uncultured Anaerolineales bacterium | reverse complement strand
AACGCTGACCTTCTCCGACGATTTGGTTCAGCCGGTGAGCATCGGTGGGTCGCCGGCGACCTTGACGCTCAGAGTGGGTCAGAACGCTCGCTTCACCTTCACCCCGCTCCCGCCCACTCTCACCCCCGTGCCCTCCCCCACCTCGGTGCGGTTGCGCCCCACCATTACGCCAGTGCCCTTTACTCCCATTCCTCCAGCGCCTGTTATTGGAAAACATCTGGTAGGCAATGGGGAAACCATCTTCTGCATCGCCCGCGGCTATGGGGTTCTGCCCGCCGCCATCGCGCAAGCCAACAGCCTCGCCGTACCGTTTATTGTCTTCACTGGGCAGGTGTTGAACATCCCCGCCGTGCAATGGACCGATATCCTGCCCGGCCCGGTATGCGCGCCCCAATTTGCCTCTCCGTACCCGGGCTTGCCGTTCGCCACCGAAACACCGTTGGCCTCGCCCATTCCGTTGGGGCCGCCGCCCAGCCTCACCCTCACCCTGTTGTGCATCAACAATTGTGGCTCGCAAGAAGGCACCTACATCATGCACATCGAGGCGCAGGCCACTGGCGGATTGGAGCCTTACACTTTTGCGCCCGGCCAAGCGTTTGACATCACCTCGCAACATTGTTTCCCGGCCAGTGGCGTGGTCACCGTCACCGCCGCCGATGGACAAACCGCCAGCGCGAGCTGGGTCTATGAAGATGTGAGTTGTCCGCCCACCGCCGTGCCTTAGCGTCTTAGCGTCTATCTACCAATCCGCCGGGTCTGCCAGACTCGACCGATTGGGATAGGCCCCCTCGCCGGAGAAGCGCCCATGAAACCCTCCCCCGTCCGCGCCGCCACCCCCACCCCGGGCGCGCGCAAATTCCAAATCCGCCGTCAAAGCATCCTGCTCATCGCCGCCGTCCTGGTTTTATTGCTCGGCGCCAGCGCCTTTGGCTTGCTGGATGGACTGGAACTCAACGCCGTGAACTGGGCCTTTCAGCGGCGCGGCGGGCAACCGCCTTACGGCCCGGCCATCATCGTCGCCATTGACGACGATTCCCTGTCCATCACCGGCCTGCAATGGCCGTGGCCGCGCACCTATCTCGCCCAAATCGTGGACCGGCTGGCCGCCGGGGGCGCCAAAGCCATCGCCTTCGACGTTTTCTTCTTTGAGCCGGGCGCGCTCGGCTCGCCCGCCACCTACACCGTGCAAGGCGATGCGCTCACCGAGATTGCCAAACAATTCGGCGTGACCACCCCCGACCTCATCGCACGCAACGGCCTCGACGGCAACGGGCGCGTGTGCGGGGGGCAGGAACTCGTCATCCCCACTGACCCCGAGCAAACTTATATTGTCGTGCGCGACACCCTCGCCGACCTCGCCGCGCGCTATCAAGTCTCCGAAGACCTGCTGATGCAACGCAACAATCTCGACGACTCGTGCGATTTGCGCCCCTCGCAGTTGTTGCAAATCCCTGCGGGTGAGACGGTGGCTTACACCGTCCAGGCCGGGGAGACCGTCGCCAGTATTGCCGCGCTCTATCAAGTGAACCCGCTGGCCTTGCTGGATATTGACGGCAACCCCGCCGCCGACCCGCTAACCGCCGGGGATAGCGTGACCGTGCAATTCGGCGATGCCGCGTTGGCCGCGGCCATGCACAGCGCGGGTAACGTCATCCTCAATGGCGAAGTGGCCCGCTCGGAACAATCGGGCGCGCAAGTCGAGACCCTGCGGCAACCCATCGCCATTTTGCGCGAGGCCGCCGCCGGGTTCGGCATCACCAACATTGGCGCGGACGCCGATAGCGTGGTGCACAGCATCCAAGCCTGGGATAAAACCAATGACCGGGTGCTCTATTCCTGGCCCATCGTGGCCGCCGCGCTGTATAGCGGCCAAACACTGGACAACCAGCCCACCGGCAGCGGGTTTACGCTCGGCCCGCAAAGAATCCCGCTCACCTATGGGGCCTTGCGCGTCAACTTCCGGGGCGCCGAAAAAAGCTTCCCCACCTATTCGGCCATGCAAGTCGTGAACGGCGACCTGCCGCTGGAAACCTTCCAAGACAAGATCGTCTTCATTGGCGCGACCACCCAATCCTTGCACGACATTTTTGCCACGCCGTTTGTGCCGCGCAATCCACCGGGCGTGCCGGGGGTGGAGATCATGGCGAACGCGCTTGACACCATCCTCAGCGGCGAGCACATTTACTTGAACTCAGGCGTGTGCTCCGGTTGCCCCGTGGTGGCGCGCGGCATCATGTTCCTCAGCATTCTCATCTCCGGTTTGCTGGCCTTTGGCCTGACACTCATCCGCCGGACCAACCTGGCCATTGCCGGTTTGGTTGGCCTGATGATCGCCGGCGTGATCGTGTGGTTGATCGCCTTCATTGGCTTCAACACCGAAATCCCGGTGATAGCGCCCCTGGGGACCATGTTTGTGGCCTACGTGGTGCCCACGCTCGAACACGCCGTGAGCGAGGAATTGGAAAAACGCCGGGTGCGCGGCATCTTCGAAATGTTCATCTCGCCCGAGATGGTCGGCCAGCTCATTGACCAGGGCGTGGATGCCATGCGCGGCAAACGCGCCCCGTTGACGATTCTGTTCTCCGACATTCGCGGCTTTACCACCATGTCCGAAAAGATGACCCCAGAGCAATTGGTTGAGACCCTCAATGAATATCTCGGTATCATGACCGAAGTGATCCACAAGCATGGCGGCACGGTGGACAAATATGAAGGTGACTTGATTATGGCCTTCTTCGGCGCGCCCATCGCCTACGAAGATCACGCCCAGCGCGCGGTGCGGGCTTCGATTGAGATGCGCCTGGAATTGGACAAACTCCGCCAGAAGTGGGAGAGCGAGGGCAAACCCTCCAAGTTGGAAATGGGCATCGGCCTGAACAGCGCCGAAGTCTTTGTGGGGTTGGTTGGCTCGGGCCGGCGGGTGAACTACACGGTCATGGGCGACGGCGTGAACCTGGCCTCGCGGGTGCAGGACTTGACCAAAGATTTGCAGTGGCCGCTCCTCATCACCGAATTCACTTACGAAATCGTGAAAAACGAGTTCGATGCAGAGTTTGGCGACAGTCGCCTGGTCAAAGGCAAAACCGTCCCGGTGGGCATGTACAAAGTTCAGGGAGAAAAAGGCGCGCCGCCCGAGCATCGGGTCAGGCCGTTGTATCAATAGACATTCGTAGGGGCGACGCATGCGTCGCCCCTACGAATGCATTCAATTGAACGCCCACACTAAGGTCTAATGACCGCCTCGGTTTCCCCACCCCCAGCGCGCCCGGTCTCGCCCATGAACCAGCCCGTCTCGCGCTGGGGCTGTCTCGGCGGGTGTTTGGCCCTGCTCTGCCTTGCCATCGTGCCCGCGTTTCTCTTCTTACTCGCGATGCGTGGGGAACTGACTTGGCGGCGAGCAGAATTTGTGGAAGATCGGCTGTGGCTCATCACCGACCAAACCGCCAGCGGCGACGAGCGTGGCCTCGGCTATTCCAGTTCGCGGATCGTCTCTGATGAAACGGCCACCGCTGGCCCGGTCTGTGTCCGAACGCAAATTTATTTTCTCCTCTGGCGCGGCCAGGGTGAACATTTGGATTTGTGCGACTGCTATACCCGCGCGGCGGGCGGTTTTTATGAGGCCAGCGGGAGTTGTCCTTAGAGCGTTTCCCTGATTTAACGAGCAACCGATGTCGGTCGGGCTTGTAGCCCGACAACTCGCTTGCAGATTGAAAAGTTAGGTAGTGAATTTGAAAGACCTGTCAGGTGGGCGCCGCAAAATGCTGTTTTTTTCGAGTGCCGAATGCGCCCACCTGACAGGTCTAGCGCACCATCACTTACTTTGTTACCACTACCAAAAGTTAATCGCCTAAGGCAGAGGCGGCTCCCACACCGCCGCGCATGGGAGCGCGGCCTGCTTGATTAAGTGATTATTTTGTAACACTGCAATAAGCGTGACCTACGCCAATCCAGTCAAACTTAGGTGCATCCATGACCTCTCATTCTCACTCTTACGATTTCATTATGGTCGGCGGCGGCATTATGGGCTGTGCCACCGCCTACTACCTGCTCAAACATGACCCCCGCCTGCGCGTGGCCGTGGTGGAAATGGACCCGACTTACGCCCGCGCCTCCACCCCGCTCTCCGACGGCAACACCCGCATCCAGTTCAACATCAAAGAAAACATCCGCATGTCCCAATACGGGCTGGAAGTCCTGGCGCGTTTCGGCGAGGAGATGGCCGTGGGCGATGACAAACCCGACCCGGCCTTTCGTCAGCAAGGCAACCTCTTCATCGTGGATGAAGCCAGCCACGCGGAAAGCCTGGCGGGGCTGGCCTTGCAACAGAGTCTCGGTTGTCAGGTGGACTGGCTCACCCCGCCCCAAGTTCAGGCCCTCTTCCCACTCTACAACCTAGCAGGCTGTGTGGGCGCGACCTTTGGCCAGCAGGATGGCACCATGTCCCCGCTCGCCGTCTTGCTCGGCTACAAAAACAAAATCGTGTCCCTGGGCGCGCACTTCATCCACGCCGAAGTCGCTGAACTAATCAAGACCGATGCCCGTCTCAGCGGCGTCCGCCTCACCACCGGCGAGACGCTGACCGCGCGGGCGGTCCTCAACGCATCGGGCGCGTGGGCCGCCGCCCTGGCGCGCCGGGTTGGCGCCGATCTGCCCGTGGTCCCCACCAAACGCGAAGTCTCCATCATCGAAACCAGCGCCCGCCCCGAGCACATCCTCCCGGCCATTTTCTTCCCCGGCGGCCTCTACTGCATCCACGAAGGTGACGGGCGTTTCATGACCGGCAAATCATTGGCCGACGACCCTGTGACCACCACCGATTTCAACTGGCACAAAACCCGTTTCGAAGAAGTGGTCTGGCCGGCGATCGTTGATGTCATGCCCTCCTTTGACCGCCTCCGCGTCACCGGCGGGTGGGCAGGCCTCTACGAAGTCAACGCCCTCGACGGCAACGCCATCCTCGGCGAATGGCCGACCCTGCCCGGTCTCTACTGCGCCAACGGCTTCTCGGGCCACGGTTTCCAACAAGCCCACGCCGTCGGGCGTTACATCGCCGAGCTTATGCTGGGGCTGGCCCCCACCATTGACCTCGCCATCTTTTCCCCGCAACGCATTTTAGATAACGCGCCCGTTTTCGAAAGCCGTCGCAAAATCATCTGAGTTGCATACCCCAGACGTAGGCCAAGCGTCGCCCGCGCCATCGCCAAGTGTGGTTTCATTATTGCCATGTCCAACCACACCCGTCTCTCAATTTTTTTAATCAGCCTGACCCTCGCGGCCTGCGGCACCCGCACGGCCACGCCCACCCCCACCGTTGTCCCGCTCCCGAGCGTCACGCCCCCCGCCCAGCAGGCCTCGGCGCCCCCAACGGTGATGCCCATCCCTAGCATCGCCCCGCAAACCAGCAACGGCCTCACCCTCCGCGCCGACAATTTTCGCTACACCGACTATCGCCCCAACAAAAAACAATACCTCGCCGACCTCTGCTACACCTTGCCCACTGCCACCGAGTGGATGCCACACGACATTACCCTCCATTACACCCAAGGCCAGATTATTGCAACGGGCATAGAAATCCTCCCCGCCTCATCCCCCACCGACCGGTGTCTGGCCCTCAGCTTTCACCTCCCCGTCACCGCCGACCTGTCTCATATCCAACTCGTCATCCGCGCACTCGTCGGTGCCCCAGACGCGGCGCAAGTCTGCGACAGTTTTTATCCCACTGTCCAACGCTACCTTGACTCGCAAACTACGGGTGTCACCGTGCATTGTGAGCAAGGCGAACTCGGGCCGCTCGTTGGGCCATGGATTTATCCCAACACGCTCACCCGCGCCGAGGCCCAGCAAATCATCGAGACCGCCAGCGCCCAAGTGATTGAGGCCGATTACACGCACCCGGGCCCGTGGGTTTTCAACCTCACCGCCGCCGATTTCATCTATCAAGCGCCACTCACGCTCCTCGCCGCGCAGACCCAACCCAGCGCGGAACTGGCCTTTATGATTGATAATTTTCAACACGCGCTTTTCCCACCCAGCGTAGATGTATGCTATCAACTCCTCAGTGATTCCAATTGGGGCATTTGGTCGGCCACCCTCGAAGCCGGGAATACCGAGATAGATTTCGATGGCTACGAGCGCCTGACGCATCCTCAGCCCGACTCAAACGGGCGGCGGTGCGACACGCTGACCTTCTCCAACCTGCCACCCGATTTTGACTTCACCCACGCGACCCTCAACATTTTTTCCATTGGCGCGCCCCCCTTCGATGAAGCCATCGGCTGTGGGCCATACCTCCAAAAACTTCAAGCTACGCTCGACGCGCGTTACCCCGGCCTGCAAGCCGATTGCGGCCATGAGACTTGGGGCTGGTATCTCAAAGTCCTTCAAAGGCCCGCCAGTCTCACCGAAGCGCAAGCCAATATGCTCATTTATCGCGATGACCTCTACACGCTCAAAGGTTGGTGGGCTTTCCCACTCACTCACTAAACCATGTTCACCCTCCCTACCCCGCGCCTCACCATCCGCCCATTTGAACTCACCGACCTCGATGCCATTCACGGCATCCTCGACATTGAACTCGCTGACGTGAATATGGGCAGTGAGGGCGCGCAAACTTTGGAAAGTCGCCGCGCCTGGCTTGACTGGACAGTGCGCAATTACACCGAACTCGCCAAACTCTATCAGCCGCCCTATGGCGACCGGGCCATCATCTTGCGTGAGACGGGCGAACTCATTGGCGCGGTGGGCTTCGTTCAATCTTTCGGCCCTTTCGGCCAACTGCCCTACTTCCAAAAAATATCCGGACCTTCCATCCGCTTCACCCCGGAGTTCGGCCTTTACTACGCCCTCTCGCCCCGCCACCAGCGGCGCGGCTACGCCACCGAAGCCGTGCAAGCCATGCTTGCCTACGGGTTCACCGAACTCAACCTGCGCCGCATCATCGCCACCACCACCTATGACAACCTCGCCTCGCAAGGCGTGATGCGTAAAGTCGGCATGACCATCGAAAAAAATCCATACCCTGACCCACCCTGGTTTCAGGTGGTGGGGATATTGGAAAACCCCGGCCCGTGACCGGCGCCCACTGCGGCTCGCGCCCCCGAACATTTTCTTGCCCCACCGCTTCCCTCCTATCCCCAGACTCCCGTCCCCCCCGCACTTGCCCCACCCCGCGCCATTCGTATAATACCCAAGTATCCTAACTCCCTACTCAAACCTTGGAGGTCTCCATGCCCGCCGCCAAAAAAGCCAAACCCAAAGCCCCGCCTGTCAGCAAGTCCCCCGCCAAAAAAGCGAAACTCGAAGGTGATGTCTATTACCCCTCCCCCGAAGTCATCGCCCAGGCCAACGTCCCCGACTGGGAGGCCCTGAACACGCATGCCCGCAAAGACTTGCAAAGCTTCTGGGCCGACCGCGCCAACGAGCTGGAATGGTACAAACCCTGGGATAAGGTGCTGGACGATTCTAAAAAACCCTTCTACAAGTGGTTTGTCGGCGGCAAGACCAATATTGTGCATAATGCCATTGACCGCCATCTCAAGACCTGGCGCAAGAACAAACTCGCCCTCATTTGGCAAAGTGAGGATGGCAAATCCGAGCGCACCTTCTCCTACTACGCGCTCAATCGCGAAGTCTCCCGCTTTGCCAACATCCTCAAAGCCATGGGCGTGAAAAAAGGCGACCGGGTCACCATCTACCTGCCGCGCATCCCCGAAATCATGTTCGCCATGCTGGCCTGCGCCAAAATCGGCGCGGTGCATTCGGTGGTCTTTGCCGGGTTCTCGGTGGATGCCTTGCAGGGCCGCATCGAAGACAGCCAGAGCAAACTGGTCATCTGCGCCGATGGGTCGTGGATCAACGGCAAAATCTTCGAGCTTAAACGCACCGTGGACGACTCGCTCAAAAAATGCCCGTCCGTCGAGAGCGTCATCGTCGTCAAACGCACGGGCCACGACATCCCCATGGACCCGACCCGCGACCATTGGTATCACGAACTGTGCAACATGCCCATCGCCAATGGCAAATGCGCCACCGAAGTCCTCGACGCCGAAGACCCGCTCTACATCCTCTACACTTCCGGCTCCACCGGCAAGCCCAAAGCCATCCTCCACACGCATGGCGGCTACATGGTAGGCACCTACACCACCCTCAAATACGTTTTCGATTTGAAAGACGACGACCGCTGGTGGTGCGCCGCCGACCCCGGCTGGGTGACGGGCCACTCCTACATCGTCTACGGCCCGCTCATCAACGGCGCGACCTCCTTCATGTTCGAAGGCGGCCCGGCTTATCCGTATCCCAATCGCTGGTGGCAATGCGTGGAACGCTACGGCATCACCGTGTTCTACACCGCCCCCACCGCCATTCGCGGCCTCATGCGCTTCGGCGAAGCCTGGCCCAACAAGCATGACTTGTCCTCACTGCGCTTGCTTGGCACCGTTGGCGAGCCAATTAACCCCGAAGCCTGGAAGTGGTATTACCGCGTCATCGGCAAAGAGCGCTGTCCCATCATGGATACCTGGTGGCAAACCGAGACCGGCATGTTTATGATTACCCCCACCCCAGTGGTGCCCCTCAAACCCGGCAGTGGCACGCGCCCCTTCTTCGGCCAAGAAGCCGAGATTCTCGACGAGGCCGGGAAGCCCGTGCCCGACGGGGAAGAGGGCTACCTCGTTCTCAAGCATCCCTGGCCCGCCATGCTCCGCACCATTTATGGCGACCCCGACCGCTATGTCAGCCAATATTGGAGCAAATATCCCGGCAAATACATGACCGGCGACTCGGCCAAACGCGATGCGGATGGCTACTATTGGATCATTGGCCGCGTGGATGATGTGATTAAAGTTTCGGGCCACCGGCTGGGCACTGCCGAAATCGAATCGGCGCTCGTGAGTCACCCGGCGGTCGCGGAAGCGGCGGCCATCGGGTTGCCGCACGAGGTCAAGGGCACCGCCATCCATTGTTTCTGCCTGCTCCGCACGGGCCACGCCGCCTCCCCCGAACTCGCCGAGGAACTGCGTCAACACGTCGCCAAACATCTCGGCCCCATCGCCCGCCCCGAGGAAGTGCGCTTCGTGGATAAATTGCCCAAGACGCGCTCGGGCAAAATCATGCGGCGGGTGCTCAAAGCGCGCGCGCAAGGTTTACCCGAAGGCGATATCAGTACGTTGGAAGAATAAATCGCGCCTACCATTGACAATCTGAGTCCAAGCGGATGGGTTTCCCCCATCCGCTTTTTTTGTCAATTTTCCCCAACCGGGCTATCATACAAGGATTATGGTTCCGGCAACCTCGTCTTCCGGTTCTAATTCACTGACTTGTCCGCAATGTGGCGCCATTGTCGGCCCGCAGGATGCCGTGTGCACCAACTGCGGCACCGATATTGCGTTAGCCACTTTGGTCGTCGAGCATGAACTGATTGATTGGGCCATTAGCGGCAAGAGCCTGCCCCCGACGATTAGCGTGGAGCAACTTGTTCCCCGTTTGGGTGAATATCTCCTCCGCAAAGGTCACGTCACCCAGGAGCAATTACAGGTCGCCCTGGAGCGCCAAGCCGCCACGCCATCAGGCAAGCCGGCCCCGCGCCTCGGTCACACGCTCATCATGTTGGGGGCCATCAGCCGCGAAACCCTCGACCGGGTGATCGCCGAGCAAATTCTGCAATTGCAAGCCGCCCTGGTCGAAGCCAATCGCACGCTCGAAAAACGGGTGGCCGACCGCACCGCCGAATTGGAAGCGACCCTGCTGAAATTAACCGAGCTGAATCAACTCAAAGCCAATTTTGTCGCCAACATCTCGCACGAACTGCGGACGCCCCTGGCGCAAATCAAAGGCTACAACGCCTTGTTGTCCGATGGCTCATTGGGTGAAATGGAAGACACCCAAAAAGAAGCGGTGGATGTGATCATGCGCGCCACCGATCGCCTCGAGCGGCTCATCACCGATTTAATTTCCTACTCCACCACCGCCAAAGGCGAACTGACCTTGCGGTTGCAACCGGTGTTTCCAGCCGAAGTGCTGGACAAAGTGCGTGACCGCCACGCCGCCAAAGCCGAAAAACAACGCCTGACTTTCCAGATTGAGGTCGCGCCCAACCTGCCCCCGGTAACAGCGGATGAAGAAAAACTGCTGTGGGTGCTTTTACAATTGGTGGATAACGCCCTGAAGTTCACCCCCGCCGGAGGCCAGGTAACGGTCAGCGCCGAACCCCACCACACCCAGGTGCTCTTCAGCGTGCGCGACACCGGCATTGGCATTCCGGCCCACCGCTTGCAGGAAATTTTTGAGCCGTTTCATCAATTGGATGGCACGGCCGCTCGGCGCTATGGCGGCACCGGCTTGGGGTTGACCCTCGTCCGGCGCATCATCGAAGCGCATAGCGCCCAATTACTGGTTGAAAGCGCGGAGAGCCAGGGTAGCACCTTTGCTTTTGTCCTCACCCGCTCAATCTCCTCCGCCTTGTGATTGACTCTACCAATGGCCGATATTCCCAAACTCCTCATTATTGAAAACGACCAGCGCGCCCTGCTCTTCCTGCGCGACATGTTCGCGAAAGCTGGTTATGCCGTCATCACGACCACCAGTGGCAAGGAAGGCTTGATCGAAGCCTGGCGCAATCGCCCGGAGGCCATCATTGTCAACCCGGCCCTGCCCGACCTGGATGGTCTGGACATCATCCGCAAATTGCGCGCGGATACCCGCACCCTTTCGACCAAATTCATCATTATCTCCGCCCGTTCCAAGCCGGAGGATATGCAAGCCGGGCTGAAGACCGGGGCCCATGACTATATCATCCGCCGCCCCGGGGCCGAAAACGAACTCTTGGAACTCATCCAAAAATATCTGCCACTCGGCGGGCCTCCGCCGACCACCGAAGCGGAAGCCCCCCCGCCCCCGGTGGGCAAGGTCATCTCCTTCCTCAGCGCCAAAGGTGGCACGGGCACCTCCTCCCTCTGCGCCAACATGGCTCAAATTCTGGCCACCCTCGTCGCCCCCCGCACGGTGGCCGTGGTGGATCTGGTTTTGCCCATTGGCTCCATCAGCCAAATTGTGGGCGTGGATTCGCCCACCACAATTGTCGAACTATCCCAACTGGAGGCAAAAGATATCGCCACCTCGCAAATGCAGGAAATGGCGCGCCCCGTGCCCGGCTGGCAGTTCCACCTGCTGGCCGGGGCGCGTGACCCAGAAGCCGCGCAAATGTTGCAGGTCAACCGGCTCGAAGCAATTTTCACCACCCTCACGCACGCCTTTGACTATACCCTGGTGGATTTTGGACGCGCCCTCTCCCGCATTAGCCTGCCCCTCATTCGCAGTTCGGCGCGCATTGTCATGATCGTCAGCCCGGACATCAGCACTGTTGCCCTGACCAAAACTACGCTAAAATACTTGGAGCTTCAGGGTGTGCGGCGGTCCCAGATTTACCCGGTGCTCAACCGCGCCGTCGGGTTGGAAGGTATGAACAAAGTTGCCATGGAAAAAGAGTTGGCCATCACCATCCCCAACATCATCCCCCATATGAGCGGCGCTTTTACCCAAGCCAACAACGAACATAAAGCCATCGCGGTGAAATACCCGAATGATGTGGCCATCTCGGCCACTAAATCTTTGACGGCTGGCTTGCTCAGTCAAGTGGACGAAACCCCCACCCTCGCCGTGGTTGGCTAATTTGTTTCAGTTATCCTTTTTGGAGGTTTTTTCATGAGCATTCGTGTTGACGCCAAAGGCAAGGTCTTCACCGATATTGTCCGCAAAGATGAAGTCCCGGCCCTCATTCAGACTCTCACCAATCTCATTCACGGGCACATTTATCTCCGCCCCGAACAGCGCATCAAGGATGAATTTAATGACGGCAAAGAGTCCTTCATCGCCGTGACCAAAGCGACGATTTACACCGCCAGCGGCAAAGTCTTGCGCAAATCCGAATTTCTCACCATCAACAAAACCCATATCGTGTGGATCCGCCCCGATGAGGAAAATGACGCCTCGCTGGAGCAAGTGTCCCAATAGCGGTAAGCCGTATCATTTGCCAGGAGTATTGTTATGACTCTCAGTGATCGTATGAGCAATCGCCTGCGCCCGGGCGGCGCCGCCCAACCCGCGGCCCAGCCCGGCGCGGCGCCGGGCGGCCCCGCGGCCCCAGCCCGTCCGGGTGGCCCCGCCGCTCCGCCCGCCTCTGCGGCTTCGCAAACGCTCGCCTCCGCCGGGGCCGGCCCCTCCTCGGCCATGTCCAATGATGAAATCCGCAAGCTCAAAACCTGGCTCATTGGCCGGGTCTCGGCCACGCTCGAGAACCCCGGCGCGCTCAAAAATACCGAAGGCACCCGCAAAGACCTCGAAGCCAAACTCATCGAAGCCTACGCCTCCGCGCGCGTCACCCTGCCCGAGGCCGCCAAACAGGAACTCATCAAAGATGTGATGAATGAGTTCTTTGGCTTTGGCCCCATTCAAGTGTTGCTGGATGACCCCACCGTCAGCGAAGTCATGGTCAACCGCTGTGACCGGGTTTATATTGAACGCAAAGGCAAGCTGGTGCTCTCGCCGGTGAAGTTTGACGACGAAGAGCATGTGCGCCGCATCATTGATCGCATCATCCTCCCCCTGGGCCGGCGCGTGGATGCCGACTCCCCATTGGTGGACGCGCGTCTCCCCGACGGTTCCCGTGTCAACGCCGTCATCCCGCCAATCGCCATTGACGGTTCCAACATCACCATCCGCAAATTCTCGGCCAAGAAACTGGGCATCCCCGACCTCATCGCCTTCGGCTCGATGACCCCCGGCATCGCCGAGTTTCTCAAAGCGTGCGTTATCTCGCGCCTCAACATTGTCGTCTCGGGCGGCACCGGCTCCGGCAAAACCACCTTGCTCAACGTGCTCTCCAGTCTCATCCCGGAGGATGAGCGCATCGTGACCATCGAAGACGCGGCGGAACTGCAACTCGCCCAGGATCATGTCATCCGGCTGGAAACCAAAAAGCCCAACCTCGATGGCAAAGGCGAAGTGACCATCCGCGATTGTGTGAAAAACGCCCTCCGCATGCGGCCCGAACGGATCGTCGTCGGCGAGTGCCGCGGCGGCGAAACCCTCGACATGCTCCAGGCCATGAACACCGGCCACGACGGCTCGCTGACCACGCTCCACGCCAACACCCCGCGCGACGCCCTCTCCCGCATGGAATCCATGTCCCTCATGTCGGGCCTGGATTTCCCGCTGTCGGTCATCCGCGAACAAATCGCCTCGGCCGTGGAACTGATCGTTCAGCAAAGCCGCCTGCGCGATGGCTCCCGCAAAGTCACCTATGTCACCGAAGTGGCCGGCATGGAAGGCGACACGGTCGTCTTACAAGACATCTTTAAATTCGTCGAGGAAGGCATAGACAAGGATGGCAAAGTCATTGGGAGTATCAAGCCCACCGGCTTGCGCCCCATCTTCACGCCCAAATTGGAATCGAAGGGGTTCCGGCTCGGCGCCGAAGTCTTTATGCCCAGCCCGGGCGCGCAACAAATGAAAGGGCGTCGCTAAAATTTAGCGGCGCATTGCCCTCCCGCAGGGGTGTGACCGAATGGGTCACACCCCTTTTTTTATTTTTGGCCCAAGAGTGTCCCGCCATGCCTGCGCGTGTTCTCATTGTCGAAGACGAAGAAGCCACCGCCCATTTTCTATCCGAATGGCTGGCGCAGTTAGGGTATGAAGCCCAACTCTCCGACACCGGCTTCGAAGCGCTCGCCCAATTGCGGGTGGCGCATCCGGCGGCGCTCATCGTGGATTTAATGTTGCCCGGCATGGGTGGTTGGGAACTGGTGCGCCGCATCCGTGAGGACACCGGCTGGCAAAACCTGCCCATCATCATCTGCACCGCGCGCCCCGACATCGCCCCCCTGGGACTGGTGCAAGGCATGCTCCGCAAACCCTTTCGGCTGGAGGAGCTCGCCCAAGCCTTGCGCGTCGCGCTCGCCCATTAGCCTCATCATTTAACAATGCTATAATCCGTGCTCATGGAGACCCGCTTATGAGCCAACGTGAGGAACTCGCCCGTGGGATGCGCGGCAAAATTTTAGGGGTTCTGCTCAAAGATGCCCGGCTGACCGCGGGCAAAACCCCCGGCGAATGCGCCAATGTCCTGGGTAGCCCCATCTCCCTCTACAACGCTTACGAACAGGGCCGCAAACAACCCTCGCTCCCGGAACTGGAACTACTGGCTTACTACTATAACGTCCCCCTGCCCCAATTCTGGGGCGGCGAGACCCTCTCCACCCCCGAACACCGGGAGGCCATGCAACTGCCCGCCCCCGAAATGACCGCCCTGCGCCACCGCATGATCGGCGCCAAAATCCGGCTCGCGCGGCTCGCCGCCAAACTCAAACCCAAAGCCTTCGCCACCGAGGCGGGCCTTACCGTGGCCCAACTCACCGCTTACGAAACCGGCCGCCGCCCCATCCCCATCTCCGACCTCGACGCCATCATCGCCCGGCTCGGCCTCAACCTCGATGACTTTCTCGAACGGCAAGGCCCCATTGGCCAATGGGATAGCCTGCGCCGCGACATGGAACGCCTGCGGCACATGCCCGACGACCTGCGCGAGTTCATCACCGCGCCCGCCAACGAGCCGTATCTCCGCATCGCGCAACATCTGAGCCAGGCCTCCGCCGACAAACTGCGCGTGATCGCCGAAAACCTGCTCGAAATCACCTACTGAGTTATGCCCTCCCCGCTTGAACTCAAAGACCAGGGGCTACGGTTCTACCGCGCCGATCAGTTCCCCCAAGCCGCCGAAAAATTCACCCAGGCCGCGCAGGCCTATGCTGAGACCGGCGACGAAGTAACCGCCGCCGAAATGCTCAACAACCTGTGCGTGGTGCGCCTGGCCCAACAGGATTGGGACGCCGCCCGCGCGGTGGTGGCGGGCACCCCCGACATTTTCCGCGCCCACGGCGACGCGCTCCGCGAAGCCCAGGCGCTGGCCAACCTGGCCGCTGCCCACGATGGCGCGGGGCAAGTGGAGGACGCCATCCCCCTCTACGAAAAAGTCATCGAAATTTTTGGCGCGCTCAACGAACAGGATAACCGCGCTGCCTGCTACAAAAAACTCAGCGCCTTGCAAATCAAAAAAGGCCTGCAACTGCAAGCCCTCGCCTCCATGCACTCCGGCCTCAACCTATCCCCCGAACTCACGGCCAAAGAAAAAACCCTCAAGGCCATGCTCGACCGGGCCATGAAAATGATCGGGAAGTAACCCGCCCGTCACTCCCGCGCTGGACAACCACAAATCTCCCCTCCCCGGCCATGCGGCTTCGTTTTTCATTCATCCTCTGCCTCCTGACCTGGTGTGCCGCATGCGGCTCTATCTCCGCCACCCCAGAGCCAGCCGCGACTCCCACCCGGCCCAGCCCCCACACCCCGCCGCCCACCGCCACCCGCGCCCCGACCGCCACGCCGCTACCCGCGCCCACGCAGGCCTCCCCCACCGCCATCCTCGTCCCCAGCCCGACCTCCATCCCCGAGATTCATCTGCTGTTCACGGGTGACATCAACCCCGGGCGATGCGTGTATTACCATTCCAAACAAGCCGACGACCTCGCCCTGCCCTACCGCCCGCTCGCCGACCAACTGCAAGGTGCGGATATTCTGGTGGGCAGTCTCGACGCGGCCCTCTCGGATTTCAACCCGCCCGTGCCCTGTCAGGAGACGCGCAATCTGCTCGCGCCCGCCGAGGCCGTGCAGGGTTTGCAATTTGCCGGGTTCGATGTGCTGACCGCCGCCACCAATCACATTAAAGATTGCGGCCTGGTGCGCGGCTGTGTCAATGAGTCCATGTTCGATACGCTCGCCAATTTGCGCGGGGCGGGCATCCACCCGGTGGGCGCTGGGAGTAATATCACCGAAGCAATCACGCCCGTCATTATCACCGTCCACAATGTGCGGTTCGCCTTTTTGGGGTTCTCGGCCATTGACCGCACGCTCTGGGCCACCGACACTGCGCCGGGCACCGCGCCCCTCCTGCCGGAGGTTTATCGGGCCGCCATCGAACGCGCCCGAGCGCAAGCGGATGTCGTCATCGTCCTGCCACATTGGGGCACGGAGTATTCGTCGCGCATCAATTGGGAACAAATTAATGGGGCACAAGCCATGGTGGACGCGGGCGCGACGCTCGTGATTGGCAATCACCCGCACCACGTGCAAGGCATGGAGACGTTCCCCAACGGCGCGGTGGCGGCGTATGCGCTCGGCAATTTTGTCTTCGACCAGACCTGGTCGGATGGGACGCAGTATACGATTCAGGGCTTGTTGTTGGAGGCGACTTTCCGGGGCGCGCAGTTGCAAGGCGTGGAATTAATCCCCATTCATATTTACGATGACTTTCAGCCGCGGCTCGCGCCACCGGAGGAAGCCAAAGTGATTCTGGCGCAAGTGGCGGCGTCGTTGGCCGAGATGCCGGGAGGTAGGGGTAAATGAAAAATTTCAAATTCGAAAAAGCAAACTCCCAACTTTGTGGTTTGAAGTTGGGAGTTTGTTGTTTTTCAATTCAACCGCGCCAGATGTTCCACCAGCCGATCCCGGCTTTGGCGCACGGCCTCGCCATCCTCGGCGTGGGGATGCAGGGCCAGGTATTGGTCAAGGTAATGCGTGGCGCGGCTGGGGTAGCCCGAGCGATAGAGCAAAATGCCGAGGTCGCGCAGGTGGGTCACCACGTCCGGTTGCAAAGCGCGCAATTTCTCCACCGTAGATACCGCCAACGGCCAATCTTCCACCCGCATATAAAAATTACGCAGGTTCGAGAGCATCCGCGCCACGATTTGGGGTGCCGGGGTGGGTTGGAGCCAGTGGAGATCAAATCGGCCAGTGTGCCCCGAGGCAGTCTCCACTAAATGCTGACAATCGGCTTGGGTGAGGGTCTGGCTCTGATGGAACGGGTCGAGGTAAACCGGGCCGGCGTCGCCCAGCACCGACACAATGAAGTGCCCCGGCAAGCCCACGCCCGCCACCGGCAGGTTGAGCCGCTGACCGATTTCGAGATAAATGACCGAGAGGCTAATGGGCAGACCGAGATGCCGATCGAGCACGTCATTGAGGTAGGCATTGCGCGGGTCGGTGTAGTTGTGCTCATCGCCCCGGAACGCGCCCGAGCGGAAGAGCCAATCGGCCAGCGCCAAACCGCGCGCGGCTGAAGTGGCGTGGGGGGCCAGGACTTCCGCCGCGTGGGTTGCCAGCGCCTCGAGGCGGGTCAGGTAGTCCGAAGGGCGCAGGTCGGGGTAGGCAATCTCGCGGGCGAATAGCAATCCCGCACGGGCGGGGGAAAGGTCGGGGCCGGCGGCTTGTACTTCCTCCGCAAAACTCGTGTGGTCAATCTTCCTCATGATGTGGGGGTGGCAGAGGGTGCCGGGATCGGTGTCACCAGATTAATGCGAACGATGATAACTTGCCCGGCTTGCAGTTTGGCGTTGGTGAGTTTATTGTTTTGGTCGGCGATGTCTTCAGCGGTGCTATTGAATTTACCGGCAATGATTTCGAGGGTGTCGCCGAGGAGGACGGTGTATTGAATTTTGGCTGCGCGCGGCAGGCCGGTGGGGAGCGGGGTGGGGGTGGGGGTGGAGAAGGTTTGACCGAGCGGGATGGTGAGGATCGTGCCCACCGACAGGGTGTCGCTGGTGAGGTTGTTGGCAAGCTTGAGGGCTTCGATATCCACCTGGAATTGAACGGCGATGCCGAAGAGGTTATCGCCTTCCTGCACGGTGTAGGTGATGGGCGCGGGGGTGGGCGGGGGGGGGGGGGGGGGGGGGGGGGGGGGGGGGGGGCGGGGGGTGAGGGTGGGGGTGTCGGTGAATTGGGGCGTGGGCGAGGGCGGCACCGTGTTGGTCGGCGGCACCAGCGTAAAGGTGGCCGTTGGTATGGGGGTTTCGGTGCGGAGCATGGTTTTGCCGGGGCCGCTGATAAAAAAGCTGGCGACCAGGGCAATGCAGGCTAACGCCACCAGCCCGACCAGACCGAGAAACACAAACGGCACAGCGCGGGCGCGACGACGATGGAGGAGGGCTTGGACTTCGTTTTTCATTCGGTTACATCCCCAAAACAATGCGAGGCTCAACCCTGAGCCTCGCGCGTGTTTTTTTAGTGGTGGTGGTCGTCGGACCCCATGCTCACCGAGGGGCCGTCCTTAAGAAATTTTTCCGGTTCCTTCTCAAACGAGCGTTTACAGCCGGGCGCACAGAAGTAGTAGGTGGCGCCTTTATACTCGGTCTTCCATTCAGCAGTTTCGGTCTCGACTTCCATACCGCAGACAGGGTCAATGGCTTTCATGGACAACTCCTAAAGTGATGATGATAAATTCTACCACAGCCAATTCCGATAACACCTTTCGCGCTTTGGGGGCAGTTGAAACCGGGGGAGCATGTTAGACTACCCGCCAGACCGCAGGAGATAAATTGATGACCGACATCCGCAACCTGGTGAAAGAACAATTCGGCGCGCACGCGCAAAACTATGTGACCAGCACCGACCATGCCCGGAGCCACAGCCTCGACCGGGTGGTGGGCCTGGTGAACCCGCCCCCCCACTGGCGCGCCCTCGACGTGGCGACCGGCGGGGGGCACACCGCCCTGGCGTTTGCGCCCCACGTGGCGGAAGTCGTCGCCACTGACCTCACGCCGCAGATGCTCAGCGCCGCCGAGCAGTTCATCCGGGGGCGGGGCGTGAGCAATGTCACCTTCCGCGAGGCCGACGCCACCGCCCTACCCTTCACCGACGGCGAATTTGATCTTGTCACCTGCCGCATCGCCCCACACCACTTCCCGGACTGCGGCCTATTCGCCCGCGAGATGGCGCGGGTGCTGAAGCCCGGCGGGGTGGCGGCGCTAATAGACAACATCGTGCCCGGCGACCCGGCCGCCGCCAAGCACATCAACGCCTTTGAGAAACTGCGCGACCCCAGCCATCATTGGGCCTACGCGCTGGGGGAGTGGGAGGCGTTCTTCGCCGCCGCCGGGCTGGAGATCACCCACCGCGAGGTCTTCCGCAAAGTGCGCGATTTTGACCAGTGGACGGGCATGATGAGCGTGGCTGAGCCAACCAAACTGCAATTACGGGTGATGTTGCACCACGCCCCGGCGCCCGCGCGGGAAGCGCTGGCCCCCGAGTTTAGCGGCCCCCCACAGACGGGCGCGGTGAAGTTTTACCTAACCGAGGCGCTGTTGATTGCGCGCCGCGCGGGGTGATACACTGCGCGCCATGCCTGCCACGCTGCCCCTGCCTTTTCGTCAACGGTTGATGATGCGCCTCATCAATTTTTACCCGCCCTTTTGGGGCGCGGGCATTCGGGTGCTCTCGGCCACGCCCGATACGATCACGGTGCGGCTGGCGCTCACCCTGCTCAACCGCAATCTGTTTGGCACCCAGTTTGGCGGCGCGCTCTACACCATGTGCGACCCGTTTTTTGTGTTCATTCTGTTGTGGCAGTTGGGCGCGGGTTACATGGTGTGGGACAAGGCGGCGCGCATTGAATTCCTCCGGCCCGGGCGGGGCGCGGTGACCGCCCGGTTCCACATCCCCCCGGCGAGCGTGGCCGATATCCGCGCGCGCGCGGACGCCGGCGAAAAGGTCGAGCCGACGTTCACCGTCGAGGTCACCGATGACGCCGGACAGGTCGTCGCGCGCGTCGAGAAGTTGTTGTACATCCGCAAAAAGAACCCATCCGCCAGAGGATGACCGGGCGCGATTTGTAACGGCGGGCAAGCGGGGCGATACTAGGCTGGGAGGTGATTTATGAACACGCCTGTTAAATGGCTGGCCCGCGCGCTGGCAGGAGCGTTGGCGTTCCTGCTGGTCTTGACCCTGCCGCTGAGTTTGCTGGCCTACGATATTTGGGAAGCTGCGTTTAACGCGCCCCGCGTCAAACGGCTCCTCACCGATGAGGTGGTGAACCGGGATTTGCTCCCAGCAATTTTGGGAGCGCTCTCCGAGTTTCGCGCGCAACAACGCCTGCCCCATGCGCTCACCGGGCGGAACACCGCCGATATTGGTCTGCTCATGTCGTTCCTTGACAACGACGATTGGAAGCAAATCCGCGCCGAGGCCTTGCCGCCGGAGACCGCCGAGACTTGGATTGCCACCACGGTGGACGGCGCGTATGCGTGGTTGGACTCGGCTGACCGCGTGCCAGCCATTGTGTGGGAGTTGAGCAATTACAAAGCGCATCTGAAGACCACGCCGGGCGATAACATTACCCTCATCGCTTACGAGCAATTGCCGACTTGCACCGAAACCCAACTCGCCGATTTCGCCGAGCGCCGCACCGCCGAGGCCGGCGCGATGCTATACGATTTGTGCCAGTTCCCCGCCCCGTGGCGCGCCGACCAGTTTGCCGCTTACGCCAGCATTCTGCGTTTGGGCGTGGACGCCCTGCCCGCCCAGGTGGAGTTAACCCGCGACCTCGCGGCGATGCCGGACCCAGCGCTGGGCTTTAACCCGCACTGGCTGAAGGCACAAGTGCGGTTGGCGCGCGAGATTGGCCGCTGGCTGTGGTTGTCACCGTTGGTGAGCGTCGGGCTGATTGTGTTATTGGCGGTGCGCTCGGGGCGGCAACTCCGCCGCTGGGTCGGCCTCCCCCTGTTGGCCGGAGGGGTGGTGGCGCTCATCCCAGCACTTATCTATCCCATCGTCATCACCAACTTGTTTAATGCCGGGGTGCTGGGCGCAATCTCGCCGCTCGTTCTTCCCGAAATCACGCGGGCCAGTGTGCGGCTGGGGGCGGTCATCTTTCAACCGCTGTTAATTCAGGCGAGTGTTTGCTTGGTGGTCAGTGTGGGGCTGTTTGTATGGCCGCGCTTGCGGTTCGGCATGGTAAAATCCTCGACATGAAATATCACATCTGGGTCGAAGGTTGCCAAATGAACGTGGCCGACGCCCAGCGCGTTTCGAGCGCGCTGGAGCAGTTGGGTTACGAGGCGGTCGAGCACGCCGAACAGGCCGACGTGATCGTGCTCAACACCTGCGTCGTGCGGCAAAGCGCCGAAGACAAAGCCTATGGCTATTTGTCCTCGCTCCGCCCGCTCAAACAACAGCGCCCGGACCTAGTCATCAACCTCATGGGGTGTCTGGTGGGCGTGCGCGGCGCGGAAAAATTGCGCCAAAAACTGCCGCTGGTGGATGTGTTCTCCCCGCCCTCCGAGCCAGGGCCGCTGGTGAAATTCTTGGCCGAGCGCGAGGGGCGCGATGTGGCCGAAGCCGAAACCCTGCAACGGTTCGCATTTCAAGATGAAGCGACCACGGTCTTGAACGCTTCCGATGGCGTTTTCGTCCTGCCCCAGGCCCAGCGGGGCAACCTGATTTCCGCGCATGTCCCTATCGTTTACGGATGCAGTCATGCCTGCACCTTCTGCATCATCCCCTTCCGGCGCGGAGTCGAGCGCTCGCGCCCGGTCGGCGAGATTGTGGCCGAGGTGCGCTCACTGGTGGCCCAGGGCGTGAAAGAAGTGACGCTCCTCGGGCAGATCGTGGACCGCTATGGGAAGGACATCCCCGACGGGCCGAATCTGGCGCAACTATTGCGGGTCATCCACGAGGTCGAAGGGTTGGAGCGCATCCGGTTTCTCACCTCCCATCCCAACTGGATGACCGAAGAGTTGCTCGAAACCGTCGCCGAACTGCCCAAAGTGTGCGAACACATCGAAGTCCCGGTGCAAGCTGGGGATGATGACGTGCTGGGCAACATGAAGCGCGGCTACACCAGCGCTGACTATCGGCAGTTGGTCGAGCGCATTCGCCGGGTCATCCCCGGCACCTCCATCGCCACCGATATCATCGTGGGCTTCCCCGGCGAGACCGAAGCCCAGTTCCAACAGACTTACGATTTACTGGCCGAATTAAAGTTGGATGTGGTGCATCTGGCGCGCTACTCCACCCGCCCCGGCACGGTGGCCGAGCGCCGCCTGCCGGACGATGTGCCGGATGAGGAGAAGCGCCGCCGCTTCCACCTGATCGAAGATTTGCAGGAACAGGTCGCCACCGAAATCAACACGCGCTATCTGGGCCAAACCGTGGAAGTGCTGGTGGAAGATGAACACAAGGGTAAATGGAAGGGGCGCACCCGCACCAACAAATTGGTCTTCCTCCCGATGAACGGCGTGAACCTGAAAGGCCAGACTGCGACAGTGACAATTACCCACACCAGCCCGTGGAGTTTGCAAGGGGAACCCCCAGAAACATCAGCTCACTAATGCGGAGAACTCGATGAGCATCGCCACCGAAATCACCAAAGCCATTGGGGTCCACGGAATGTGGAAACAACACCTGCGCGAAGCCATTGATGCGCGCCAAAGCGCCTTTAAGGTGGAACAGGTGCGCGCCGACAATCAATGTGAGTTTGGCCAGTGGCTCTACACCTTGCCAGCGGCCGACAAAGCCTCGGCGCGCTGGCAAACCGTGCATGACTTGCACGCTCAATTTCATACCGAGGCCGCGCGGATTTTGGCGCTGGCGCTGAACGGGCACAAACAAAGCGCCGAACAGGGGTTGGCCCTCGGGAGTGAGTTTGCCAAAATATCGGCCAAGCTCACCACCGCCATGATGCAGTGGCGCGACTCGGCCAATTGAGCTTGGCCCACAAACCGATGGCTCAACGCCCCACCCGGTTTTAGTCCGGGTGGGCATTTACCTCCCGCAGGCTTTTAGCCCAACCAGCTGGGTTGGGTTGAAAACCTGCGGGAGGTTTTCGGTTAAATCTGGTAGCGCCGGGTTTAAGCATTGGGGTTTTTCCCCGTTTGTCAGTACAATTTGCCCATGCGCAAAGTCATTATCGCCGACCCCAACACACCGTTTGCCACCGTGGTGAGCGAGGCCTTGCGCCGCATGGGCGGGTATCAGGCCGAGTTGGCGGCCAGCGGCCCCGAGACGCGCGAGAAGTGCGCCAGCCTGAAACCCGACCTGGTGGTGGTGGATGTGGACTTGCCCGAATGCGATGTCCCCACCCTCATCGGGCAACTGCGCGAAACCAACCCCGGCCTGGCGGTGGTGCTCATCCCCTACAGCAAAAATGACCTCCCCGCCGGATTGGATATTCAAGGCGTCCTCACCAAACCCTTCTTCCTGCCCGATCTGCCTCAATTGGTCAACAGCATTCTGGGTCAACCCGAATATCAAAAATCAGAGGTGCTGTATTTGTCCAACGACAATGCCCAAGCGCAAAAAATGCTGACCGTCGCACAACCCTCGAATACCCGCCGGGGGACGAAGGCCCTGCCCGAACTGACCCAACCCATTACCCTGACCGCCGCGCATCGCCCGCTGATTGACGGCCATGTGCAGGCCCTCAGCCACTCTCTGCGCGATGAACCCGTCCTGCTCTCGCAGGGCAAAAAGGTCATCACCATCGCCCCGCGCCTGAGCCAAAGCGCCGCCGCCGCCCTGGCCGAGGTGGTGAATAAAGCCTGGCGCTCGCACCCCGGCGGCGAACTCATCCGCTTTGAAGGCGACTCGGACTCCACCCGCTACATGCTCTACTCCCTCGGGGTGGCCGGCGACCTCGTCCTGTCGGTGGCCATGCGCGTCCGCCTGCCCCTCCCCACCGTGCGTAAACTGGTGCGCGAAACGGCGGAGGAATTGGAAGCGATTGTCACCAAATAAAATCTCCGGCCCGGCCGTTTTCCCCCTCCAAAACCCCCATGCCTTCCAAACGCCCCACGCTCTATCTCATTGATGGCCACGCCCTCGCCTACCGCACCTACTTCGCCCTCACCGGCATGGGCGGCGATACCTCGCGCTGGATCACCAAAAGCGGCGAACCCACCGCCGGCACTTACGGCTTTACCTCCGTCCTGCTCAAAATCATGGAGCAGGATCACCCCGATTATCTGGCCGTGAGTTTCGACGTGGGGCGCACCTTCCGCGATGACCTCTTCCCCGACTACAAAGGCACGCGCGAAAAAATGCCCGACGATTTACGCACACAAATCGAGCGGCTCTTTGAAGTCGTAGCCGCCTTCAACATCCCCATCCTCACCGCCGACGGCTTCGAGGCCGACGACGTGCTGGGCACCGTGGCCCGCCGGGCCGCCGCCGAAGGCGCGGAGGTCAAAATCGTCACCGGGGACCGCGATCTCCTCCAGTTGGCCGACAAGCACATCACCATCAACCTGGCCGGGCAAAAACTCTCCGAGGCCGTGGACTACGGCCCCGACGAAGTCAAAGCCAAATACAACCTCACCCCCAAGCAATACATTGATTACAAAGCGCTGGTCGGCGACAAAAGCGACAACATCCCCGGCGTGGCCGGAGTGGGCGAGAAGACCGCCACTGAGTTATTGCAACAATACGGCTCGCTCGAAAAAATTTACCAGAACCTGGACCAGATCGCCCCGCGCTTCAAAACCAAACTCGAAGCGGGCCGGGACGCGGCGCAACTCTCGCTCAAACTCTCCACCATCGTCACCGACGTGGCGCTGGACTTCGACCTCGAAGCCTGCCGCATCGGCCACTTCGACCGCGAACGCATCGCCAAACTCTTTCAGACCCTGGAATTTAATTCGCTCCTCGGGCGCTTTGACAAACTCGTGGGCAAAATGGGATTGACCGCGCCCGACGAACCCACGGCGGCCCCCGCGCCCGTCCTGACCCCGGGCAGTCAGCTCTCGTTCTTCGGCGGTGAGGCCGCCCCGCCCCGCCGGGAATCGCCGACCCGCACAATTATCGTAACCGACGAACCCGGCTTAACCGCGCTCGTGAAAACCCTCAACGCCGCCGACTTCATCACCTTCGATGTGGAGACCACCGGCACCGACCCCATGCGCGCCGAACTGGTGGGCATTGCTTTGGCTGTCAAAGAAGGCGAGGGATATTACATTCCCGTGGGGCATAAAGAAATTGGCGAATTCTCTAATCCTCTAATTACCAATTACCAATTACCTCTAAAAACCGTCCTGGCCGCTTTACACCCGCCCCTCACCAACCCCAAGCTTCCCAAATACGGCCACAATCTCAAATACGATTACATCATGCTGGCGCGGGCGGGGCTGGCGGTCACGCCGCTGACCTTTGACACCATGTTGGCCGAATGGCTCGGCGACCCCGGCTCGCATAGCCTCGGGTTAAAAAAACTAACTTTCGTGCGCCTCGGCATCGAGATGACCGAGATCAAAGAACTGCTCGGCACCGGCAAAAAACAAATCACCATGGATGCGGTGCCGGTGGCGCAAGCTGCGCCCTACGCCGCCGCCGATGTGGACATGACCACGCGCCTCGTGCCCATCCTGCGGCAGGAGTTGATTGATAAACAGCAACTCAAACTTTTTGAAGAATTGGAAATGCCGCTGGTGCCGGTGCTGGCCGACATGGAAATGGCGGGCGTAGGCCTCGACCCCGAATTGCTGGGCGAGATGTCCAAAGAATTGGCCAAACAATTGGCCCGGCTGGAAAAAGCCATTTACAAATCGGTGGGCTATGAATTCAACATCAACTCCACCCAGCAACTGGCCAAGGCGCTGTTCGACGATTTGAAACTCAAGCCGCCCGACAAAAGCCGCAAGACCGCCGCTGGCAAATATTCCACCGCCGCCGATGTGCTGGAGGAGATGCGCGCGGCCAACGCGCACCCGGTGTTGGAGCAGATTTTGGAACACCGCGAGGTCGCCAAACTCAAATCCACCTATGTGGATGCGTTGCCTGAAGCGGTGAATCCAACCACCGGGCGCGTCCACACTTCCTACAACCAGGCGGGCGCGGTGACCGGGCGGATTGCCTCATCCGAGCCGAATCTGCAAAACATCCCTATCCGCACGGAAATGGGGCGGCGGGTGCGTGAGGCGTTTGTGGCCGGGCGCGGGCAACGGCTGGTGGCCGCCGATTATTCGCAGATCGAGTTGCGGTTGGTCGCGCACATGGCCCAGGATCAGCGGATGTTGCAAGCGTTCCGCGAGGGCGCCGACATCCACACCGCCACCATCGCCGCGATTCTCAATCTGCCGCCCGAGCAGGTGACCAAAGATCAGCGGCGGCAGGCCAAGGCCATCAACTTTGGGTTGCTGTATGGCATGGGCGCGTTTGCGCTGGCGCAACAAACCGGCCTGACGCTGGGCGAGGCCGAGAATTTCATCAAGGACTATTTCGCGCGGTTTCCGGGGGTGAAAAAATATTTGGACGAGACCAAACGACTGGCCGCTGAGCGCGGCTATGTGGAGACTCTGCTCGGGCGGCGGCGCTATTTTCCGGGACTGGCGCAACCCGCCGGGCCGCGGGATGCCCAGTCGGCCATCCTCCGGGCACGGCAGGAACGCGAGGCCATCAACGCGCCCGTACAAGGCACCGCCGCCGACATCATTAAGCGGGCCATGCTCCGCCTGCCCGCCGCGCTGGCCAAGGCCAAACTCTCGGCGCGGATGCTCTTGCAAGTGCACGACGAATTGGTATTTGAATGCCCGACCGCCGAGGTGACTGAGACCGCGCGGGTGGTGCGCCAGGTGATGGAAAGCGCGTTTAAGCTGGATATCCCGCTGGGGGTGGAGGTGCGGAGTGGGAAGAATTGGGAAGAGATGAAGGCGGTGGCGTGATGAAATCACGGTGGATGACCCATCGGGGGGAAAAGATTTTTTATGCTGACTATTCCGGTTTTGGGTTGGACGTGGAAGCATTGCAAGTCGAGCTGGAAGCGGTAACCCAAACTTTGGCGCAAGAACCGCTGGCATCTGTCCTCGCCCTGTCAGATATCCATGGCACCAAGGCCACGCCCCAAACCCTGGTTGCCATCAAAAATGCTTTGGCCAAAAACTCACCCTACATGCGAAAGCGCGTAGTGGTCGGCTTGACGGCAACCCAAAGAGTGTTTGTGGAAATCGTCAATAAGGTGGCTGGCAAGAACCCCATCATCGTCTTTGAAGATATAGAGCAAGCCAAGAATTGGCTGGTGACCAAACCCTAGGCCGCCAGGGTTTTAACTAAGCCGCCTCGGTTTTTAAATTATAAGTCACCCAATAACCGCTATGCCTGTGGCGCTTATTCACTCTGATGTTCCGCGCCGTTTTCCGTTTCCGCGCGGGAACGGCATCCCCCGCACGCCTGAGACCAATAGAGGGCCGCGCATCCGTACGGCAAAGGTGGGCGAGGCCCAGAAAAGGTAATATTCATGTTCAATCCCCCCAGCTCTTATGATGATCTTTTAAAACTGATGACCCGCCAGGCACAACAAGATAAGATTGACGACCAGATCGTTGAAATATTGAAACGGTTTTTTGAAAAGGAATTGGACCAAGCCAACCATAGGCTTTCGCGGCCCGAAAGGGTGCGCCTGCTTCGGGAGGTCGCCCAAGCCATTTTGACCGATGTGCTGGGAAAGATTGACGGCAAAAACAGAGAAAAATAGCCGTGCCAGCCCTACCCTCGTTAGACCCAGTCGTTCTACCGACCAAAAATCTCACCCTGCGTTACTTGAGCGAAGCCGATCTGCCCGCCGTTTACGCCATCTTCTCCCATCCGGAAGTGATGCGCTACTGGAGTTACCCGCCCTGGGCCGATCCATCCGAGGCTCAACAGTGGCTGATCAATGTCCAGGCAGGTTATCGCACCCGCACCGCCCTGCAATTCGGGATCGAGCGGCGCACCGACCAGGCCCTTGTGGGGACGTGCACCCTTTTTCAATTCCACACCGCCAGTCGGCGGGCCGAAATGGGCTATGCTCTGGGGCGGCCCTATTGGGGAGTTGGCTATATGCATGAGGCCTTACGCGGACTTCTGCAGTACGCCTTTCAAACTTTGGATCTTAATCGCCTTGAGGCCGATATTGATCCCCGCAACCGGGCTTCAGCCAAGACGCTCGAACGGCTCGGTTTTCAGAAAGAAGGCGATCTGCGGGAGCGCTGGATTGTGAACGGTGAGGTTTCGGACACCGGGCTGTATGGTCTGTTGCAGCGCGAGTGGCAGGCACAGGCCAACGCATCCGGGGGCTAAGGTCGCCCCCAACGGCACCTGCCCCACATTTTCGGGATGCTGGCCGCGAGCACATTAGGGTAAAATAATTGTCGTCATCGGCCACCGTGGTGCGGTGGCTTTTATCCAACCGTTATTCCTTTCACCCCTTAGGATTAAATATCATGAGCAATCTCCCCATCATTGACCTCGCCCCCTTGCAGACCGGCGATGAGGCGGGCCTGCGGCAAGTGGCCCAGCGCATTGACGAAGTGTATTCGGTCCTCGGGTTTGGTTACCTCGCCAATCATGGCCTCCCCGCTTCATTAATCAACGACCTCTTTCAGGCCTCGGCTAAATTTCACGCCCTGCCGCGCGAGGTCAAACTGGCCATTGAGATTAATGAATTTCATCGGGGCTTCATCCCCATTAATACGTCCACCGATACCACCACCAAACTTGCCAAAGTGACCAAGCCCCAACAAAGCGAATCCTTCATGATGATGCACGAACTGACCGACGATGACCCGGACGTGCGGGCGGGCGCGTTTCTGGCGGGGCCCAACCAGTGGCCCGCCGGGTTGCCTGAATTCCGAACGACAGTGCGGGCCTACCACACCGCGCTCTGCGACCTCTCCCGCCAATTGGTCCGGGCCGTCGCGGTGGCCCTGCACCTGCCGCCCGACACGCTCACCCCGCACTTCACCCGCCCCACCACGTTTCTGCGCCTGCTCTACTACCCGCCGCAACCGCCCCAAAGCCCGGACGATTTATACGGCTCCTCGCCCCACACCGACTATGGCTTCCTCACCCTGCTCATGCAAGACGAAGTGGGCGGTCTGCAAGTGCGCACCCCCGCCGGCGAGTGGATTGACGCGCCGCCCATCCCCGGCACGCTGGTGATGAACGTGGGCGACATGCTCCATCAGTGGAGCAATGGTCGCTTGCTCTCCACGCCTCATCGCGTCATCAACCGCTCCGGGCGGGCGCGCTATTCCTGTCCGTTCTTTTTTGACCCCGACCTCCGCACCGTCATTGAACCCCTGGCCACCTGTGTCAGCGCCGAGAACCCAGCCCGCTTTGCGCCACTGGTGTACGGCGACTTTTTATATGAACAACTCCATGCCAATCATGCCCAACATACGAAACGCAAAATGATGTAGGCGGGGCGCTTTTCAACCAGCCAACCCCACCAATTACAACGCACTTTCATTTGTAATTCATTTCCCCTCCATGCTATACTCTCCCCACTATGGCCGGAAATCGCGCAGCATTTGACCAAGCAATGAAACGGGCAACCGATGCGATGTGGGAATCGCAGCCGGAAAAAGCGATGGCCCTCTATCGCGCCGCCCTCACCGAATTTCCCAACGAGCCGAACGCGCTTACCAGTTTGGGGTTCGCCCTGCTCCAGGCCGATAAGCCCGACGACGCGCTTAAAGTCTACCAACGCGCGGCCTCGCTCACCCCCGGCGACCCGGTGGCCCCCGAAAAGTGCGGCGAGATTTTCGAGCAGTTGGGGCGTCTGCCCGACGCCGCCCAAACCTACCTGGCCGTGGCCGAGATTCACCTCAACCGCCGCGACATCCCCAAAGCCATTGAAAACTGGAACCGCGTGGTGCGGCTGACCCCCGACAACCTCAACGCCCACTCGCGGCTGGCGCTGGCCTACGAGCGCACCGGCAAAACCCAAATGGCGGTGCTGGAATATCTCGAAGTGGCCCGCATCTTCCAACGCATGGGCGATAGTGAAAAAGGCACGCAAGCCGCCAACCGCGCCGCGCAACTCGCGCCGAACTCCCCCGAAGTCCGCGACGCGCTGGATAAATTGCGCAAGGGCGTGGCCCTGCCCGTCCTCTCCAAAGTCACCGCCGCCAACGCGCCCAAAAAGACCGGGATGTTGGACGCCGGCGCGTTGGCCGCGCTCGAAAAAGAAGCCAGCAAAAAATCATCTACCCCGCTCCCCGGCGACAAAATCCCCTCCCAGCTCGACAAAGCCCAGGAGGTCGCGCTGGAACAATTGGCCGAGATGCTGTTCGACGAGGATGCCGACACCAGCAAGACCGCCGGGTCGGTGAGCGCCATCACCAAAAGCTCCACCGGGTTGCTGGGCAAAGGCAAAGCGCCCAACCGCGCGCAGGCCATTCTCCTGCTGGGCGAGGCGCTAGGGAACACCTCTAACAATCAATTCGAAGCCGCCATCAGCAATTATCAAGGCGCGTATGACAACGGCCTGACCAGCCCGCTGATTGAGTTTATGCTGGGCGCATTGTCACTGCACCTCAACAAACCGCAGGAGACGCTGAAGTATTTGCCCGGTCTCATCGGGCGCGCCGACGTGGGGTTCGGGGCGGCGTACGGGGTGGGCGAGGCCCATCGGCGCGAGGGCAATTTACGCGAGGCTTTCCCGCACTTGTTGGATGCCCTCAAGCGCCTGGATATGCTCATCGTGGCCCCGGCCAAACAAGACGCCCTGGCCGAATCCTATGAAACGATCAGCGAATCGTTGAGCCGCATCAGCGAAGCCGACATGGCCAAAATGGTCCCCGATCTGGCCAAGTTCCTCAGCGGCGAGGGGTGGGAAGAGCGCGCCCGGCAGATGCGCCAGCAACTGGATGCCAACGCCGAGGAGGGGCAGGTGCCCGCGCTCGCCGATACACTGGTGAGCGAAGGCGGCGGTCAGGCGGTTGAGTCAATGCGCCATATTGAACGCTATATGAAGCAACAGATGTGGGCGACGGCCATGGAAGAAGCCTTCTATGCGCTCCACTTTTCCCCAACCTATCTCCCCCTGCATACACGCATGGCCGAAATTCTCACTGCGGAGAATAAAGCCGATGCGGCCAGTGCCAAATACACGGTCATTGCCGAAGCTTATCGGCAACGCGGCGAAATTGGCCGCGCGACGCGCATTATGCAACAAGTCATGCGGCTCAACCCGCTGGACTTGGATATCCGCATGCGGGTGATTGACATGTATTTGGATCAGGGCAAACTGGAAGACGCGGTCGAGCAGGCGATTGAATTAGCCGAGACCCATGTGGCCCTGACGGATTTGACGACCGCGCACGCGACGTATATGGACGCGCTCAATGTGGCCCGCGAAAATCACCTACCTGCGGCGTTGAGCGTGCGCATTCTGCTTAACTTGGGCGACCTCGATATGCAATTGCTCAATTGGCGCGAGGCCATTAAGGAATATGAGCAAATTCGAGTGCTTGATCCCAACAACGAAAAAGCGCGCACGATGCTCATTGATCTCAATTTCCGCCTGGGCAACCCCAAAGGCGCCATTGCCGAACTGGATGGCAGTTTGAAACAACTGCTCTCCGCGCGCAATGCCATCAAAGCCGTCAGCCTATTGGAAGAACTCTGCGCCGCCTATCCCGAGGAGACGGCCATTCTGGCGCGGCTGGCGCGCATGTATCAGGACATGGGCCGCAAATACGACGCCATCACCCAATATGAAAAACTCGGCGAGCTCCAGCTCAACGCCGGGCAGAACGCCCAGGCCGCCGAAACCATCAAGACCATCATCGCGCTCGGCCCCGACGACCCGGAACAATTCAAAGAACTGCTGGCGCAAATTTCCGCGTGAGCGCGCGCGCCCCGGTCGGGCCTGTGGGGTCAGCGGCCCAGGCCCGCTCCACGACCGGCGGTTTCCCTGCCCGAATTTGATTGGATGGCTTGTCCCCCTCGGTGACCGGTCCGGTGTTAAGCCGCCCGGCGCTGATGGTTGGCCCTTGCGTGTCGCGTGAACGAAATTCTGGTTGAAATCTCCCTGCTTTTTTCACGCCTCGACTGGCTTAGCGTTGTTGACATCCTCCTCGTCACATTAACGATCTATGGGCTGTTGGCGCTGGTGCGCGGCACCCAGGCCGTCGTGCTCTTACGGGGCATCATCTTCCTCATCGTCATCATCGCCTTACTGACCACCTTCCTACGCCTGCGCGCCTTTTCGTGGCTCCTGCGCAGCACCCTGCCCGCGTTACTCATCTCCATTCCCGTCATCTTCGCGCCCGAAATCCGGCGCGCGCTCGAACGCCTAGGCCGCGCGGGCACGACCTTCAGCCTGGGCGGGCATGAAACGGCCGCCGACATCGAGCAGATCGTGGGGGGGCTTGCCACCGCCAGCCAGCGGCTCTCCGAGCGGCGCCATGGCGCGCTCATCATCATTGAGCGTCAGGTCGGCCTCAAGGATTACGCCGAAACCGGGGTGAGTCTCGATGCCACGCTCACCCCGGAATTGCTCCTGCAAATTTTCTACCCCAACACGCCGCTCCATGATGGGGCGGTCATCCTGCGCGGCGACCGGGTGGTGGCGGCGGCGTGCATCATGCCGCTCACTGCGGGCGAGACCATCACCGACCGGCAAATGGGTCTGCGGCACCGCGCGGCCCTCGGCATCAGCGAGGTGAGCGATGCCGTGGCGCTGGTCATCTCGGAAGAGACCAGCGCCATTTCGGTGGCGCACAATGGGCGCATGATCCGCCGCCTCGACGTGGCCCGACTCAAAAACATTCTGACCGCTTTCTACCGGCCGCGCGGCAGTTTGTCGCTCGGCACCCGCCTGCGGCAAACGTTTGCCCGGCCCGCACCACCACCCGACAAGAAAAAAGAAAGCGCGGGCGACTGAGATGGGGCGCTGGTGGTTGAACAATGTGGGCACCCTCCTGCTGGCCTTATTGCTGGCCGGCGTGGTGTGGGTCGTGGCAGTCAACGAGGAAAACCCCAACGAAGAGCGGCCATTCACCGAGCCGGTGGTCATCACCCTGCAAAATATGCCCGGCAACCTCATCCGCGTCGGCGAGATCATCACTGAGGCCACCGTGACCATTCGCGCCCCACGCTCATTCTGGGAGGCGCTCACCGCCGAACAGATTCATCTCTCGGCCGATTTGGCCGGCCAGACGCCCGGCACGCACGATATCCCGGTGACCTGGCAGTTGGATGACCCCACCGCGCGCATCATTCACCTCGAACCGGCCACCCTGCGGTTGACGTTTGAAAGCCGCGCCCAGCGCGAGTTGCCCCTGAAGGTTGAGATCACCGGCGAACCAGCGCAAGGTTACGAGGCCAGCCCAGCCAATCTTTCGGCCTCCACGGTCAGCGTGACCGGACCAGCATCAGCCGTTGACCAGGTGAGCCAGATTGTAGCGCTCGTGAGCCTTGGCAGTCGCAAGCAGGATTTCAATGAATGGCTCACCCTGATGCCCGTGGATGCCACGGGCATGCTGGTCAAGGGCCTAACCCTGACGCCCCCAACCGCGCAGGTGATTATGCTCATCAAACAAAAAGCGGGTTACCGGGACGTGGCGATTAAAGTGGTAACCCAGGGGCAGGTCGCCGCCGGGTATCGCATCACCAATATCACCGTGGCCCCCCCGGTCATCACCGTGTCCTCCAACGATCCGCTCAAGATCAGTGAACTCGCCGGGTTTGTGGAAACCCAACCGCTGGATATCACCAACGCCAGTGATGACATCGCCCAGCGGTTAACCATCTCCCTGCCCGTGGGCATTAGTCCGGTCGGGGAACAGAGCGTATTGGTGCAAGTGAGCATTGCGGCCATCGAAGGCAGTCTCACCGTGCCGCGCCAACTGGTGGCCCAGGGCCTCGGCCCAGGCTTGATCGCCAAACTGGCCCCCGCCAGCGTGGATGTGCTCCTGCTGGGTCCGTTACCCGTGCTGGATGCGCTCAAACCCGAGGATGTGGTGGTGTTTCTCGATCTGACCAACCTCGCGCCGGGCACTTACCAGATCGCGCCGCAAGTGAGTCTTTTGCCCAACAAACTCCGCGCCGAAATTATTTCGATCACACAAATCGAAGTGGTGATTGAAGTGAGTAGCACGCCCACCCCCGCCACCACTGGCACGCCCACCCCCATCACCCCCACGCCGACCAAGAAGCCATAACCTCTACCGCCCCGCGCGGCTAGTCTACTCAATGCGGTCATCGTTTGCGGGCTCCGTCGGGCACGCTTGTAGCGTGACGCCCTTATTGTGCCGAAGCCGGCGGGCGACAAGCCCGCCCTACACAAGCGCAATTTGTGACCGCGCGCAGTATAGATGGTACACTGTGGTCTGTTATCTGTCGTCCCCTGTCTCTTCTCTCTACTTATGAAACCTCTTATCGCTATCGTCGGTCGGCCCAATGTCGGCAAGTCTTCCTTATTCAACCGCCTCACCGGCGAACGGTTGGCGGTGGTGGATGACATCCCCGGCACCACGCGCGACCGCCTCGTAGCGGAAGCCGAATGGAACGGGGTTAAATTTGATCTTGTGGATACCGGCGGCATTGAGCCGCCCGCCCGGCGCGGTCAGGACGACAGCCCGCTCTCGGAAGATTCGGCCCAATTCATCCCACATATCCGCGCCCAGGCTGAAATCGCCATCACCGATGCCGACGTGGTCATCTTCATGACCGAGGTCAAAGCCGGCGTCACCGCCGCCGACCGGGAAGTGGCCAATATTCTGCGCCGCCGCCAAACCCGCCAGCCCGATGGTTCTTTCAGCCCGCCGGTGTTGCTGGCCGTCAACAAAACCGAAAACTTTCAGCGCCGCGAAGAGGCCGTGGAGTTTTATGAACTGGGCATGGGCGAACCCATCGCCATCTCGGCCGTGCACGGCACGGGCATTGGCGACTTGCTGGATGCGGTCATTGCGGCCCTGCCGCCCCTCACGGAAACGGCCGAGACCGATGCGGTGAAAATCGCCATTGTCGGTCGGCCCAATGTGGGCAAAAGCTCCCTGCTCAATCGGTTACTGGGTGAAGAGCGGACCATCGTCAGCCCCATCCCCGGCACCACCCGCGACGCGATTGACACCCAACTCACCTATGATGGCCTCCCCGTGGTGCTGATTGACACCGCCGGCATCCGCCGCCGGGGGCACATTGACCCCGGCGTGGAGCAGTGGAGCGTGTTGCGCTCGCTCCGGGCCATTGGCCGCGCCGATGTGGCCCTGCTGGTCGTGGATGCCAGCGAACCATTCACCGCGCAAGATGCGCATGTGGCCGGCTACATCCTCGACGAATTGAAAAGCGTGGTCGTGATCGTCAACAAGTGGGACGCCGTGGAAAAAGATGAGCACACGCTCCCCGAATACACCCGCAAACTCCGCGAGACTCTGCATTTTCTGGACTACGTGCCCGTGCTATTCATCTCGGCCAAGACCGGCCAGCGCGCCCAGCAAGTTTTGCCCCTCGCCTTGCAAGTCCAGGAAGAACGCCTCTCGCGCGTGCCCACCTCCGACTTGAATCGGATTGTGCGCGAGGCCGTGGCCCACCACCCCGCGCCGGGCCATGCCGGGCGACAACTTAAAATCAATTACGCTTCTCAAGTCCGTGTGGATCCGCCCACGTTTCTCTTCCACGTTAACGACACCAAATTGGTGCATTTCACCTACGAACGGTATCTCGAAAACTGCATCCGCGCCGAATATAGTTTCCTCGGCACGCCGTTGCGCCTCAGCTTCCGCAAAAAGAACGATTGACCCACCCTGCTCCGGTCGGGCGCCCCTTGGGGTTGCCCGCATTTTTGATTCGCCCTCCGCTCATCTCACCTAGCCAACCAGTGGGTTTGCCATTCCCCTTGCACCCGCCGTATAATCTTAAGTAAGTCAATGTAGGTTAGGAGTTCGCTTTGTCTTTCACTTCCACCACCCCGACCGATTCGCCGGAAGCCGCCCCTGCTGTTTCCAATCCCCCTCCCCCGGCGGAGCCAATTTCTTCGGTTGCGACCACGCCCCTGGGACTCGCGCCCGCGTCGGAGGCGAGTCCTCCAACGGTTTCGGCTTCCATGCAAGCCCTCCTGCGGGAAATTCTCGAAACGGTCCTCCTCACCGTCATCATCTACGCCGTCGTGAATTTTGCCACCGGCCGCTTCAAAGTCGAGGGCACCAGCATGGAACCCAGCGTGCATCCGGGCCAGTATGTGCTGGTAGATAAAATTTCATACATGCTGGGCGAACCGCAACGCGGCGATGTCATCGTCTTCAATTATCCGCTCGCTATTGACCGGGATTTCATCAAGCGCGTCATTGGCCTGCCGGGTGAGACGGTGGCGATCTCCGGCGGCGTGGTAACCGTCAATAACGAACCCCTGCAGGAATCCTATATCGCTGCCCCCCCCCTCTCGGGCGGTGCCTGGACGCTCACCCCCACCGAATATTTTGTGATGGGCGACAATCGCAATGGCTCCTCCGACTCGCGCAGTTGGGGACCGCTGGAACGCAAGTACATCATCGGCAAAGCCGTGCTGGTCTATTTCCCATTTGATAAAGACTGGGGATTGGTGCCGCACTACTCCTACGCCAGCTCCCACTAACCCAATGCCCGCCCGCGATCTGACTGAAGCCGAAGTGCGCGAGATCGTACAGCGCATTGTTAACCGCACCCTGGGCCAGACCGCGCCCGCCGCGCGGAGCGCCTCCCCCGCCGGTTCCGGCCCCATCGCTTTGGGCGCGGACCACGGCGGCTTCGCCCTCAAACAGATCCTCAAAGAATTTATTGCCAGTCTGGGTTATCCGGTAGTAGACTGTGGCACGCACTCCACTGATGCTGTGGATTATCCCGATCTGGCCTACGCAGTGGCGCGGCTGGTGAGTACGGGCGAGGCCTGGCGCGGCATTGTGGTGGATGGCGCGGGCATTGGGAGTGCCATGGCCGCCAACAAAGTGCCGGGCGTGCGCGCCGCCCTGTGCTACGATCATGCCACCGCCATCAACAGCCGCGAGCACAACGATGCCAACGTGCTCACCCTGGGCGCGGGATTGATTGGCGTCAACCTCGCCCAACAAATCGTGCAGACCTGGCTCGCCACCCCCTTTGGCGGCGGACGCCACCAAAAGCGCGTGGATAAAGTTCTTGAAATTGAGAAGCGTTTTTTGAAGACCGCGTGATACTGATGATCGAGCGTGTCCCCTCTCTCCGGCCCACCACCGAAGCCGCTTGGAATTACGAGCGCTATTTACGCGAGACCCGCCCGGGCGAGTACTTCACTATCATCGCGGGAGAAAAAATCATGTCACCCAGTCCAACTGATTTTCATCAGGTTGTTCTCGGTAATCTCTATATGCTTTTGCGGGCTTGGGCAAGGCAAACCCAAAAAGGGAAAGTCCAACTTGCGCCGTTCGATGTGGTTTTATCTGAGACCGAAATAGTTCAACCGGATATTATCTTCGCCAGCACTGAACATCGCGAGCGCTTCACCCCAAAGAACTTCCACGGTGCGCCTGACTTGGTGATTGAAATTCTCTCACCCGGCAGTATGCGGATTGATCGGGTCATAAAACGCGCCCTCTACGCCCGTTTTCAAGTCCCGGAATATTGGATTATCAGCCCCGGGGATCGAACGGTGGAAGTTTTACGGTTGCGAGAGGGTCAGTATGCGGAAGAGTTGTACGAAGAGGATGCCGCTATTCAATCCGCGGTCTTGCCCGGCTTTACCTGCACCGTCACCGATATCTTTGCCGACTAACCCCATGCCCACCGATTCACACACTGTCGAAAAAATTGTTGAACTCGTCACCCGCCAGGTCCTGCTGGCGCTGGCCGAAGAAGAACAGCGCGGGACCGCCGCCGACGCCTGCACCGAGGAATGTGGCGCAGGCCACTGCATCCGTCACTGCGGCGATAAAGTGGAACTGATCGTGCAAGCCGGAGCCGAACGGCTGGCCGCTGGTCTGGGCGCCACCCCGGCCAACCCCAACCTCGCCGCCCTCATAGACCATACCCTGCTCAAACCCGAGGCCACCCCCGACCAGATTGCTCAACTATGCTACGAGGCGCGTAAACACAACTTCGCCGCCGTCTGCGTTAACCCCACCCATGTGGCGCTGGCTGCGCAACTACTCAAAGGCTCCAACGTGGCTGTCTGCACAGTCGTGGGTTTTCCGCTGGGCGCCACCCCGCCCGAAGTGAAAGCCTACGAAGCCCAACTCGCCATTGACCAGGGCGCCACCGAAATTGACATGGTCATCAATATCGGCGCGCTCAAGAGCAAGGATTATGAACACGTCGCCCGCGACATCCGCGCGGTCGTGCGCGTCTGCCACGCCAAGCCCGTCCTCGTCAAAGTCATCATCGAAGCCGCCCTGCTCACCGACGAGGAAAAAATCGCCGCGTGTCTGATCTCCAAAGAATGTCACGCCGATTTCGTCAAGACCTCCACCGGCTTTGCCTCGGGCGGCGCGACCGTGGCCGATGTGGCCCTCATGCGCCGCACCGTCGGGCCGCGGATGGGCGTGAAAGCCGCCGGGGGCGTGCGCACCAAAGCCGACGCCGAAGCCTTCGTGGCCGCCGGGGCCACGCGCCTCGGCGCAAGCGCGGGCGTCAAAATCATTCAGGGCGAGGCCGCGCCCGCCACCGGAGGCAAATACTAATGTTCCCCAGCGAACTACCGCAATTCGTTTGCCCCCATTGCCAGATCGGCACCCTGCAACCCCGCGCGGTGGTCTTTGCCCACTGGTTCGAAGGCCAATTCATCACCATCCCCGACTTCCCAGCGTGGGTGTGCGATTTTTGCGGCCAACGGGAATATGATAACGCGGCGCTCGACCAACTGGAATTGATGCTCGGCCCGGAAGCCGATTTGCGCCGCGAAGCTTCCCTCCGCGCCCGCGCGGAAGCACGCAAACCAAGCGCGCGGCCCCGCCCCACCAACGGTCGGCGGCGAGTTTGAAACGTCATCAACGGATGGAACGGATTTACCGGGTGATAAATCCAAAATCATCTGCGACATCAGTTACATCTGTTGAAAAACACTAAAGGCCATCTCATGCAAATCGCACGCGTCATCGGCTCCACCGTCGCCACTATCAAAGATGAAAAACTCGTCGGCCGCAAACTGCTCATCGTCCGCGAAGCCGATGAAAGCGGCCAACCCGTCGGCAAACCGTACGTCGCCGTGGACTCGGTGGACGCCGGGACGGGCGATCTCGTCCTCGTGGCCGCCGGTTCCTCGGCCCGGCAAACCAACATCACCAAAGACACCCCGGTGGATGCGGTGATCATGGCGGTGATTGATTCATTGGAGGTCAGCGGGAAAGTAACATTTAGAAAATCTTAGCCGATAGCTAAGGGCCGGTGTTGAGATGACCGCCACACATTTGACTCAATCCGTAACCTGGCGCGAAGGCGCGTATTACTTTTTTGGCGCGACATTGGCGCTTATGTGTCTTGCGCTGGCCGGAGTCATTTTCTGGTTCGTGCTACCCGCGCCGCAAATCTTTGACCTGGGGGAGATTGATGACTTTCCCCTCAACGCACCGCAGTATCAAGGCGTGACCGGATCAAACGGCAACACCATCTCACTGGTTATCGTCCGCTTGCCCGACAAAGTGGTGGCGTTTAATCGTTACGCCGGGCCGTGTCATTACAAATACGTCTGGGTTCCGACAAACAATCGGTTTGAAGACCCGTGCTCGGGCTACAAATGGACCATCACCGGGATGTTGTTGTTATACTCACCAAAACCCTCTTCTGCCTGGACGCCACATGACATTGATCAATATGCAGTCTCCATCCGCCAAGGGCATCTCTTTATCAATCTCGACCAAAAACTCCCCGGCCAACTCCGCACCGAACAACCCGTTGAAGTCGTTTGCCCGGCGGGCCAATTATTCTCCTGCCAGTTGCGCGAGACGCCCTGACCCCAACCATTCGACTCTACTGATAGCCTTGTGTATACTATTACAACCTTTTTCCAACCTATTTAGTCACCGGTGACGCATGGCCGATTTTGACAAAGACCTTCAATCCATCCAGGAAGCTCGCACCCTCGCGGTTGCCGCGCGCGAGGCCCAAAAGCAGTTCCTCCATGCCTCGCAAGCCGAGGTAGACCGCATTTGTCAGGCCATGGCCGAGGCCGCCTCGGCCGCCGCTGAGCGCTTGGGGCGCCTGGCCGCCGAAGAAACCGGCTATGGCGTGCCGGAACACAAGACCCTCAAGAACCTCCTCTCCTCCAGAATTTTGTGGGACGCCATTAAAGACATTCCCACGGTGGGCGTGGTGAAACACGACCCCAAGAAAAAGCTTTACGACATCGCCTGGCCCATGGGCGTAGTGGCCGCGCTCACCCCCAGCACCAACCCCACCTCGACCACCATGTTCAAGATTTTGATCGCGGTTAAGGCGCGCAATGGCATTGTCGTCGCGCCCCACCCCTCCGCGGCCAAGTGCTGTGTGGAAACCACGCGTCTCATGGTCGAGGCGGGTGTGCGGGCGGGCATGCCGCCGGGCCTGGTGGGATGCATGAGCCTCGTGACCCTGCCCGGTACGCAAGAATTGATGAAGCATAAATATGTAGCCCTCATCCTCGCCACCGGCGGGAGCGAGATGGTGCGGGCCGCGCACTCGGTCGGGAAACCGGCTTACGGTGTAGGCCCGGGCAACGTCCCGGTGTATGTGGATCGGTCCGCCGACCTGCGGCGCGCCGCTAAATACATCGTCGCTTCCAAAGCCTTTGACCATTCGGTGATTTGCGCCACCGAGCAGGCGGTAGTGGCCGACCGCCCCATCGCCGCACAGTTGGAAGAATTGATGAAGGCGGAGGGCGCGTATTTTGTGGACGACGCGCAGGCCCGCGCCCTCGCGGGGTTGCTGTTCCCCAATGGGCCGCTCATCAACCCGCGCATGGTCGGCCAGAGTCCGCAACAACTGGCGCAAGCGTGCGGGATCAGCGTCCCCGCCTCGGCCCGGATTCTCGTCGCCAAACTCAAAGCCGTCGGGCCGGCCGAACCGCTCTCGGGCGAGAAACTCACCACCGTCCTCGGCTGGTACGAAGCCGATGGCTGGGAAGCCGGGTGCGAGCAGTGCATCGAACTCATCAACTACGGTGGGCGCGGGCATTCGCTCGTCATCCACGCGCAGGACGATCAAATCATTATGCGGTTTGGGCTGGAGAAGCCGGTGTTCCGCATTCTGGTGAACACCTGGGGCACACTCGGCGCGACCGGCATGACCACCGGCGTGATGCCTTCCATGACGCTCGGCCCCGGCGGGATCGGCGGCGCGATGACGGGCGACAACATTACCGTGCATCATATGTATAATGTGAAGCGACTGGCCTACGAATTGAACCCACCGCCGGAGGCCGCGCTACTGCCCGGCGCCACCGACGACCCCAGCCAACTGCGCCGCGCCGCCCGGCCCCCGGTGGGCGCCGAAGCAGAGAAGATTGACGAGATTGTACGCCGCGTGTTGGCCGAATTGAAAAGTAATTAGTAATTACCCTTTACTAATGCCTGCTTGTATATCAACAATAACCTAAGGAGAAATAAGCCATGCCCGTAGATATCGCCATGATTGCGCTTGGAATGGTCGAGACCAAAGGATTGATTGGCGCGATTGAAGCCGCCGATGCCATGGTCAAAGCGGCCAATGTCACTCTCATCGGGAGTGAGTATGTTGGCGGTGGCTTTGTCACCGTGATGGTGCGCGGCGATGTCGGCGCGGTCAAAGCCGCCACCGACGCTGGGGCCGCCGCCGCCAAGCGCGTGGGTGAACTCGTGTCCGTCCATGTCATCCCGCGCCCGCACTCAGACGTGGAAATGATCCTGCCCAAGAACAGCAAGGGCGGGTTCGGCGGCAAAAGCAGTTAGTCAAAATCACAAATCCCAAATTCCAAATCTCAAACGATGGCCTGATTTTGGGATTTTGTCATTGGGATTTTGGGCTTGTTTAGTATGTCTGCTCCTATACGCGTTCTCATTGCGGATGATTCAGCCGAATTCCGCAAAAGCATCCATGCCATCCTGATCTTCGAAGAGGGGATTCAGGTGGTGGCCGTGGCGCGCGACGGCGCCGAGGCGGTGGAAATGGCGCGGCAACATCAACCCGATGTGGCCCTGATGGATATCAACATGCCGCGTCTGGATGGCCTAACCGCCATCCGCACCATTGCCGAAGTCAGCCCGGCCACCGTGTGCATGATCATGTCATCGGAAGGCGACCGCGAGATGTTGCGCAAAGCCATGGCCGCCGGGGTGCGGGAGTATCTGGTCAAGCCCTTCAGCGGCGAGGAATTCCTGCAAGCCCTGGAGCGCGTCCGCCTGTACGCCGAGGAAGCCAAAAACAAAAACACCGCCATTGAAACCGAGAAGACCGAGCGACTGTCGCAACTCGCCCGCGCCTATTTGCGCACCAGCCGCATGGACGACGAAGCCGCGCGGGCCTACGCCGATTACGCCGCCCGCCCGGACGCTGACCCCGACCTGCTGGCGCGGCTCGCCGAGATTTTCTGCGCCCGCCGCGAATGGCGCACCCTGCGGCTCATCTGCGAACGCCTGGAAAGATTGTTCCCCACCCCACGTTGAGCGGTTGCCCAGCCCTGCTTGCCCGTGCGCCGGGGTCTTAACCCCGGCGCTCTTGTTTGTACCAGCGGTGCGGTTTAGCCCACCCACTTGAGAGAGTGTTTCTTAAGTCGCTCTTAAGGCTTGTCACCCTGAGCGAAGCGAAGGGTCGCTACCTTGGATAAGCGCAAAACAGAGCCACCGTAGCGATGCTTCGCTTCGCTCAGCATGACATTGTATAGATAGGTAGCCTTTAAGAAACAACCTCTGAGGAGAATTCATGCCCACTGCTCATGCCCACCGAAGTCGTCTCACCTGGGTGTTATTCTTCAGCCGCAGTTTGGCTTCGGCCGGTTACATTGCGGGCGCCACCATTGGCACCCTGGTGGGCGCTGAACTCAGCGGCCAGAAGGCGCTGGCCGGAGTGCCGGGCGCAATCTACTTACTGGGCAATGCCCTCGCGGCTTACCCCGCCGCGCGGCTTATGGAACGGGTCGGGCGGCGGCCGGGGCTGACGCTGGGTTTTGGGTTCGGGAGTGTGGGCGCGCTCATTTGCGGGGTCGCCATCCTCAACCATTCCTTCGGCCTCTTCTGCCTCGGGTTTATCTTGATGGGCGTGGCCCAAGGCTTTAGCGATTTGGGGCGCTACGCCGCCGCCGAAATGCACCTGCCCGCCGAGCGGGGGAGCGCCATCAGTTTGGTGGTGCTCGGGGGCACCGTGGGCGCCATTCTCGGCCCCAACCTGGTCGGCCCCATGGGGCGCTGGGCCGAATCCCTTGAAGTCAATCCGCTCGTCGGGCCGTGGTTCGCCAGCATGGGGCTCTTCATCCTCGGCGGGGCACTCATCTTCACCTTCCTGCGCCCCGACCCGCGCGATATCGGGCGTGAACTCGCCCCCGAGGAGCCGCACGCGGCCACCGGCCCGGTGCGTTCCATCCCCGCGCTCCTCAGACTGCCCGGCATCCAACTGGCCATCGCCGCCATGGCTCTCGGTCAGTTGGTCATGGTGATGATCATGGCCATCACCTCCCTGCACATGAAAGGGCACGGTCACAACCTCGACGATATCGGCTATGTCATCATGTTCCACACCATTGGCATGTTCGGCCCGTCGCTCTTCTCAGGCAAATTGGTGGATCGGTTTGGGCGCGCGCAAATCATCGTGGCCGGGGCCGGCATCCTCATCGTGGCCTGCCTCGTCGCGCCGCTCTCACCAGATGTCGTGCCGATGGGGGTGGCGCTGTTCCTGTTGGGCATGGGCTGGAATTTTTGCTATGTGGCGGGCGGCACCCTGCTCACTGATGTGCTCACATTAGCCGAGCGGGGCCGGATGCAAGGCGCGATGGATTTGCTGGTGGCCTTGAGTTCGGCGGTGGGCAACCTCGGCAGCGGTGCCGTCTTTGCGGCTTTTGGATATGCGCTCATGACTTATACCAGTCTGGCGGCGACCTTGGTGCCGTTGGTGCTGGCCGTAAACTTCCTGCTTCGCAAACAGCAGATTGTCCAAGTGCCAGTGGAAAACTGATCCCGATGAATGCTCAGCTCGCTCAACTCCTCACCCTCACCGACAGCATCATGGCCGGGGAACACCGCAACGGCCAGTATCGCGGCCCGGTGCATGTCGGCGTGGACCTCGGCACGGCCTACACCGTGCTGATGGTGCTCGATGAACACTATCAACCCATCGGCGGGGCGTATCAATTCGCGCAAGTCGTGCGCGATGGTTTGGTGGTGGATTTTGTGGGCGCGGTGGAATTATTGCGGCAATTGAAGCGCCGGGTGGAAGAACGCCTGGGCTTGGAACTGGTGACGGGGGCCTCGGGTTACCCGCCAGGGGTGCCGCAAGCCGAAGTGCGGGCCACGGCCAACGTGTTACACGCCGCCGGGCTGGACTGCACTGGGCTGGTGGACGAACCCACCGCCGCCAACAATGTCCTGCAAATCCGCGACGGCGCAATTGTGGATGTGGGCGGCGGAACGACCGGCGTGGCAGTTTTGCGCGACGGGCAAGTGATATATACTGCCGATGAAGCAACCGGCGGCACCCATTTCTCGCTCGTCATCGCCGGGGCCAAAAACATCACCTTTGAGCGGGCCGAGACGCTCAAGAAAGACCCGGCGCAACAAACGGCGTTGTTCCCAGTCATCCGCCCGGTGATGGAAAAAGTTGGCACCATTGTCCGGCGGCACATCGCCGACCACCCGGTGGAGACCATTTACCTCGTCGGCGGCACCTGCGCCTTTCCGGGCATGGCCGCCGTTATCGAAGAAATTACCGGGGTAAAGACGCAACTCCCCGGCAACCCGTTGTTTATTACGCCGTTAGGGATTGCGATGCACAATTAATTTCAAACTTCAAATCTCAAATTTCAAAATCAATCAGCGTTTGAAGTTTGAAATTTAGAGTTTGCCTTTGGGAGTTTATTCATGGCCGACCAATTCCAACTTCGTGTTTATTCTTATCTCGACCGGATGCAACCACAATATGCAGCATTCGTGGGCACGATTACCCAGGGCGACTTGCCCACCGAGGGTATGGCCTCGCTGTATGTCGAGGTCGCGCCGGGCAACGAAGCCTTCCGGTTGGTGGATATCGCCGTCAAGGCCACCGAGGCCCGCCCGGGCGCGCAACTCGTCGAGCGCGAATTCGGCATGTTTGAAGTCCACTCCAAATCGCAGGCCGAAGTGCTGGAGGCCGGGCGCGTGGTGTTAGAGCGGCTGGGGTTATCCATCCAAGACCGCATCAAGCCCATCATCGCCTCGGTGCAGATTATTACAAATGTGGACCCGTATCAGGCGCAGTTGCTCAACCGCTTCCGGCGCGGCTCCATGCTCGTCCCCGGCGAAACCATGTTGATTCTGGAATGCGCGCCAGCGGCCTATATCAACTACGCCTGCAACGAAGCGGAGAAAGGCGCGAGTATCAAAATCCTGCACGTCTCGTCGGTTGGGCGCTTTGGCCGGATGTGGCTCTCTGGCTCCGAGGCCGAAATTGTCACCGCGCGCAATGCGGCGGTGAAGGCGATTGAGGAGTTGGAAGGGCAGGCTGGAAAATAAGCAGCGGAGCCGGGGGGCAGGGGAGCGCGAGAGAAAAATCTCCCCTGCTCCCTTGCTCCCCCGCCCCCGTGCCAATCGAAGGACGACTTTATGGCTAAAACCTTCTACACCGAACGTGACATTCAAAACCTGCTCGACCGGGGCGTGACCGCGCTGGAGATTAACGACGACGTGGTGCTGACCGACGTGGGGCGCGAGTTGGCGCTCAAGCACGGTCTGCGCCTCACCCGCCCGAGCGCCGCCCACCCCGCCGACGCGGCCACCGCCGAACTCATCCACCGCGTCAAAGCCGCCGTCCTCGCCCGTCTCGGCAGTGAAGTGGACGCGAAATTGCTGGACGCGGTGGTAACACGCGTGGTGCAAAACTTGAAGTGATAGAGCGCGATTGGGCTATTGGGTCATTGGCTCAATGACCCAATAACTCAATAACCAAATCACCCAATGCTCCTCGGTCGCATCCTTGGTTCCGCCGTTTGCACGCTCAAATACCCCGACCTCGACGGCGTTAAACTGCTCACGGTTCAGCCGCTCAATAAAAAACTGGAACCGGTGGGGCGGGTGCAAGTGACCGCCGACACCGTCCACGCCGGGCCGGGTGATCTGGTGGTGATGGTGCGCGCCCGCGAGGCCTCGCTGGCTCTGCCCGGGGTCAAGTTCGTCCCCATTGACCTCGCCACGGTGGGCGTGGTGGATGAACTGGAAGTGCAGAGTGGGAAGTTTGATGTGGAGTTAAAGGCGGGCTGGACGGCGTATTAGGTGGGTGGTCAGGCGGTCGAGTAGTTAGGGACATTGCGATTATTTCCGGATTATGGCGCGCCCAACCCCCGCGTGCAGTGGATTTTGCTCCGCAAACGACGCGGAACGTTAGGCTACAACATACAGTACAACTCAAACTGCAGTAGAAAACAAAAGCCGCGCAGACTCACCTGCGCGGCTTTTTATTTGGTTCACCGTGTTGCCAGCGGATAGTTTGCTACGGCCCCACTTGCGGCTTGAGCAGGCTCCATTTTTTGCCTGCATTGGCGGTGGAGACGAGCGCCAAAGATTCGCCTGCTTGGGCGACGGCCCAGCCGGTTTGGGCGTTGATGAAGTTGAAGATACCGCTCCAGGTGGCCGTGCCGACTTTGGTCCACTTCGCGCCGCTGTCGAGGGTTTGGTAGATGTCGAGGGGGGCAGTGGGATTGTTGGGGTCGGCGGTGGATTGTGCCCAGGCGGTGGTGGCGTTGAGGAATGTCACGGAGGCGGAACCCATGGGCAAGGCGGTGGCTGAAAGCGCCCACGTCTGGCCACCATCGGTGGTGGTGTAGAGGTAGGACTCACTGCGGATGGGGTCGGCGGTGAAGAAGGAACAGCGCACGACGAGCGCGCCGGTTTGGCCGAAGAGCGCGGGGTTATAGGTGCCGCAACCGATGTTCTGGTCGGTGAAGAGCGTGGGGTTGGCGGCGGGCGGGGCGAGTTCGGGGTTCGACCAGGTCGCGCCACCGTCATTAGTCACTTGTAGTAAAACGCCGGGGGCTACCCCATGACAATCGCCGGTGATCAGGCCATGTTGCGCGTCCGCAAAGACCACGCCGGTCTTTTCACAACTCATGGTGAGGTTGGCGACGGTGGGATCAACCACGCGCGCCCAACTCGCGCCGCCATCGGGGGTGAAGTAGAGCGCGACATAATCGTGCATCATGCCCACCCCCAAATGGACCAGGACATAGCCGGTTTGGGAGTCGAGGAATTGAATGTCGGTGGGGTCAAAGTAGTCACCAATTTCTTCCCAATATAAATGAGCGCCGGGGAGCCAGGTCGCGCCGCCATCGGTGGTGCGCCAAACGCTGGCTGAGGTTTGGCCGCCGTTGAAGTTACCGTAGACGACCCACGCCGTGTTCGTATCCATGAAGTAACCCACGGTGGCGTTCGGGGTTTCGGGGGCGGCGGCGGGTTCGGGCGGGGTGACATCGCGCCAGGTTTGGCCGCCATTTTTGGTGGTGAAGATGTGGTCGCCAAGGACGAGGCCGCCAATGGCCCAGCCGGTGGTCGCATCCAGCATGTGAATGTCGGTGACGGTGATGGCCGTGCCCGCGCTGAGGTGGGTGATGGGGTCAGTAGCTGGCGCGGTGGTAGGAACGGTGTTGGGGGCCGGGGTATCGCTGGGGATGGGCGAGGCCGCGGGGGCGCTGGTTAAAGTTGGCGGACCAGCCGTTGGGGAGGGGGGCGGCGCGGTGGGGGGCGCTTGAGTCGGTTGGGGTAAACGAGTCGGCTCGGGGGGCGCAGTCGTCGCGGGGGCGCCGCACGCCGCCAGCGCGAGGGCGCAAATCATCAAAAACAAAATGAGGCGTTGCATATTAGGCTCCGGTAGAGATGAGGGCGAGGTCGCCGACGCGAAGGGTGATGGGGCTGACATGCGCGAGGGTGCAGTAGAACCCACGGATGCCCTGATTAAGGAATTGCAGGGTTTCTTTGACCGAGGCCTCGGTGCCGCCCAGGACGTAGCCGCTGAAGGGGCGACAGGGCGGAGCATTGATGACTTGATGAAGGCGGATGGGGTCGGGCGCGCTGGCAGTTTGGATATAGACACCGTCGGCGAGCATGGCTTCGGTGAGGTGTTGAGAAGTTTCGATGAGGATGTTTTCTCCGGCGCACCCATCGAAGAGGTGCGGTTGGTCGCCGAACTCGGCGCGGATGGCGGCGTAGTGGGAGGTGAAGCTCACCGAGAGGTTGTTGGTGCCATTGATGTTGTGCGTGTCGGCGCGATCCATGTGATGCTGATCGAGGAAGGGATCACCGTTGGCAAGGCGGGTTTCGGCGCCGCGCGGGGTGAGAATCATTTCGGGGACAGAGAGGATACCGGCAGGGTCGTAGCGCCGATTGGGCTTGTCGCCGATTTTGAGTTTGGTCTGTTGGATTTGGAGGCGGACGATAGGGCCGAGGGGTGTGAGGGACATGGGAGTGATTAGGGGATTGGTAATTAGTGATTAGTAATTTGGTGAACAGTCATCAGTGAGCAGTTATCAGTGGGCTTCATTGTACCAATCTCTCGGCGAGGCGGCGGGCGAGGGTTTTGGTGTCGGTGATTTCGAGGCCGACGGGGCCGACGCAGGCCGGGCAACCGTCGCGGCAGGGGCAGGCGCGGATGAGATCGTAGGCCCCGCGCAGGAGTTCGGCGTGGAGGTCGTAGAGTTGTCCGGCGAAGCCGAGGCCTTCGGGAATCAAATCGTAAAGGGTGATGGTGGGCGCGCCGGTTTCTTGGGAATGACTCTCACTGAGCACGCCCAGGTCGCGCGGGTCGCACATGAGGAAGAGGGGCGCGAGGTTGCCGAGGGCATGGGCGAGGCCGCCGAGCGCGGTTTGGGTGCCGCGACTCATTTCGGCGCGGCGATGACAGGCGCGGCAGAGGGTGATGAGGTTGCTGAGGTCGTTGGCTTGCACATAGTTGTCGTTGAGGCCGGGGACATAGCCGAAGGTGCGGAAGGGGATGAGGTGGTGGACGTCGTGACCCCCAACCCCCACCCTGCCCTCCCCCATTTCGGAAGAGCGCGAAATGGGGGAGGGTTCTTCTTTCCCGCATTGCTGACAATGATAACCATCACGCGCACGCGCCGCGTTGCGTTGCTGTTGCCAGTTGGGGCCGTAATTGTTGGGGGCCACGAGGATGCCTTCGGCGGCGAGTTGTTCGACAAGCGGTTTCGGAATCCACAGCCAATAGCCGGTGGTCTGGAATTCGCGGGCGGGCAAATCTATTTGGCCGTAGCCGAGGGTTTCGTGCGTGTAGCGTTTGACGCGGCGGAAGGAGGCGGGGAGGGAGGTGACTAATAACTCGCCGTGGGCGTAACTTGCCCTCACCCCCGGCCCCTCTCCCGCTGGGAGAGGGGAGAAAGCATCGTGGACATTCACGACAGCAATATCAACAGCTTCGGAGGCTTCGGTGAAGTAATCCACATCGGAGGGCTGGACTTCGGCAATGGCGTTATCCCAATCGAGGCGGGTGACGAGGTATTGGCGGCCTTCGTGCAAATAGACCGCGCCTTCGTGAACCCGCACCGGCGCGGTGGCGCGGTCTACTTCGCCGATGATGTTGGGGCGGCCCGCGCGCGTTTCTTGAATCACAATTTGGTCGGCGCCCGCCGAGCGGAGCGAGACCGAGTCGGCGGGGTAGGTGTCGGCGACCCAGCGATAGGTGTTGCCCGAGTGATGCAGGTCGCCATCTTCGACGAGGACTTGCAGAAGTTCTTCCACCTCGGTGAAGGCGCCAAAAGATTCGCCGGACTTGAAGGGCAGTTCAAACACGGCGCAACGCAAATGGCTGAGGAGGAGCGCGAGGTTGTCGGGGTTGATGAGGGCGTGCTCGGGCGTGGTCTCGAAGAGATAGCGGGGATGCGTGGCGAGGAACTGGTCGAGGGGCGCGGCGGAGGCGACCAGCAGGGCGAGGCTGGCCTCGACGGTGGCGCGGCGACCCGCGCGGCCCGCTTGTTGCCACGCGGACGCGATGGTGCCAGGGTAGCCCGCCATGATAACCGCGCCCATCTGCCCAATATCCACGCCGAGTTCGAGGGCGTTGGTGGCGACGACGGTTCGCACCGTGCCCTCACGCAGACCGCGCTCGATATCGCGCCGCTCGAGGGGCAGGTAGCCGCCCCGGTAACCGCGCACCCCCGCCGGGTCGCGGCCCTGTTGTCGGGCTTCGTCGCGGGTGTAGCCGAGGAGAATCTCGGTGGCGTTGCGGGTGCGGGCAAATATCGCCGTTTGCACATCGTCCTTCATCAACTCACCCGCGAGGCGTTGCGTCTCCAAAAGATACGAGCGGCGCAGACCGAGAGCCGGGTCGAGCAGGGGCGGGTTGTAGATGATGAAGTGTTTTTCGGCGCGCGGGGAGCCGTCAGCGGTGATGGCGGTGACGGGGGCTTCAATTAATTTCTCGGAATGTAATTGGTAATTAGTAATTGTCGCGGAGGCGCAGATGAATTGGGGCGAGGCACCGTAGAACGCGCACAGGCGTTTGAGGCGACGCAGGACGTTGGCCATGTGCGAGCCGAACACCCCGCGATAGACATGGAGTTCATCGAGGACGACGTAGCGCAAGTTGGTGAGGAAGTCAGCCCACTTGGTGTGGTGCGGCAGGATGCCCATGTGAAGCATATCGGGGTTGGAGATGAGGATGGCGGCGGTCTTGCGAATGGCACTGCGCTGGGATTGAGGGGTGTCGCCGTCGTAAGTGCGAACGGTAATTGGTAATTGGTAATTGGCGATTAGAGAATTGGAGAATTGGGAAAGTTCGTCGGCTTGGTCTTGGGCGAGGGCTTTGGTGGGGAAGAGGTAGAGCGCGCGGGATTGCGGCGAGGTGAGGAGCGTGTTGAGGACGGGCAGGTTGTAGCAGAGCGTCTTGCCCGAGGCGGTGCCGGTGGTGACCACCACGTTTTCGCCGTTGAGGGCGGCGGTGAGGGCGAGGGCTTGGTGGGAGTAGAGGGACTCAATGCCAAGTTGCTTAAGGGCAGTGATAAGTGAAAAGTGAAGGTTGTGAGGAAACGGCGCATAGCGCGCGTCGCGGGCGGGGAGTTTTTCCCACGCGGCGACGTTGGACATGAAGTTGTGGTCGAGGCGGAGACGGGAGATGGAGTTCACGCCTCACCCCCCCGGCCCCCCGCTCCTGAACGCGAAAAACAGCGTTCAGGAGCGGGGGGAATATGCCTCACTAAGTCACATGACTCCCCCTCTCCCGATGACAGCCCTATCGTCATGGTGAGAGGCGGCCGGGGGGTGAGACTCATGCTAACCTCCGCTCCTGAACGCGAAAAACGGCATCCAGGAGCGGGGGGCGTATGCCTCACTAAGGGTTCGTTAAAAAATAACTTGACGGTTTCTAGCAATGTGTCTGCGGCTTGATGGTGTAATTCCATTTTGGCAAAATGCGATGTCGTGTCATATTGATTTGGGATTTCTGGTGCAGGGTGAGTTTCGCACCGGTTGGGTAGACCTTTCTGTCTAAATAGGCTTGGCACTGCAAACCCATTTGTGTTTTGGTGGTGCGGATAAATTTCAGGATGGTCTCGTAACTGACCAAGGGCTGACCGGCCCAGTTTTTACTAATGAAGGCAAATAGCCGATGCTCAATCAGATTCCATTTAGAGGCGCCGGTGGGCAAATGCGTGACTGTGATGCTCAAACCAAATTCGTCCGCCAATTGTTGCAAGCCCCAGTGCCACAGCACCGAGCGATAGCCGTTTGCGCCCCCCGCATCGGCTTCAATCAACAGTTCTTGGGCATGGGGAAACAGAATACGCCCGCGCCCCAACCACCAGCGGCGGATGGCCGCAATCGCGAAGGCTGGCGTTTGATGGGAGGTGCCGACCATGACCCAGCCATGATTATGCGCCACATCGTAGATACCGTACGGAATCGCCACGCCTTCCGCGAGGCTCGGATAATCATCCTGCAAAACCTCCTGCGCCGTTTGCCGCCAAGTGCGGCCAGCATTTTTGAAATTGCCTATCAATTCCCGTTGCTTGGTATCCACGCTAATCACCGGGTTTCCAGCGCGCAAAAAGGCATTTCGCACTTTCGCCACATAGCGCATTTGACGATCCCGGAGTGGATGGGCGGTCTTGGACAGCCGCTTGCGGTTGACCCGCAAACGATAGCCGCGTTTCCGCAACAACCGCCGCACCGTCCCGTAGCTCACGGGCATTCCGCGACGCGCCAATTGGCGGCTCAATTGGCGTAACGTTTTGTTGGTCCAGTTGATGCCTGTGATCGGATCGCCGGCCGTGGCATCTTTCAGCAACTCAGTCAGCGCCGCTTCCAAACCGGGATAATTTTTTCAGCCAGCGTCCGTCCACCCCCCATTTGCCGGATGCGCGACGCAACCGGCTTGGGCTCCAAGCGTTGGGTTTCATCACCACCACGTGCAATGGTATTCCGACTGAGACCTGTAATCTCAATGACGCACTGCACCCCACCGCGTCCCCATTGCTGGGCCAACACCCCCGCAAACCGCCGCCGATTTTTTTCGTTGAGCGTGAGCATGATGCGATTGATGGCCCGATGTTCGCGGGCAACGCTACTGTAGGGGTGTTGTTGACATACCCGACAGCCACACTTATGTAACAGCCGATTTGTCTGGTTTCTGAGCATACAAGTTCTCTCCTTGTAGAAGTGGAATAGCGCAGTAGCGCCATCCCATCAGTGTCAGGCATATTCTGAAATCGTCAAGTTGTTTTTTAACCGACCCTAAGTCACATGACTCCCCCTCTCCCGATGACAGCCCTATCGTCATGGTGAGAGG